>JALRFY010000290.1 GCA_023253625.1 Akkermansiaceae bacterium | reverse complement strand
AACCCAGCAGGCCCACGGCAACCACCGTGAGCAGCATCATCAGCGAAAGCGTGGCCACCAGGGCAAAGCCCCTGGTTCCGGCTTGGACGGCTATCGTCCGATCTTGCGTGCGGGTGGTCATGGGAAGAGGTTCGGCCTTTGATCATTGATCCAGGATCAATGGCAATACGCCTATGCCGCATCGTCATTATTGCGATGCATCTTCTTGTTGCTCGGCATGCCGGTAATCCGGAAAGACCAGCACGCGCGGGGTGCGCACGCCGGGTTTGGCGAAAATAAAGGCCAGGCTGCGGCTGCGCGGATCGTGCAGCCATTGCGTTTCGCAGATCGGATAGACAGCCTCCTTGTCGGGCATGCGATAGGCCAGATCCACCGGATAATTCGTGGCACCGGACGCCGGCGGATCGAGTGTCACGGTGGACTGCGGGCGGATGAGAAGCTTTTCGGAACCGATCCGGCCGCCAACCTGGAAATGGGTGAGGTTGAACCACAGCATCTGGCCGCGCTTGAGCCGGTCCACGGCGGCATTGATGACCTGCATGCGCACGGGTGCGATTTTATTGGATGGATCGCTGGTGAGCAGCAGATAGAAATCGGGGACGGAATCGGCAACCATCACGCTCGGCGCCCCGGCGGGAAGTTTCCCCGGATCGGCGGGAGCGGCGGGCAACAGGGTGAGCGTCAGCTTTCCAGCAGGCAGGTCATAGACCGGAGAGAGATTCATGCGCGGCAGCTCGACTTCCTGCGCGTGGGTCCCGTCGAACAGATGGAGGACGCTTGGTGCGCTGTCCGGACCTTCGAGGAAAAGAATGCGGCAGGTGCGTTCCTTTGCCGTCTCACGGGCCAACGCACTTCCACACAACATGGCAATCAGAGGCAATGATATGATGGTTCGAAACAACGGAATCATATGTGGCGGATGGATGGAAAAGAACTGTCACACTTCTGCATGCGCCAGCCAGCGAAATGAGACGAACTCGAAGCGGCGGCCAAAAGTCCGGTTGGCCGGGTTCTTGGGCACGCTCCTCAGATCCGCCGCTTCGGAGGGATCGATGAAATCACGGTCCCGGCGGACGATGGCTTCGCACCATGCGCGGGCGAGGATGTTTCCATTCGCATCGCGTGCGTCGCCATAGCTGCGGATGGTGAAAGTGTCGTCGCGCGCGGATAGGATGGGAGCGAGCGGCCGCAGGATGTCGGCTTGACGCGTCCAACCGGGCAGACCGTAGGCGCTGTGTCCCGCCCCCGCCTCGCGGAACTTGTATTCCTCGTCATAGACCGCCCTTGGCGGGTTTGGTGGATCGGCCGTCGCCACGGTCGAGAGCGCCTTGATTTCGCGGAAGGGGTCTGTGGAATTGTTTTCCGCGAGCTTGTTCAAGGCGGCTTGGATCGTGCCTGCAAGGGCGAGATCTCCCGAGGAAAGCTGGCGGTTGACGAATTCGGACAACGAGAGAAAGGGGCCGCGGCGGCGGACCTGCTCAACCACGTCCTTCGACAGGGCGTCGAGAAAATCGCCATCCACCGTGCGGAAGCCGGCGAATTCAGTGGCCTCTGGGAAAGCCCCGGAGGAGCCGGGGGTGCCCGCCATCGCATCGCCCGCGATGCTGAAGCGGCTCCAGACGTGGTCAAGCTCCCCGGAGAGAGCGGTATTCCATACTCCGCCGGATTCGCGAATGTAGGGGACGCGCTGGTTGCGGACGTGGCCGAGCATGGCCCGCCAGGCCGTGACGGATGTGGAGTTGACGTTGAACATGCCCTCAACCTCGATCCGCGAGGCGATCGTCTGCCATGCATTCACTGGCACCACGTTTTTCTGATAGATCGCGTCACTGTCCATCGGGGACGCGATCCGGTCCACGCGGACCGGGCGGTATGAGCGGTTGGAAAGCGGCTTTTCTCCTGTGAGAAAGCCGGCGTAGGTTTCCTTCTGGCTGCGCGCGGCCGCCCCCAGGGTGCCGGGGTCCGGCGTGATGGACGAGACGAACCAGTCATCGAAAAGCAGGTGGTTGGCGCAGTAGGAATCGTCGTATTGCAGGTTCTCGGCAAGCGAGGCGTCGCGCGGGTTGCAGACGGCGTTTGCTGGCAACAGCGGTGATGCGTCCGAATTGCCGATCAGGTTGATGGCGTAAGGCGGAATCGGGTTTTCGTAGCGCAGGTCCCAATTGACGAGTTCGCCGAGCGACGCGAGCGGGCGGACGGGGAGCTCGGCAATGACACAGCGCGAGAGTCCGTCGGCCTTGTTGAATCCGGTGACGATGTAGCCGCGCGCGGTTGAGTCGCTGGCATTGGGCAACTGGCTGTCGCCACCCGGAGCGTGTTTGACAAAACTGTAGTCGAATGGCGAATTCACCGGGTGGGCAGTACCGCCATAATGCCTGCGAATGGTGTCCTCCACCTCGTCCTTGCGGCCCATGGCCGTGTAGTTGACCAGCGGACTTGACTGAACGAACCCCTTGGCCGCGAGATGGGTGTTGCTGGCCGTGCGCGCGCCGAAAATCGTTGACAGGAACGGCTGGGGATTGGTCGCGCATTGGCTGAGGGTTCCCTCGGCGAGGTTGCGCAACGGCGGATACACCATGCCGGCGACATCCGCCGTGTAAACCATCCGGTAAACCAAATGACGGCGGCTCTCGCCGTTGCGCGGCACGATCATGTCGAGGTAGATGCCCACGCCCTGCGCACGATCCTCCTCGATGGTGTCGAATTTCGCCTCCGCCTTGAGAGTGGCGGATCCGGGCAGCAGCAGGTTCTGGCCGTTGGTGTCCTTGACCGGGAAATAGTGGCCGCCACCGCTGCGGTAGCCGGGATGGAGAACCATGTTCGCGTTGTCCGCGACCGGCGTGACGGACGCAGGACTGAATAGGCGGGTCTCGCCGGGCATCAGTGTGAATGGCGTATCGATTTGGAAGCGCAGCGTTCCGCCACCGAGTGACGGCTGATTCGTCACTCCCGCCATCACGGCATTGTAGTTGGCGTTCTCGCGGCCGTTGATGGTGTATTTCAAGGCCGCCGGCATCGCTTTCGGAATGATGAAGTCGATTCTCGGAGGCGAGGTGATCTCAACGTTGTAGGGATTCCACATCGTGATCGCCGGGGTTAGCAGCAACCTGGGCTCATACTGCCCGCGGCTGTTTGCCGGCTGGACCGCGCTGTGCGAAAACACCCACTGCATCCGCGCAATCAGGGGCAGCACGCGCACCTTGTGCAGGAACTCGAAGTTTTCCGAACGGGTATCGATGGCAACCGAATGGATGGGCGAGGTGATCTGGCCTCCCCTCGCGACGCTTGCCCGCTTGTAGTGGGTGGCCCAATCGACGAGGTTCGCCCAGCTCGTCACCGGCCCGTGCTGATAGATCGGGATGTGGTCGGGGCTGCGGTAAGTCGCCCAGGGATAGAGTATCGATCCGGCCGGCACGGCATTGCCGGGAGCAGGGCGGGTTGCATTTGTGGCGGTGGTTGAATTGATCTGGAAGAATGGCAGTCGCGAGCTTGGCTGCCGGTCCCAGCTCTCGGTAAGCAGCGAAAGGTCCTTGCGCCATCCGCCGGTGGCAGTGTTGGTGAGCAGGCCAACCGAACTGGCGGAGAGATCGAGATAAAACCCTCTGGGACTGGTGGTGGCACCCTGCTTGGCAATGAGGTCCGCTGTATTCAGCGTGATCGCCTTTTCCGAAGGTTTGGGATCGGCCAGCAGCGCATCGAGCGCGAACGGCTCGGGGTCCGCCACCGCGTGGGTTTTTGCAATCACCGACCAGCCAGCCACGGAGGTCTTGTCATCCGGTTGATGGGGACGGGGCAGCCGCGCCTTCTGATTCTCACCGCTCACCCACCAGGCGAAGGAACCGTTTTCGGTCATCGGTTGTGGCACCATGTGGATTTGCCGGGTATCGCCCTGTGCCAGCGTTCCGGTGGACAACAGCGGGACCGAGCCCGCGCTGGGCGTCCTCCCGACAAGCGCGGCGGGATTGTCCGGCGGGGCACCGGCCACGGCACCGGAAACCAGCCAGGTCAGGAAGCGTCCGCCACCCGACTCCGCCTTCTTCTTGGCGGCGTAGTCCGGCGTGATCGGCCGTCCGGCGAAATTGCCGCGGGTTTCGTGGTTGCTCCCCTCCCAACTGCGCCACACGCCGGTGAGCGGCGGGCTGCCCGGATCCACAAGGTCTGACGGCGCGGTGACCCGTGTGTCCGGCCCGGCCTGCTTTTGCAGCTCCCCGAGCGCCAGCATCAGGGCCAGCCGGGCGTTGGCCCGAGCCTCCGCCTGCGCGGATCCCGACGAGGAACTGCGCAGGGCCACCGCGGACAAACCCAGCAGGCCCACCGCAACCACCGTGAGCAGCATCATCAGCGAAAGTGTGACCACCAGGGCAAAGCCCCTGGTTCTGGATTTGAAAGCAAGTGCCCGATCTTGCGTTCGAATGATCATGGGATGAGGTTCAGGTTTTTGACGATTTGCCGGGCAAATGCCGGCGGCATCCAAAATGGCGGCGCGGAGCCCCGGCTTCGTATTCGGAAACCAGCCGGGAAATCCCGTGCAGTCGGAGTCTCCACACATCCATCCCCGATGGAAGATTTTTTGTCACGGCCACCTATCCGCTGATAGGATAGAAAATGGGTTTTCGGGCCAGCCGCGACCGGACCACGAAAGAAGTCCCCGAAGACCTGACGAACGGGGGCCGGGGCGGACAGCCTGCCAAGCGCCAATCCAGCCGGACCTCAGGGTGGGGCTGGGAGCGGCCCCGCCTTGGCATTGATGTCCACTATGGTGGTGACCGTCGGCTGGAGGGCACCCGGTGTGGCATGAATGATGAAAAGGCGCCGACAGGCGTCGATATACTGCAACTGGCGTTCGGCAAATGCGACCGATGATCCGCCATCCTTGTAATAAAAATTCGTCTGGGCCATGTTGAATTCATTGACTTTCCTGACGGGGGGCACCCTGGTGATCTTACCCGGATGAACGGGCAGTTTGTGCTCTCCGGCTTGAATGGCCGTTTCCACACCTATCAGGGATAAAACCAGGGATTCACCACCTGGAAAGGCATCCACGGAATCATCGATGACCAGCAGCCTGTATGCGGGCTTTGCTCCGGGACGGGCCGGCAGCACGACGATGATCGCCCGTTTGATTCCCGCTGGCAGCCTGGCACTTGCCGCCAGACTCGCAGCGGGGTTCCCGGGATCGATGGCGGCCTTGTCATAAAGCACCAATGAGCCATTGGCCGGCAGCATGAGCAAGGGGTCCGTCAAATCCTTGGGCCTGAAATCCAATTGGACCACGGCTCCCGTCTTGTCGGTGTAAAAAAGATTGGCGGCGGGGTTTGCCGGATCATGCAACACCGCGCGGATTTGCACTGGAACCGGCTTCCCCTTTTCCTGGGCATGAGCCGCGAGTGAGAGCCCGGCGATTGCCACGATGGAGAGGAATGATTGATGAAACATGCGGGTCAGATTTCGTCTTTTGAAAGCCATCGGAATGATACGAGCTGGATGCGTCGCCCGAATGTCCTGTTTGCCGCCTTCGCCGTAGGATCCACCGCAGTATTGAGCGCCGGGCGGTCCGCCGGATCCACGTATTCCGGCAAACGTTGCACCACTGCCTCGGCGTAGGCGCGGGCGGTGATAATGCCGCTGGTGTCCTGTGCCTCCCCGTAGGTGCGGATGACAAAGGTGTCGCCGCGCACCGTGGCAGCCGGTTCCAGGATGCGCAGCAGATCCCCCTGGTTGACCCAGCCGGGAGCACCTGCGGCCGGGTTGCCGGTGGTGGCGGCCGGCGTTTTGTAGCTGTAGAGCTTCGGATCACTGACATCCGCTTCTTCGATCGGCACCTGATTGAGGTATGAGTCGGCCAAGCTGGCGTTTGGTTTCTCATTGATCCCGGCCCTGGCGATGGCGGCCTCAAGTGCACCGCCCAAGGTCAGCGGACCGGCCGGACCGACCTGGCGGTTCACGAATTCCGACATGGAGAGAAACGGCCCCCGTTCGCGCACTTGAGCAACGATTTCAGTTGCCAGCTTGTCGAGTTCGAGTTCGGTCAGCTCGCGACAACCGTTCCATTCGTTGGTTCTCGGGTTGTCGATCTTGGAGGCATCCACTGGGTTGCCGGGGATGCCTCCCCCGTTGACCAGCGACATCGGACTGATTGGCGTGCCGGCCGCCTTGCGGGTCTCCAGTGCGGCGGTCCGCGCCCACAGGGTGGTCAAGTCGCCATGGTTTATGGCGGCCAGCACTGCTTTCCACGCCTGCACGCTGGTCGAGTTGACATTGAAGGGGCCGCGGATCATCTGGTATTCGGCGGCGATTTTGTAGGTGCCATCCTTCGGCGCTCCGCCGGCGAACAACTCGTCCTGGGCGGTGGCCACGGTCTTGCCAAAGGGCAGATACGGCTGGAAGGCCTGCGATGCCAGCGGCGTGCCGCCGTTCATGAATTGCTCGAAGACAGCGTCCGGCTTGGTGTTGCCGCGGGTGGCGAACGTGGAGAAATAAAAACGGTCGTAGAGCGCGTGGTTGGCCAGAACCGAGTGATCCAGCAATGAGTTGCTGGCGATGCCCGGATTGGTTTCAATCACCTTGTCGGCCGACATCAGCGGATGAAGCAGCGAATTGGCGACGGGCTGCACGAAATGCGGTGGGTATGAGGTGGTCAGGGCGTTGGAGCGGCGGAAGTCGGCGAGCGTTTGCAGCGGGCCGCTGGGCAATTCGAGGTAACTGCCGGATTTGATGCCGGTGGTGGTCTTGTTGCCGGTGAGGGCCGGGACGCGGTTGCCATCCACATCCATGTAGTCCGCGTAATCCCCCTTGCTCAGGAATGGCTGGAAATTGAGTTCGTATGCCTGCGTCCCTGGTTTATCGGCGGACAGGTCCATGACGAAATTCGTTCGGGACGGGTTATGGAAAAGGAAGGGCTTGCCGGCCAGGCGCCCGTCCCTGAGCAGGTTGACTTGGGGACTGTCCATCGCACTCCTGGTGCGTTTGCCTGTTTCATACACGCCGCCGCTGGTGGTGCGGGCACAAGCGGAGAAGATGGCAAACGGATGCACGTAGACGCCCTGTGCGCCGTAGGTAATCCCACCCGGGGCAGCACACTGAGTGCCGGTCAGGGAACCGGTGGGGGGATAACGGAAAACCCGGTTGTCGAAAAACTTCTTGAGGCTGCTGTCATCCTGGTAGTTGAATACGAGGTTGGCATAGTCGACGGGCGGGCGCTTGGGGTGGGTCTGGAGCTGGGCGGTCACCGCAAACGAAGGGTCCGCTTCCTTCTTATTGGTAGTGGAATCGTCAAGATACCAACTCGGCCGCTGCGTCTGGAACTCCACGTAAAACCTGTCAGTGACCGTTGTCAGTGACACTTTTGGGTTGGCGGCGGTGTCGCGCAGGGAGAGGCCGAAGCCATAGGCTTCGAAGCCGATGCCGGGGATGTACGAGGGTTGCGCCTTGATGGCCGTGGTGAGGTCATTTTCCCAATCAAAACCCAGCGTGTTGCTGCCCAGAACGGAATCCGTCTTGAGGGATGCGCCGGGGGGCAGGACCGGTCCGCATATCAGCGTTTGGCCCGGCTTCATGACGACCGGCCCGGCAATTTCGGAATTTCTCGATAGAGGATCGGGAGTCCTCCAATTGGCGATATTCACCCCAAACAATTTGTCGCCCCGGAATCTGGGTTGCACCATGGTATTGAGAGATTCGAAGGTTCCTGGAACCCTGCTTTGGGACCCCGATTTCCTTTCAGAGGGGCCGCTCCCGCCTGATATCAGCGTGAAGTTGAAGGCAACCGGCAGGTTGACGAAGTTCACCAGCATTTTGTGGAATGAGAGGTTGACATTGTACGGGTTGTGCAGGGTGACAACCGGCGTGACGACCATGCCGGCAAAGTAATCATAGTTACTCAGCATGCCGTTGTTGCCGCCTGCATAGTCGAACCAATGGAGTTCGGTGCACGGCCTGGCCACCAGACTGAAGATGGTATCGACCTTGGCGATGACCGGGGCCAGGTTGTATGACGTTGGCACCGGATCGATGGTGGTGGAATTCGGTTGCAGGGCAAAGGTCGGGTTTGTCTCCGGATGGGTCAGTTTGCGGAAGGAATTGTAGTAACCCGCCAGTGCACTCCAGTAGGGATCGGAGACCCCGGTGATTCCGTGGGTGGACTGATACAATTTCCTGCCATCGAACCCGGCGGGCAGCGTGTTGGTGGTCGCATTGCCCATTTCGAACATGGAGGACAAATCCTCTTTGAGTCCGCCGCCGCGCACGTCGGTCATCACCCCCAGCGAATAGGGGGTGATGTCATTCCGGAACGGCTTGATTCTTCCTTTTGCCTGATCGAGGAGTTCAGCCTGCTCGAGATCGATGATTCTGCCAGTGCTTGCCGTGGCCTCGGTGAATTCGTCCGGGGAGAGATCGGTGGGCAGGATGCCTTCCAGCAACTGTCCGGCAGGACTTTTCATGACCGAGGGATCCGGCCGATGGCCCGCAAGCAAGGCACGCTTCTGCGCCAACGTGGCATTCTGGCCAGGATCGCGGTAAAGGTTGATTCTGGCTTTCACCGATTCATCGGCCACATGCCATGCGTAGGAACCATGGACTTTGCCATTTTTGGAAAGCGGCACCAGGCCGGCGGTCACTTTGGCAGCGGCGGTGGCACCGGTGCCAAGTGAACCTGTGTCGACGAGTCCGACGGTTTTGCCCGTCCACGCGTTCATCACGAAGTCCCGGGAGCTGGGAGCCTCCATCTCGCTGCTGGAAACCAGCCAGCGCCGGAACCGGCTGGTCTTTTCCGTCTTGTAGTCGGGAGACGCATTCGGGTTGAAGTCCCACCAGGACTCCCAGACGCCTGTGGTAATCGGCTTGGCCACAGCAGCCGTCGATGCGGCAAGGATTTCGGATGTGGCGGTGACCGCCCGGTCCGGGCCCGCGTATTTTTGCAGTTCCCCGATCGCCAGCATCAGGGCCAGCCGGGCGTTGGCCCGGGCCTCAGCCTGGGCGCTTCCTTGCGAGGAACTGCGCAGGGAAACCGCCGACAGGCTCAACAATCCCACCGCAATCACCGTGAGGAGGACCATCAGCGAAAGCGTGACCACCAAGGCAAAGCCCGTGTTTCCGCGTTTTGAAGCAAGTATGCGATTTTGCGCAAGGTGGTTCATGGGAACAATTACGGGACTTGCCATATGCCAAGCCACCGGGCCGCGCAAATTTTTTTCTGTAAAATTCTTCAAGGCTTTTAGTTGAAGCAGGTGGCTGTGGTTTTGGTTTTCTGTTAGTTTTGTGGTTTGAGGTAGGATTTTCCGGAGTCCCAGGCTTCGGAGATTTCGACGAGGACGGCGGTGACGAGTCGTTGCAAGGATTCCTCGCTTGGGAAGAGGCCGACTACGCGGGTTCTGCGTTTGATCTGGC
>JALRFY010000269.1 GCA_023253625.1 Akkermansiaceae bacterium | reverse complement strand
TTGCAAGCGCCAAGCCCGGAATGAAATCCCACAAGCACCTCTTCCCGCAAGTCTGCGCGGTGGAAAATGTGATGGCCGCCGCCCGCAAGGGCACCCACGCAGGAGTGCGCCGTTGTGCCAGCTTCGCTTCAACCGCCTGTTGGCTTGGTTTTTTGAAGTATGCTTGCCGGGGTCTTGGCGGTGAAAAATTCAGGATTTCAAGATGCGTCGGCCCTGGGAGTCGGGAGGATTTCGCGGGCGGCGTCGAGGAAGCAGGGGAATCGCGGCTGCCAGCCGGCTTCGCAGAGTTTGGCATTGGAGACGCGCTTGTGCGTCCAACCGCGCTTGCGGTCGAGGTCGCGCGGCCCCGTGGGCGGCAGCGGGCGCTCGAAGATGCGGGCGAGCGCCTGGTAGCATTCCAACTGCGTCAGCGGTGTGGAATCGCAGACGTTGAAGACTTCCGCGCGGATGCCGCAGGTGGCCAGGTGGAGAATGGCGCGGGCGGCATCGTCGCGGTGGATCTGGTTGAGGTATCGCCTGCCGTCCTCCTCGATCACGGCCGTGCCGGTGAGGAATTTTTTCAGGATCACGCTGCGATGCGGGCCGTAAATGCCGGAGAGCCGGGCGACGATGCCGCCTGCGGCAAGGGTGACGTTTTCCGCCTCGAGCAGGAGCCTGCCGGTTTCGCGATCCGGCCGGGCCGGGCTTTGCTCGGTGACCACGGAGCCATCGCATTGCGCGTAAACGGAGGTGCTGGAGGTGAACAACAGCGGAACGCCCGGCTGGCATGCCAGCAGATTCCGGCAGCCATCGACATACACGCGCCGGTAGGCCTCCGCGCCGCCGCGGCCCGATGCCGCGCAGTGGACGATGAAATCCGCAGCGGGCAGCCGCGCCACATCCGCGGGGTTTCCCACATCGCAGGCCAGCGCGCCATCGCCGCCGGACAGCGAGCATGCCGTCACTTCCCAGCCGGCGGTGGTGAATTGCCGCGCCACTTCGCATCCGAGGTATCCGTGGCCGATGAGCAGGAGTTTCATGCCGCCAATGGAGACGCCGTGGGGAGGGAAATCAACTCATCGCTGCGCGTCACGGCTGGATGACGATGAGGTCGCCGTTGTTGACCCAATTGGCCACCTCGATGGGCACCCAGCGCAGCTCGAAGTGCTTGCCCCAGGAGTCCGAGACGGCCACCTCGCCGGTTTTCCCGTTGTAACCGATGATCATGCAGAGGTGGTGGTTGTCGGAAGGTTTCCCGCGTTTCGCGAAATCCTTGCGCACGGATGCCAGCCATTCGGCATGGGCATCGCCGCCGCGGGTGTCGGTGTTCTTACCCGCGATCTCGTTGTATTCCGGCATTGAGCACATGCGCCAGAGCAGCGGGATGCCGGCATCGATGTGCCGCTGCAAATCGCGGATGCGCAAATCACTCACGGCGATGTCACGCAGCCGCCGGCCTTTGCGGTAAACCTGCGAGCGCAGATTCTCGATGAGCCACTCGACCACGGTGCCGCCGCCGGCGGAGGACTGGCCGACCATTGCCAGCAGATACATGTCCGCCTCCACGCCCATGTGGCGCATGGCGCGCTCGAAGGTGGCCGGCACGCAGTAGCCCTTGGGCCCCTGGTCCACCATCGGAATTCCGCTCACCCAGACATCGCCATTGTCCCCACGGCGGACACTCAATTCCAGGCGCGCACGCACATCCGCATCGGACACCCGGCCGCTGCGTCCGCCGGCGTCGGCATGCGAACTGGAAACCACCTGCACCGAGACGTATTCCCCCTCGACGAGGGAGAGCAGAAACGAGTGTTCATTCCAATCCCAGCGCAGTGCGGTGCGGCGGGTGCCGGTATCGCCGAAGCGTTGTTTTTCGCCCTCGCCCAAGGCCTTGGTGAGCGCTTTTTCGATCAAATCGTGATCGCGTTTCATGGCATCGGCCAGGCTGGTCGGTTCGTCGGGTCCAGCCTTCTGGTTGAAGTGTTCGGTGGCGAAGCCGGCCTTGCTGCCGTAGTCGCCCTTGTTGGCGAAAACAATGGAGAGCGACTCCGCCTCGCCGTTGGCATTCGAGTAGAGAGCCACCGAGTAGGGCACTGCGCCGAAGAGCGTGTAGCCGGGCTTGCGCACGGCCGCGTAGAGCCGCCAACTGTTACCGACGGGCGACTCGCTTTCGAGCGGCAGTTGCATCGTTGCAGCGATCTCCACCGCCTTGCGGGTGGCGAAGTGACCGGCACTGAAGGCTGGAAAGCCGAGCGCCCCGTTCACCGCCTTGGCGGCATCGGCATTCTTCGCCTGCTGCGCGGCGATGTAGTCGTGGTCGTCCTTGGATAACCGCTCCACCGGCACCTTCGCGAGGTTGCCATTGGGGAGCTTGAGAATCACCTGCCCCGCTTCCAACCCGGCGAATTCCGCTTTCAGCGTGCGTCCCGTGACATCCTTGAACTCGCGGAAATCCCCGGTGGCCAGCGCGGCCGTGGCGGCCAGCGATACGATGGCACGGACGAGCGTGCGGGATGCGGGATGATGCGGTGGGGTGGACTTCAGGCCATGCATGGATTCATCATTTGCCGGGAAGATCGCGCCGGGCGGGCGGGCGGTCGAGAAATTTTCCACCGCCGGCAAGCCACGGCCGTCATGATCCTTCGACCTCCGGTGCCGGCGCAGGCACGAAGACCGGCTTGATGTCCGCGGTGGTGGAGCGCACAGCGATGTGATAGCCATTGCCCTCGCGGGCGGCACCCAGCATGACAGTGCCACGGTTTTCGAGTTTCCAGAGATGGGTGGCGCTCATGCTGTGGTCCTGGAGCCAGGCGATATCGAGATTTCCGTTGGCTTGCAGCGGTGGTCCGTATCGCGTGGTGAGCGGGTCGATCCACTCCTTCCAGCAGGCGTTGATGCGCGCCTCCATTCCATCTCCGGTGATTGCGGCGGTGCGCAGGGTGATTTCAATGAGACCGCCGTTCTCGCACCAGTCGAAGTAAAGCGAGGCATCGAGGCCGCCGGTTTTTTGCAGGGTTTGAAAAACGCCGTTGAGCCCGGTGCGCGCGAGCATGGTTTCCGGCAAGGTCATTTTCACCAGGCCGCTTGCCTTGAGCTTTTCCACGACCTGCCCGCGCTGGTCGCCGAATTCGAGCACGTCGAAGACCATGATGGCCGGTGGCGCTGGCACAGCGGCGGGAAGCGGGTGGCTCTTCTCAAGCCATGCGCGGTCGTCACGGTGGATTCGATCGAGCGGGATACTCACCTCGCGGCGATCGGCACGCAGCACGGTGACGCTCGTTGCATCGCGCTTCACGAACCTGGCCTCGATGGATTTCGTGTCCTCTGCATTGCGCCAAAGCCGGGTCTCAGCCGAAAGCAGGGCGACCGGGACAAGAAACTGGAGGGCGAGGATTCTGACAATCATGCGCGAGCCTTCGAAAGCCACTGGTTTGATGATGCATCATCGCCGCCCGCTTGAGCGGAGCGTGGCCCGCGGAGCCGCTCAGTTGGTGACACGCATCGGCATCAGCACGTAGAGGAAGGTGCCTTCGATGCGCAGCACGCCGGGACTCATTTCATCGATGAGGTCGAGATAGACGTCGTCGCTATCGAGCGCGCGCAACGGGGCCTGGAGGAACTCGGGGTTGAATGCGATCTGCATGGCCGGGCCCTGATAGATGACATCGAGCGATTCCTGTGCCTCGCCGACGTCGGGCGAGTTGGCGGTGACTTCGATGCGGTTCTCGCCGAAGACGAGTTTTACCGAATTGGATTTTTCCGACGAGAGCAGGGAAACGCGGCGCACGGTTTCGAGCAGCGCCTCGCGCGGAATGACGACGCGCTCGTTGCTGTCGCCGGGAATGACCTGGCGGTAGTTCGGGTAGTTCCCCTCGATGAGTTTGCTGCAGAGCAGGGTGTCGCCGATGGTGAATGAGATCTGGCTGTCGCTGAGCCTGACGATCACATCGCCATTTTCGCCGAGCAGGCGCTGGAGTTCCTGCACCGCCTTGGTGGGCACGATCACGTCGGACTCATGGGAGGCGGGGAATTCCAGGTCGGCATCGACCATGGCGAGGCGGCGGCCATCGGTGGCGACGAGCGTCATCTTGCCATCGCGGAATGAGGTGAAGATGCCGTTGAGGACATAGCGCGTCTCGTCGTTGGAGATGGCATAGGAGGTTTTCTTCAGCCCGTCGCGGAGGGTGAACTGCGGGATCTTGAACTCCTTGGCACCGGAGAAGTCAGGCAGCGGCGGGAACTCGGCAACGCCGAGGCCGATGATCTTGAAGAACGACGGGCCGCTGCGGATGGAGGCATAGTTTTTCGCATCCACGGAAAACTCGATCTCGCTGGAGGGAAGCTCACGCACGATGCTGACCAGGCGCTTGGCCGGCAGAGTGGTGGCTCCTTCCTTTTCCACCTGGGCCTCGACCGAGCCGGTGATCCCCACGTCAAGATCGGTGGTGGTGAACTGGATGCGGCCGTCTCTGGCGACCATCAACACGTTGGATAGGATGGGCAGGGTGGTCTTGTTGCTGACCACGTGTTGAACTTTCTGTAGTCCTTCTAAAAACGCTTCCTTGGAGATTCGGAACTTCATGAATGAATGCCTGATGGTTGGATGGCGTGAGTTTCCCCTTTGCCGCCCCCTTGGCAAGTTTTCTGTGAATTTCCCTGAAGAATCCCCGGGCTGGTGAAAATCAACGCCGGAGCCCGGCTTCGATGCGCTCGATCACTTCCTTGATGCCGGGCTCGCCAGCGATTTTCTCGGTCACTTTCTTGCAGGCGTGGATGACGGTGCCGTGATCGCGGCCGCCGAAGGCCTCGCCGATTTCCATGAGCGAGCCCTTGGTGAGCGAGCGGCTCAGATACATGGCGATCTGGCGCGGGAAGGCGATGCTTGCCGGCCGGCGGCGGCTGGTCATATCCGCCAGCCGGACGTCGAAATGCTCGGCCACGACCTTCTGAATGGCATCAATGCTGATCTGGCGGCTGGCCTCCTCGCGAAGCAGGTCGCGCAGCAGGTGCTCCACCTTGTCCACGGTCACGGATTCGCCAGCCAGCGAGGCGAAGGTGGCGACGCGCATCAGCGCGCCTTCGAGGCGGCGGACGTTGGTGCGGATTTTCTCCGCGAGGAAGACGAGCACGCGCTCATCGACGCGCACTTTCCAATCGTGTGACTTCTTGCGCAGGATGGCGAGGCGGGTCTCCATCTGTGGCGGCTGCAGCTCGACGGTGAGGCCGCACTCGAAGCGGGAAACCAGGCGGGGCTCGAGGTTCTTGATTTCGCAGGCGGGGCGATCACAGGTGAGAACCACCTGGTTGCGGCCGTCCAGCAGGGTGTTGAAGGTGTGGAAAAACTCCTCCTGCGAACGCTCCTTGCCGGCGAGGAACTGGACGTCATCGATCAACAACACGTCCGAACTGCGGTAGCGGCGGCGAAATTTTTCGAGGTCGCCGCGGCGCACGGCATCGATGAACTCATTGGTGAACTTTTCGCAGGTCAGATAGATCACACGGGAAGCCGGGCGGCGGCGCAGGATTTCCTGGCCGATCGACTGCATGAGGTGCGTCTTGCCGAGGCCGGGGCCGCCGTGGATGAAGAGTGGATTGTAGCCGATGCCGGACTTGCGGGCCACCGCCTCGCAGGCGGCGTAAGCGAACTCGCTGTTGGAACCGACCACGAAACTGGTGAAGGTGTAGGCCGGATTGAGTCCGGTCGCCTTGACGCGGCGGTCGAGCGCCTCGCCTTCGAGCGCGATGGATTTTCCGATGGTCGTTTTCGCGGCAGCGCCATTGGCATGGCCGTGGCGTGCCGAGGCATCCGCCGTGCCGTTGCCGGAAACCAGCATGCGCACCTCGCGGAGGTGCCCGTGCACCGAGTTCACGGCCATCCGCAGCTCGGGCAGGAAGTTTGTTTCGATCCACACCTGGTGGATCGCGCCGGGCACCGAGATCAGCGCGGTGCCGTCCTCCTCGCCCATCCACTCCGCGGCCCGGAACCAACGCTGGAACGCATCGTCGCCCACCGCCTTGCGCAAGGCACCGCATACCTGCGGCCACGCACCCGAGGATGGGGGTTCGAGGTCGTTGAGGTCGGGGGGGGTATTGGAAGCGACAGCATGTTCTTGCATCGGTTTTTTCAAAAATGTGCGGGCTAGTGCGGGTTGGAAACGGATGGAGTGAAAGGGTCTGGCGATTCGCCGGGCCCATGGGACGGGCCGGCACCGCAGCGGGGGAACAGGCTGGGCGATTCCAGCGGTGAGGTGAAAAAAAATTCTCCACGATCTAACTGACCGTTCGGAAAAACCGCATTCCACAAGCGTTCCACGGGGCGGAATTTTAAAAACTTGACGCGTCGATTACTTCAACTTTCCAAACCAACAATCCAGCCCGACCGCGGGAATTCTCCGCATCCTTTTGAAAACGAATCACATTGCGCTGTGACCAAGGTGTTTCAGCTCTGGCCGCGGGAAATCCGCCGGCATGGCAAGCATGCGCCGAACAAGGTAACCGCGGCATTGATGGGAAAAAGCCATGGGAAGGCAACTGGCGGGCGGAATGGTGCAAGCGCCTCATCGGCTCCGGCCATGCCGGCGAACTGCAGCAGCTGGGGCAGTTCGGGACGGATCAGGGCCACCCCGGCGATGGAAAGGCAAACGCCGGCGAAAAGCCCGGGGAGGTTGCGTTTTCCGGGGAGGATGGCGGCGAGCAGCACGCCCAGCAGCGGACCATACGTGTAGGTGAGAATGCCGAATGCGAGGGTGATGAGGTTCCTGCTCTCGCCGCTTTCGTAGCTTCCTGCAAGGACCACGGCGAAGGCGGAGAGGATGATGGCCCAGACAACCACGGCACAGCGCGAACGGAAGACCATCGCGGGGCCATCCGCCTCGCGCTCCAGCCGCTCGCGGCCATACCATGCCGAGAGGCTGGTCTGCGAGAGCGCGGCGAGGATGGAATCCAGGCTGCTGATGGCGGCGGCGAAGGCGGCGGCGAGGATCAGGCCGGAGAGGCCGACGGGCAACACGGTGGTGATCCAGATCGGGAAAACGTAGTTCGGGTCTTTTGCAAACCACCCGGCCTCGGCCCCGGTGGGAACATGTTGTTGATACCATGCGAACAACCCGGCGCCGACGGCGAGCATGAGCACGGTGATGAGGAGCGAGACGCTGCTCCAGGCCACGGCCTTGCGCGCCTCGTGGGCGGAGCCGCAGCAGAAGATGCGCTGGGTGTTGAGCTGGTCGGTGCCAAAGGCGGTGAAATTCTGGAACGGCATGGCAATGACCGCCACCCACAGCGTGTATTCGAGCAGCGGGTTTTCCCACGGCGGTGTCAGGTTGAGGATACGGAGCTTGTCGATGCCGCCATCCGGCCCGGCGTTCGAGTTGAGCGCGATGATGGTGTCCAGCCCCAGCGAGCCGACGAGCCAGCCGAGGGCGAGCAAGCCGCCGAAGATGAAGAGACAGAACTGGACGACATCGGTCCAGATCACGGTGCGCATTCCACCCATGAGCGTCCAGATGACGGCGAAGACACCGATGATGACGATGCAGGAGGTGGCGGAGTAGCCGGTGACGGTCTGGAGGATGATGGCGGTGACGAGCACGCGCACGCTTTGGCCGAGGATGGCACCGATCGAGAACAGTCCGGTGACCAGGCGGCGCACGCCCTCGCCGAGCCGGGCACCCATGAAGTCGTAAGGGCTGTAAATTTCCTCCCTGTAATAAAGCGGCACCAGCCACCATGCCACGGCGATGCGCGCCATCACGGAACCGATGCCCCATTGCAGGTAGGTCCAGTCGCCGTGCAGGGCATAGACCATGCCGGGCACCCCGATGAACGTGAGCGCGCTGATCTCGGTGGCGATCATGGATCCGCTCACCGCCCACCACGGCAGCGAGCGGCCGCCGAGGAAGAAGTCGCGGATGGTGGCGTTTTTTCCACTGAGCGCGTGGCCGATCCAAGTGGTGAGCAGCATGTAGCCGGCCACCACGGCCCAATCCCATCCGGTGAAGTGCGATTCGATGGCGGCCAATGGCATGCGCGGAGGCTAGTGGCGGGAAACCGCGATCCAAGCGCCAAGTTCAACGTGCGCCAGCCACCACGCACGCTCCACAGCGGGCCCGTATCGTGTGTTGCCGGGGGCGGGATTCCCCCCAGGGCCGACGCATCTTGAAATCCGGCATTTTTCACCGCCTAGACGCCTAGACGCCAAGGAATTTTCAAAATCCAAACCAACAAGCGGACGTAAGACTTGAACGGATCGTGGTGGCTCCGCGACATCCTCATGAGATCTGGGGGACTCGGCGTCTTGGCGGTGAATCCAAGGTATACTGATGCGTCGGCCCTGGGGATTTCCCTTTCCCCGGAGCGGGGAAACCACTATCGGTTCGTCCACAGGAAACCTGCCGCCCGGAATGACAGGAATCCTCAAGCGCTGTCCCGGGTGGGGCACGGCGCGTTTCCAGACTCCGTTGATGTGATTGTCCGCCATGTCCCATCCATCACACATCCCCGGCTTGCGCCAGATGGCGGGCTGGATGCTTGGTCCGCTGTGCCTGATCGCCACGCTGGTGCTGCCGCCGCCAGAAGGGCTGGGAATCGATGGCTGGCGCACGGCGGGTGCGGCGATGTTGATGGCGGTGTTCTGGATCACCGAGCCGATCCCGATACCCGCCACCGCGCTGTTGCCGCTGGTGTTGTTTCCACTGTTGGGTCTGGCCGATGGCGGCGAGGCGGCCGCTCCTTATGCCAGCCCGATCATTTATTTGTTCCTCGGCGGGTTTTTCATCGCTGCGGCGATGCAGCGGTGGAACTTGCACCGGCGGCTCGCCTTGAAGCTCATTTCCGCCATCGGCACACGTCCCACGCGGCTGGTTGCCGGGTTCCTGCTTGGCTCCGCGTTGTTGAGCATGTGGGTGAGCAATACCGCCACGGCGATGATGATGCTGCCTATGGCCCTATCCGTCGCCCAACTCGCCAACGGGTCCGGCCATCGCGAAAACAACCGCTTCGCCACCGTGTTGCTGCTTGCCGTGGCCTACGGTGCGACCACCGGCGGCATGGCCACGCTCATCGGCACGCCGCCGAACGCCCTGCTCGCCGGATACATGGAAAAAGTGCATGGCATCACCATCGGCTTCGGCCAGTGGATGTTGCTGGGTGTGCCGCTCACGCTGCTCACGCTGCCGGTCGTGTATTTCGTGCTCACCCGCATTGCGTTCCGGCTGGAAAACACGCCCATCCAGGGCATGGACGGGTTGTTGGAATCCGAGCGCGTGAAACTCGGCCCGGTGCAGCGTGGCGAGGCGGTGACGGCCGTCGTGTTTGCACTCACCGCGCTTGCCTGGATCACCCAACCGCTGATTGCGAGGATCCTGCCGGGCGTTTCCGACACGCTCATCGCCATCGCCGGCGCACTGTGCCTGTTCATCATCCCGGTGAGTTCCAGCCGCAGTGAATTCGTGCTCGATTGGTCCAGTGCGAAATCCGTGCCCTGGGACGTGCTGCTGCTTTTCGGCGGCGGCTTGAGCCTCGCGGGCATGATCGACCGCCACGGCCTTTCGCGATACCTCGGCGAGCTCTGCGGTGCGCTCGGCGGGATGCCGGTGGTCGTCATCCTGGCCTGCGTCTGCTTCGGCATCCTGATGCTCACCGAGCTGACCAGCAACACCGCCACCGCAGCCACGTTTCTGCCAGTAATGGGGGCGCTTGCCGTGAGCCTCGGACAAAATCCGCTGCTGTTCCTGGTGCCGACCGCACTGGCGGCAAACTGCTCGTTCATGATGCCCGTCGGCACGCCACCGAACGCCATCGTCTTCGGCAGCGGCCGGATCACGCTGCCACAAATGGCGCGCGCCGGCCTGTGGCTCAATTTCGCCCTCGTGCCCTTGATTCTCGGCATGGTCCTGTGGCTCGGGAAATGGATTTTCGGTATCGAAACGGGCGTCTTGCCGGATTGGGCGGCACCCTGAACCACCACCACACGCGCGCAACTTGGCACTTGCGCCGCCCGCCTCCGGATGGCACTTATTCTTCACCTGCCAGATGGCATAGGGGGCATTAGCTCAGTTGGTAGAGCGCTTCGTTCGCAATGAAGAGGTCAGGAGTTCGAATCTCCTATGCTCCACGCCATTCATCGCCGCGCACCTTGTCCAGCAAGCCGAAATCCGCACCCAAAAAGAGCACCAAACGGATCGCACGTGTTCGCAGATTTCCAAGTTGCGGCGGGTGGCCGATTCCCTAGCCTGATGCCGACCCGACGCTTTCATGGACAATCCGACCACCCGCCCCCTCAACAAGCGCGTACTCCTCATGGGCACCTGCCTGTGCGACGCCTTTTACGACGATGTGGCGCGCGCCACGGTCGAGATTCTCGAGCACCTCGGCATTTCCGTCGAGTTTCCCGAAAACCAGACCTGCTGTGGCCAGCCGGCGTTCAACTCAGGTGACTGGGCCGCCTCGCGAAAAGTGGCGAAACACACCGCCGGCGTCTTCGCCGGCGAGCTGCCCGTCATCGTGCCCTCCGGTTCCTGCGCCGCGATGAACCGCCACGGAAACCTGCTCCAGTTCGAGGAACAGCCCGACACCGCCATCGCCTCGCTGGCCAACCGCACCTGGGAACTCATCGACTTCATTTACAATGGCCTCGGCATCAAGACGTGGCCGGGAAAATTCGAAAAACCCACCCGCATTGCCTTCCACCGCTCGTGCCACAGCCGCGGCACCGAAACCGGCAAGGCGGTCAGGACCTTGCTCGCCTCGATCGAAAACGCCGAGGTCATCCCCTTCGGCCAAGCGGAGCAATGCTGCGGCTTCGGCGGCACCTTCTCGGTCACCTTCCCCCACATCTCCGGCCAGATGGGCACCCTCAAGCTCGATCACATCCTCGAGTCCAAGCCCGACCTGCTCGCCGGCATCGACATGTCCTGCCTGATGCACCTCACCGGCCTCGCCACCACCCAGGGCCGTCCGGTGCCACACAAGCACGTGATCCAGATCCTCAGGGACACGCTCCCCAAAGCCTGAATCTTCCTTGTTTCTCCAAACAACAAACATATATTGTCCTGATGATTCCTCTCGATCGAATCACCACGAATCCGGAACAAATGAACGGGCAGCCTTGCATCCGGGGAATGCGTTTGACCGTCAGGCGCGTATTGGAAATCGCCGCGCTTTATCCCGATGCCTCCGAGCGGAAAATCGAATTTCCCGAACTCGAAGACGAAGATGTCAGACAAGCGCTTCACTACGCCGCCCTCCACCTTCCCGACCAGGTGGTTTCCTTGAACGACGATGCTCTGGTTGCTTGATCAGGGAATTCCACGCAATGCGGCTGTGCTGCTGAGCGAACGCGGATTCGATGCCATTCATGTGGGTGAAGTCGGCATGGCGTCAGCCAGTGATCCTGAAATCATCCGCCTCGCGGAAAAAGAAGACCGCGTGATTGTGACCATGGACGCCGATTTCCATGCCATTCTGGCCCGCTCGGGCTTGCAAAAACCCTCGGTAATCCGCCTGCGGGAGGAAGGATTGAAGGCGAAAGAAGTCCATGACATTGTTCTGTTGATCCATTCCCGTTTCGCTGGCTCTCTTGCGGCAGATTGCATCGTAACCGCGACAAATCTCAAAGCATGCATCCGGATGCTTCCCATCAAATCATAATCCTTCCAACCCGTTATGATCGGCCACCAACCCATCGACCAATACGCCCGGACCATCTCCGACGAAAAACAGCACTCGGTGCTCGATGGCGCGTCGTCCGGAACGGACAAACGCTATCAGGTCCTGCACACGGATTACGAGAACCCCGATGCGCTGCGCAAACTCGCCGCCGCCATCAAGGACCACACGCTGCATCACCTGGACGAGTATCTCGAACAAGCCGAACAGGCGCTTGTTTCACGCGGCGCGCAGGTCCACTTCGCCGCCACCGGCGATGATGCCAAACAAACCATCCTCGGGATCCTCCGCTCGCACGGCGTCACCCGGCTCACCAAGTCAAAGTCGATGGCCGCGGAGGAAATCCACCTCAACCCGTTTCTGATCGAAAACGGCATCGAATGCCTCGAGTCCGACCTCGGCGAGTTCATCGTGCAACTCGACAACGACGAGCCATCGCACATCGTCAAGCCGATCATCCACAAGAACCGCCGCGAGATCGCCCGCACTTTCCAGCGCGAGGGCATCGCCAGCGATTACAACGACGACCCGGAAACCATCACCCGCCGGGCGAGGGTCCATCTGCGTGAGAAATACATGCAGGCCGGGGCCGGCATCACCGGGGCGAATTTCGTCTGCGCGGACAGCGGCCGCATCCTGCTCGTCACCAACGAGGGCAACACGCGCTTCGGCATGGCCCCGGTGCCGGTGCACATCGCATTGGTCGGCATCGAAAAGGTGATCCCGCGCGAGAAGGACCTGTCGGTTTTCCTGAATTTGCTGGGCCGCTCCGCCACCGGCCAGCAGCTCACGGTTTACACCGAGTTCATCAATGGCCCGAAATCGCCCAGGCAACCCGACGGCCCCGCGCATTTCCACGTCGTTTTCATGGACAACGGCCGCAGCGACGTGCTCGCCTCGAACTGCCGGGAAATCCTCCGCTGCATCCGCTGCGGTGCCTGCCAGAACGTCTGCCCGGTGTATCGCCAGGCGTCCGGCCACGCCTACCGCTCGACCTACGGCGGCCCGGTCGGCGCGGTGCTTTCACCCTTGCTCTTCGGCGACCGTTTCCCTGAACTCGCCGATCTGCCGAAGGCCTCGTCGCTCTGCGGCGCGTGCCACGAAGTCTGCCCGGTGGATATCCCGATTCCGGACCTGCTGCTGCGTCTCCGCGACAAGGCGAAACGCGAGCACGTCCACTCGCCCGCCGCCATCCCGATGTCGCCGTTCGGCACGCTGGCCACCACGCCCGCGCTTTGGCGCACCGCGATGACCATGTCCAAGGCGATGAACCACCTGCCGATCCAGGTGGCACCGATCAAGCCGCTGCAAGACTGGCTCGGCCAACGCACCCTGCCCGAATCGCGCGGCGGCGAGTTCCGCCGATGGTTCAAGGACCACAAGCGGTGACAGCCGCGGCTACACTCCGGCACCGCCATTGCGGGCGCTGTGGGTAGATCACCTCGATGCCCCCGCGCACCGTGCGCACCGGCCCGGCGGGGCGATGCCGCCCATCGAGGACATTCATTCGTCCTCGTCCTTCCCGCCTTTCACGCGCACCTTGCCGCGGAGCTTGGCTTCGATGAAGGCGTCGAGGTCACCGTCCATGACGGCCTGGATATTGTTGGTTTCCTCGCCGGTGCGGAGGTCGAGCACTTTCTGATACGGCTGGAAAACATAGGAGCGGATCTGGTTGCCCCAGGCGACGTCGCCCTTTTCGCCATAGGCGCGCTCGGACTCGGCCTTCTGTTTATCCTCCTCGATCTGGTAGAGCTTGGCCTTGAGGATCTCGTAGGCGAGTTCGCGGTTCGCACCTTGGGTGCGGGCACCGGTGGAACGGATCAGGATGCCGGTGGGAAGGTGGCGCAACAGCACGGCGGTCTCCACCTTGTTGACGTTCTGGCCGCCCTTGCCGCCGGAACGGGTGGTGGTGATCTCGACGTCTTTTTCCGCGATCTCGATGTGGATCTCCTTGGAAATCTCCGGCGTGGCGTCGATGGCCGCGAACGAGGTGTGGCGCTTCGCGGCGGCATCGAAAGGTGAAATTCTCACAAGCCGGTGCACGCCGCGCTCGTTCTTGAGGAATCCGTAGGCGTTTTCCCCGGCGATCTTGAGCGTGCACGAGCGCAGGCCGGCCTCGTCGCCGTCCTGCCAGTCCATGGTTTCCACGGCGTAGCCCTTGCTTTCCGCCCAACGGGTGTACATCCGGTGGAGCATCTGCGCCCAGTCGCAGGCTTCGGTGCCACCCGCGCCGGCCTGGATGACGAGATAACAATTCGAGACGTCGCTCGGCTGGTTGAGCAGGGTGAGCAGCTCGAACGAGCGGATGTCGACTTCGAGCGATTTCGAGTTCTCAATCGCCTCGCGCGCCAGATCGGCATCGTCGAATTCCTTGGCGAGGTTGATGCCTTCCGCGACGTCGGCAACGCGCGATTCGAGTTTGAGGAAACTTTCGAGTTTCTTTTTCAGGCCGGCGGCCTTGGATGAGATGGACTTCGCCTTGTCGGCATCGTTCCAGAAGTCCGGAGACCCCATGGCCTCCTCAAGCGTGTGGATTTCGTTTTCGAGGGCGGGGACGTCAAAGATACCTCCTGAGTTTCGACAGGCGGCTTTTCAAGCCGTCCAGGTCGAGCGCCAGGAGGTCAGCGGTAGGGAGTGAGGACATGCGGGCGGGAGAAAAAGGCAAATCCGGATGCGGCGCAAGCCATCATCCGGCCAGCAGCGTGCCGCGGGTGAAGAGCGGAAGGACGTGAATGCCGCGCGCCTCGATCGCCTGGCGGCCGCCTTCCTCGCGGTCCACCAGCACCAGGCAGAAGGCGATTTTCCCGCCCTCGCGCTCGATCGCGTCGATCGCCTTGAGCGTGGAGCCACCGGTGGTGATCACGTCATCGACGACGATCACGGTGTCGCCGGGCTTGAAATTCCCCTCGATCTGCTTGCCCGCGCCGTGGCCTTTCGGCTCCTTGCGCACGGTGAAGACTTGCAGCGCCTCGTCGGGATGCTTCGCGGCGGAGGCCATGCCGACGGCGAGCGAAATGGGATCGGCCCCGAGCGTCATGCCGCCGATGGCGTCGATCTTGAGGTGCTCGGAGTGGATTTTTGAGCGCACCGCGTGCCAGCCGAGGTCGCCGATGAGGTTG
>JALRFY010000022.1 GCA_023253625.1 Akkermansiaceae bacterium | reverse complement strand
GCGAATTTCTTGTCGGTGGCCAGACGGGTCATGACCGTGTCAGTGGAAATCGATTCCGGCAAGACGAGTGGCAGGCCGAATTTTTCCAGCAGATCGATGATTTTCCGCGAGGCCGCGGGGTCGAGCCCGGCGCGGCGTTCCGATAGAAACAGCGCCGCGCGCATGCCGAGCGCGATCGCCTCGCCGTGCAGCAATTCGCCATAGGGCACCGCCGCCTCGATGCCGTGGCCGATGGTGTGGCCGAAGTTGAGCAGTGCACGGATGCCGAGTGTTTCGTGTTCGTCGGCCTCGACGATGCGCGCCTTGATGGCGATGTTGCGGGCGATCAAAACGGCCGGCACCTCGCGGTTCGCGGGATCGAGCGCGGCGAGATCGTCGAGCATCGCGGCATCGCGGATGGCGGCGTGCTTGATCGCCTCCGCGAAGCCCTCGCGGAACTCGCGGCCGGGAAGGGTGCGCAGCGTTTCGGGATCGACGATCACCAAGCGCGGCTGGTGGAACGCGCCCAACAGGTTCTTCCCTTCCGCCACGTTCACCCCGGTCTTGCCGCCCACCGAGGAATCGACCTGTGAGACGATGGTGGTGGGAATCTGCACGAAGGGCAGGCCGCGGAAAAAAATGGCCGCCACGAAACCCGCCAGATCGCCCACCACGCCACCGCCAAGCGCGATCACGAACGACTTGCGGTCGTGCCCGGCGCGGACCATTTCCCGGCACACTTGTTCGGCGCAGGCCATCGATTTCGACGCCTCGCCCGCCGGCACCGTGTGCAGCGTGGGGCGGAAACCGGCGCTTTCCAGCGCGGCCACGAGTTTCTCCGCATGCAGTGCAGCCACCGTTTCATCGCTGATCACGGCGGCACGGCGTCCTGCCAGCCCGGCATGCGCGACAAGCTCCGCCACCTTGCCGAGACTGCCGGCCTCGACCATCACTTCGTATGAGCGCTCCGCGAGATCGACATGAACGGTGGGCATGCACGCGAGCATGGAACATCCACCCGCCATGTCGAGTGTGCGGTAAAGGCAGGGCCGCTACCGCATGGCAGGGCGGGAGCGCAGGTAGGGCGCTATCGCCGGGAGCGCCGGTGGATGCGTGGCGGGTGCGAAGCCAATATCAGCGGCAGCGCCGGTCATTGCCCGCTCATTCACCCTCCATTCGCCGGTTCCCCCGGCGGTGGAACCCCACCTTGCTGGCGCCCGCCACAAATCCCCTCAAACAGGTTCACATTTGCCGATAAAGGGCATAAAACCACGCCAACATGATCCGCCCGGTGCTTTTTCTTGCCCTGCTGATGCCGCTCGCGGCAGCCGAGGGCGGCTGGGATGAAACACTGGCCCGCAAGCTGTCCGGGCGCTTGCGGCAGATCGAGCGGGAAATCCGCGAAACCACCCGGCCACTCGACGGCCTGCCGGTCATTCCCATCGCCGACCAAGGCGGCACCGGAGGATGGGCGGGCGTGCATTCCAGCGCCACCCCCGCCGCGAACGCCCGTCACGCCGTCGAGCTCCGCTGGCCGCAGCCCGCCGCGCCCGACTGGCTCGCGCTGGTGCCCGCACGCCGCTACGACGCCCGCGGACTCAATGCCCAATACGGCCTGCCCGACGCCTTCACCGTGGAACTCATCGATGCCAATGGCGTGGCCGTGAAAACCATCGCACGCGAGACCGGCACCCACTGGCATCCGGTGAGAAGCGGCCACCCGTTTGTCTATCGCATCGCGGAACCGATGGAGGCGGCAGGCCTGCGCATCGTGGCGGACCGCCTGCTGCCCGATTCCGAAGATGCGGATAGTTTCGTGCACGCCTGGGCCGAGGTGTTCGTTTTTGCCGGAGACTGCGACTTGGCACGCGGCGCGGAAACCAAGGGGAGCGGCGGCGGCCAGCCGCCCGCACCGTGGCATTGGGCACCGGCGTTTCTCGCCGACATGCAAACGCCGCTCGGCCTGCCGGAAATCCCGGCGGCGGAGCACCGCAACGTCGGCTGGCTGTCGGAGGGCAGACCCAGCGCGGACCAGGCGGCGAGCGTGACCATCGATCTCACAGAAATACGGGCGGTGGACGCGGTGCGGCTGTTGCCCGCGCGACGGCCGACGCCCGATCTGCCGAGCGGCTTCGGGTTTCCGCGCGAGTTGAGGGTTTCGATTTCAGACACCGGCGCGGCCGGTTCATGGCGGGTGGTGTTCGAGGGCGAGTTCCGCAATCCGGGGCACAATCCCGTGCGCGTGGCGCTGGAGCCGGCGCAGGGAAGATACCTGAAAATCGAGGCCACGCGGCTATGGAAGGAATTCAACGCCTATCCCGCGTTCTTCGCGCTCAGCGAGGTGGAGGTGCTTGCGGGAAATGACAACCTCGCGCTCGGCAAGGTGGCGCGTTCCTCGGATGGCATGCAGAACCTGATCGCGCCCGGCGGACGGTTCTGGACCACCACCGCGCTGATCGACGGCTTCGGGCCCGACGGGAAATTGGTTTCCACCCGCGACTGGCTGGACTTGCTGGACAAACGCCTGCAATTGGAAACCCGTGCCCATGCGCTGCGAGTGGAGGCGGATGACATCATCGCGTCGTGGCGGCGCATGGTGCTCACACTCGCCATCGCCCTGGCCGCGGCGGGGGCGATCGCGCTCGTGGGGCTGCCGGTCCGCTACCGCATCCACGCCACGCGCGAGCTGCACCGCGTGCGCGAGCGCATCGCCGGCGACCTCCACGACGAGGTGGGCAGCAACCTCGGCAGCATCCAGATGCTGGCCGACCTCGCCGAAGGCCGCGCCGGTCCATCGCAGGAACTCAAGCGCATCCAGCGCATCGCCGCCGAAACCGTCAGCGCCGTGCGCGACATCGTCTGGCTGCTCCGCAGCAAGGGCGACCACCGCATCGCCACCGTCGAGCACATGCGCGAGACCAGCTCGATCATGCTCGAATCGCTGCAGTGGAAATTCACCGCCAACGAAGCGGGATGGGGGACGCAGCTGCCGGAGGAATCAAACCGCGACCTGTTCCTGTTTTTCCGCGAGGCGCTGCACAACATCCTGCGCCACTCGCAAGCCGCCGCTGTCGTAACCGCGGTCTGCAAGCAGTATGCAAATTTTGCTCAGCAATTCCTGCATTCCGGGGGCGTGCTCTCTGTCGTGCGCCTGACATTCGGTCAGCTTGATCTGAATGGGGAGCGCGAACGCATAGACTAGCGCTTGAATTTTGGTCGTAAGCCCGCCGCTGGAATGTCCTATTCAATAACCGCGGCCAATTTTTTTCCGCCGTTCGCTGCGTGTTGAAGCACGCGACTGGCTCGCAGACGTGCTCGGCCGCATTGTTGCTTGCCCAGCGAAAACGATCGCTGAATTGTTGTCGTGGAACTGGAAAGCGCTATGGGTGTTTGCCGCTGCTGTGGCAGCCTAGCCAGCGTGCTCAACCTGCGCTCTTGGCCAGATGCTTACGGTTGATATCGAATTCTGGAGTTGAGTTGGCTTTGCTGTTCTCGGGGAGAAGAGCTTCGAGAGCCTCTGCCCTATGGCGGGCGTCGAGAGCTTGACGAAGATGTTCGACGAAGTCGGGCAACCTGCTCGGTATCTACATCTGCTTAGAACGACAGCGATAACCGCGCGAAGGCCGCTCATGGAGCTTTGGCCGAGCAGCACCTAGCTCGCATC
>JALRFY010000005.1 GCA_023253625.1 Akkermansiaceae bacterium | reverse complement strand
AGCCGATATCGAAGAGGCCGTGGTGGGTGGGGCCGTCGTCACCGGAAAGGCCGCCGCGGTCCATGCAGAGGCGCACGGGGAGATTCTGCAGGGCGATGTCATGGATGATCATGTCATAGGCGCGCTGCATGAAGGTGGAGTAGATGGCGAGGAAGGGACGGAAGCCCTCGGTGGCGAGGCCGCAGGCGAAAAGCGCCGCGTGCTCCTCGGCGATGCCGACGTCGAAGTAGCGGTCGGGCAGCTCGTTTTTGAAAACCTCCAGTTTGGTGCCACCGGGCATGGCGGCGGTGATGGCGGCGATTTTGGGATCCTTCTTGGCGAGGTCGGTGACGGTGCGGCCGAAAATGTCCGAGCAGGTGGGGGTGGTGGATACGTCGGTGGAGCCGTCGTTGATCTGATAGGTTCCGAGGCCGTGGAACTTGCCGGGGTTTTCGATGGCGGGTTGGTAGCCGCGGCCTTTTTCGGTGATGATGTGCAGGACGACCGGCTCGTGGAGGGTCTTGAGGTGCTCGAAGGTGTGGATGAGCAGCGGGATATCGTGGCCATCGATGGGCCCGAAGTAGCGGAGGCCGAATTTTTCGAACAGGACGTTGGGGAAGAGCAGGTTCTTGGCACTTTCCTCCATCTTGTGGGCAAGGGTGCGGGCGGCCTTGCCGGCGACTTTTTCGACGAAATCGGCGGCCTTGGCGCGGACAGAGGCGAAGGTGTGGTGCGTCTGGAGGTCGTTGAAGTAGCGGGCGATGGCACCGACGTTCTTGTCGATGGACCATTCGTTGTCGTTGAGGACGACGATGAAGCGGCGGGTGGTGCCGGCGATGTTGTTGAGTGCTTCGAGTGTGGGGCCGCAGGTGAAGGCGGCATCGCCGGCGACGGCGACGACGTGGTTGTCGCGGCCGGCGAGGTCGCGGGCGGCGGCCATGCCGAGTGCGGCGGAGAGTGCGGTGCCGGCATGGCCCGCGCCGTAGGCGTCGTGTTCGGATTCCGAGCGCAGGAGGAAGCCGTTGAGTCCCTGCCAGGTGCGCAGGGTGTGGATGCGGCCGGCGCGGCCGGTAAGTATCTTGTGGACGTATCCCTGATGGGAAACATCGAACACGAACTTGTCCGTGGGCGTGGAGAAAACGCGGTGCAGTGCGATGCTCAGCTCGACCACTCCGAGGTTGGGGCCGAGATGGCCGCCGGTTTTCGAGAGCGTGGTGATCAGGGTGCGGCGGATCTCGGCTGCCAGCTCTGGCAACTGGCCGGCGGCCAGTTTTTTGACGTCATCCGGCGAGTGGATTGCCCCGAGCAGGGGGCCGAGTGCGGGCTTATCAGAAGAGGCGGATGTCATCATCGTCGTCGGGCTCGTCCCGTGTGGCTGAGGGCTTGCTGGCTTCATCATCGGCAGGTTCCGCGCCATCGGCGGCGGCGCGCAGGGTGATCAGCTCGATGCGATCGCGGGCGGACTGCAGCACGGCTTCGCAGCGCTCGAGCAGCTTCGAGCCTTTTTCGTATTGGGAAACCAGGCCTTCGAGCGGGAGTTGTTCGTTTTCCATCGCCTCGACGATGGCCTCCAAGCCCGCAAGGGCTTCTTCGAAGGTGGGAGCTCCGGGGTGGTCGTCGGTGGTCGTCTTGCGGCGGGACATGGTTATGGGTTGGCAGTGCGTTCCTGGGCACGGATGGCGCGATCACTGTAGAACACCATGTCCATGCCCACCATTGGCTGGCGGTATGGGTAGCGCTTGGTGATTTCCTGGATGCGCGGGGCCTTGTCGTAGATCGCGACGCCGGGCGGATATGTGGCAAGCAGGACACGACCGTCGAGGATCAGGGGCGTGAAGTCCTTGTAGAGGTCGGCCACTTTGGAGATGGGCCCGGAGCCATGGGATGATGGGGAAACGAGAATTCCGGCGGATGGCGTCTGCAGGTCGGAGGCGGCGGTTTCAAGCTTGAGGAAGCCATCGCGATTGGGCGGCAGCCAGACTGAAATGCGGTCGGCATACCATGCGACGGCCCACGGCTGGTCGGAAAAGACGATTTGGTTTTCATTCACCCAGCCCTTGAGGCCGGTGCTCGTGCTGCTGAGCGCAGGTGCGTAATACGGCGGCCAGTGGGGCACGCCGCCGCGGTCGCGGACGTGCATGCCGACGCGGACTTTCTGCGGCAGGGCGAGGATGAGGGGCAGGGCACAGATGAAAACGACCACCAAATGGTGCACGTTGCCAAGCGCCGGGGTGGTGGCGACGACGTCGAGGCGGTTCCAGAGAATTGAGACGAAAGCCAGACCGTAGGCGGTCATGATCGGCGCGAAGAGCAGGTGGAGTTGGTTGGGATCGAGCGACTCGGTGCTGATGCCGAAGAAGGCGAGGCCGATGGCAGTGGTGACCCACATCAGCAGGATGGCCCAGCGGAAATCGGCGATGGATTTGCGTTTGAACGGATGCAGCAGTGCGAGGAAGAACAGCGGGGCGATGATGATGCCGGCGAGCAATGGCACGATGTCGGTGGTCTGCAGCAGGGTGGTGCGGAGTATTTTCGCGAGCAGGCCTTCGAGCACGAGCGGCTCGGCCTGGAGGTCCGAGTTGCGCATGATGGCGGTTTCCGAGCTGCCGCCAAGGCCGTTGTAGAGGGTGAGGAAGGCGGTTCCGAAAGGCGTGCCGGTGATGCCGATGTTGCGCAGGATCGGGCCGATGGCGGCGATGAGGACAAGCGCGAGAATCGTGATGCCGGCGATGCCCCGCGGGCGGAATGCGATGGCGGCGAAAATGATATATCCGAGTGCGATCCAGACCGTCATCCAATGGGTGAGGGCGAGCAGCGTGAAGAACACGCCGGCGATGACCGCCGGAGTCATGGCGATGCGTCCCTCGGAGGCGGCCTCCACCGCGCGATAGACGAAATAGATGCCGCAGGAAAACAGCAGCAGCATCAGCATCTGCGGCAGGCCGCTGAGCGAGTAGTCCCAGAAGGTCTCGCAGAACAGCATCAGGATGGCGCAGACCCCGGCGATCTTGGCGTCGAAAATCCGTGAGATCAGCAGATAATTCACCCCGATGGCCATCAGGAAAAACAGGGTGCAGACAGTGGCCACGACGCGGTCGAGCGGGAAGATCATCTCGTTTTCCGTCATCTGCCATTTTTCCGGATCGTCGGCACCGATGATCTTGAAGACGGCGGCATTGAGGAGTGGGTTGAGTGGCGAGTGGTAGGTATCCTGGAAGCCGGTGAGTGCGACGGTGCGCTGCTCGGTGACCTCCGCTTGGTGATAAGCGGCCGGCCGGATGAACTTGGTGACGAAGCCATTGCCGCGGGAGATCTCGCGGGCGATCTGCGCCTGGTCCATCGCCTGCGGCGAGTTGAGCCCGCGGAACAAGGCGAACAGATTGCCGAGCGTGAGGAGGATCAGGACCAGGAAAAAGAGGCTCCGGCGGATGATGATGCCGGTGTCGATATAAGGCGCTTCGGAACTCATGGATGGGGCTTTTCGGTGCGGAAAGTGATGTTAGAGACCGAGTTCCTTCAGTTTGCGCTGGAGGGTCCTGCGGCTGACTCCGAGGAGTTCCGCGGCTTGGGTGCGGTTCCCCCCGGATGCGGCGAGGGCCGCGCGGATGGCCTTGGTTTCGAGCGCATGCAAGTTGAATTCCGGACAGGCATCAAGGGAGTTTTTGGCCGGCACCGGGCCGCCTCCAGTCCCGGCGGGGACGGGTGTATGGGCGCGGTTGGGAGGTTCGGAAAGCAGAAACTGCGGCAGGTGGCGGACATCGATGTCCGGATCGTTGCTCATGACCACCCCGTGTTCGATGGCGGTGCGCAGCTCGCGGACGTTGCCGGGCCATGCGTAAGTGGCGAGCAGGCGCAACGCCGCATCGCTCAGCGGCTTGGGCGGGCGGTCGTTTTCACGGGCGAATTCCTGCAGGAAGCTGCTGGCAAGCAGGACGATATCCTCGCGGCGCTCGCGAAGCGGCGGCATGGTGATTTTCACCACGTTGAGGCGGAAGAACAGGTCCTCGCGGAACTCGCCGCGCTCCACCATTTCGCGGAGGTTGCGGTTGGTGGCGGCGATCACGCGCGCGTCCACTTTGATCGGGGTGTTCGAGCCGACGCGCTCGAGGGTGCGCTCGGAAAGCACGCGCAGCAGCTTGATCTGGGTGGCGGCGTCGATCTCGCCGATCTCGTCGAGGAACAGCGTGCCGCCGTCGGCCTGCTCGAAGCGGCCGATGCGCCGTTGCGCCGCACCCGTGAACGCGCCCTTCTCGTGGCCGAAGAGCTCGCTTTCGAGCAACTGCGGCGAGAGTGCCGCGCAGTGGACGGTGACCATTTTGGCCGTCGGCCGGCCGGACAGGTGGTGCAACAAACCGGCCACCACCTCCTTGCCGGTGCCGCTTTCGCCCTCGATGAGCACGGTGGCGCGGGTCGGCGCGACCTGTTGCACGATCTCGGTCACCTTGGCGATCCCGGGTGACTTGCCGATCAGGCGGCCGAGCTTGTGCGATTGTCTGACCTGCTGGGTGAGCTGCTTGTTTTCCGCCTCGAGCGTGCGGCCGCGCAGCGCGCGCTTGAGCAGCATTTCCACCTCGTCGAGATTGAGCGGCTTGGTGACGAAGTGCCATGCGCCGCAGCGCATGGCCTCGACGGCGGTATCCACCGAGCCGTAGGCGGTCATCATGATGGCCACCGGCGGATCGGGCAGCGCGAGCGCTTTTTCCAACAGCTCCATGCCGGACTCGCCACCGAGCCGCAGGTCGGTGAGCAGCAGTTGGACCGGCTCGCTCTTGAGGATGGTGAGCGCTTCCGCGGTGCCCGCCGCGGTGTAAACGTCGAACTCCTCCTCCAACGCGCCGCGCAGGCCCTCGCGGGTGGATTTTTCGTCATCGACGATGAGCAGGGTGGGAAGCATGGTTGGGTAATTTCGGAACTGCGGAAATGATTCAGCCGACTTCGATCATGGGAGAGACGGGCGAGGCTTCGAGGAGGCGCACGGCGCGTTCGGCGCGCGGCAGGTGGATGATGACGCGGGTGCCCTGCCCTTCCTCGCTTTCGAGTGCGATTTCGCCGCCGTGCTCGCGGATGATGCGGCGGACGATGAGCAGGCCGAGGCCGGAGCCGGACGACTTGGTGGTGCGGTAGGGCTCGAAGATCGCGCCCATGTGCTCGGGGGAAATGCCGGCACCGTTATCCTCGATGGAGATGATGTATTCGTAATCGTTGGCGCGGCTGCGGAGCGTGATGCGGCCGCCGCTGGCCGGCAGTGCCTGATAAGCGTTGCGCAGCAGGTTGTAGAACACCTGCTGGAACTGGCCGGCGTCGATCAATGCAGGCGGCAGCGCTTCGGCGAGGTCGAGTTCGACATGGATCTTGCGTGATGCAAGTTCAGGTTCGAGCAGGCGCAGTGTTTCATGCAGGATGGCATGAATGTCCCCGCGTTCGCGGCGCGGCACGGTCGGGCGGACGGCTTGGAGGAACTGCTTGAGGATGCTATCGAGCCGCTGGATCTCGCCGCGGGCGGTGGCGAGGTGGTCTTCGAGCGGCTTGCGGTCGCCGGGAGGCAGTTTGCGGAGCTTGCGGCCGAGCAGCTGGAGGTGGATGTCGAGCGAATTGAGCGGGTTGCCGATCTCGTGGGCGACGCCGGCGGCGAGCAGGGTGAGCGCGTTGAGGCGCTCGGACTCCAGCGTCATCTCCGCCTCGGCGCGGCTGCTGGTGAGGTCGCGCAGCAACATCACATAACCCAGCGCTTCGTTGTCGTCCCCGCCATCGATGGGGGCGAGATAGAAATTCAGATGGCGGTTCTCCGGATAGAAAATCTCCAGATCGCGGCTGATGGTGCGCCCCGGCTTGCCCAGCGCGTCCCAATCGAGCCCGCGGAGGTGCGCGGTGAGCGGCTCGCCGACCGCCCGCT
>JALRFY010000004.1 GCA_023253625.1 Akkermansiaceae bacterium | reverse complement strand
TGTGGCCGAGCACGACGGCATTGGCACGGGTGCCGAGGACGCCGTCCGCCGAGGCGTCGTTGATCGTGGCGATCGAGAGTGTGCCTTCGCGGACGGTGAGCGGCCCGGGGAACGTGTTCGTCCCGGAGAGCACGAGCGTGCCGGCACCGGTCTTGGTGAGGCCGACCGTGCCGCTGCTGGTGCGGATCGCGTTGGAGAGCGTGGCCGTGTTGTTTCTGACTTCAATGGTGCGCGCGGTGCCGTTGAGATCGATCTTATTCTGCAGTGTAAGCGCGTTGTTGCCCGTGATCTGGTGGTTCAACAGCAGGGTGGACGGATTGAACGAGGGGTCGCCCCACACCAGTTCGAAAGCAGGATCGTCATTCACAATGACTTGGCGGGCGGAGCCGTTGGCGCTGAAACCGCTGACGCCGCCAGGGATATGGAACTGATCGGCACCCGTGCCCAGGCCGCGCAGGAAATTGCCGCTGGCCGAAGTCAACTCGATGACGGCCCCTACATTGGTGGTGCCATTGCCGTTGATGGTCAGGGCGCTGGTGCCACCCGTGGCACCGATCCCGCCGGGAAGAGCGGTGGCATTGCTGAGCCGCAGTGGACCTTCGTTGACGGTGGTCGTCCCACTGTAGTTGTTGCTCCCCGAGAGGACGACGGCAGCCCCGCCAAGCTTGACGATGTTGCCCGCGCCGCCAATCGTGCCGCTGAGAGTCAATGGCCGGTCGGCGTTGGTCCCGTAGAAGAAGGTGGAATTAAGGTTCCCGAAGCGAATCTCGCCGGTGCCGCCGGTTGCCAAGGTGAAGTCCTTGTTGGTGGAGAGGCCACCGTCCCGCAGAATACTCAACCGGCCGGTCTGGCCGCTGGCACCCAGGATCACGGGCAGGGCGCTGTTGCCAAACACACCGTTGGCACCATTGTTGTTTACACTGCTGATGAACAGCTCGCCGTTCTCAATCCTGAGCTGGCCGCTGTAGCTGTTGCCCGTATTCGCGAGCGTCAACCTGCCTGTGCCGGCCATGGTCAGGCCGCCCGCACCGCTGATGACGGGGTTGATCGTCACGTTGCCCGCGGCCGGACCCACCGTGATGCCGCCGGTTTGATCGAGAGAAGTGCCATTGAGCGTGTAGGTGCCGGTGAAGTTGTCCAGCAACACGGTGCCGGCGGAGACGACGCCAAGGGTAATCGTGCCGGCCGCGCCGCCGGAGCCGATGATGGCATTGTCGGGCGTGGAGTTGTTCCAAGAGGCGGGGGAGCCGCCGTCCAGCCACTGGTTGGCGTTGAGCCAGGTGCCGTTCCCGTCAGACGCGGTGCCGTCGGCGTTGTGGTCCCAGGTGAGGGTGGCCGCCGTGAGCGGGGCATGGCTGAGGAAAAGCCCTGCAATCGCCGTGGCGAGTGACAGGGAGGTGTGGTTCATGGTCTTTCGTTTCATGGGTTTTGGGTGTTGGGAGAGAATGACAATTGGTGGGATGGGGGCGGCGGGAAGGGAAGTGGCGGGATCTACCGCCAACTACCTGTTGCTGCAGCGCGGTGGACCGCAATGGATTTTTTTCATCCGACTTGTCCTGATTCCAGATAGTTTTCAGCACCAGAACCCGTGCTGCGCCGGAGTGTGGATGAAAGCGCAACTTGCGCAGGAAGAGTGGGGACAGGATGTCCCAGCCACGATATCGGCGCAAGTTCCTCGGGAGGGCATGCGGGAATTTCGCGTTCTGACGGCAGGGCCCTACACTGCCGGAAATGGTCCGTATGAACCGAAGGAATCAACCGCGGATGAACGGGATAGACGCAGATAGAAGAGGGAAATGGGCAGAAGATCTGCCAATTGATCGCCTGTTGGACTGCGGGGATGCGGTTTGGGCCACGGTTTCCGTTATTTTCATCCGCGCTTATCGCAGTTCATCTGCGGTTGAACCTCTTTCCTCTTTCTAATGTAGCCGCCCTGGTTCTGGCGGCCGCCGAGCAGATGGCGGACTCGCCACGGGCGCAGCTGTGCCGTGGGGCTTGTGACTTGGAGTGCCTGCAAGGCACAGCGGTCGTCCCGAGGCTGGGGGTGCCGTTGCAGGGGACGGCGCAGGGCCCGCTGGCGGGCCCATGGAATATCACTGACGGGTCTTGAAGGCGGCCAGGGGAATGGGCGCGGGGGTGTCCTTGCCCTCCTTGATGGCGGCGATGGCCCTATTGAGGCTGACCACATGTTCATTCGGTCTGTTGCCGCGATGTCCGCGCATGTATTGGCTGCGCATTTGCTCCAACTCCGGCAGGAGCGGGCGGGCATGGCTGCCGTAGCGGGCGAGCGATTCCAGGCATTTCGGCAGGCGCTTGCCGGAGCCCCAGCGGTCTGTCTCGATGAGGGAAACGCACAGCGCCATCCCTTCCTTGATGTTCAGGCGGGAGAACAGGTCGAGCCCGGCGAGGCGGATCCCATCGGCGAACATCTCGTTGCTGGGCGCGAGATTTTTCGTGGCGTGCATGATGTCGGGCAACAAGGCGATGAGGTCCTGGTCGCTCAAATGGCCGTAGATCTCGCCGACCGGGCCGCGGGCGCGGGAGTCCTCGTTGGCGAGGATCGAGCGGATGGCGGGCAGCAGCAGATCGCGGTCCACGCCTTCGAGGGACTGGGAAATAATGCCGCTGCGGCGGGCGAAGAGCGCCTCGCTGGCGGCGCGCTGGGCCATGCGGCGCGGATCGGCCGGATGGTTTTCCAAGGTCATGCGCAGCAGGTCGGGCAGGCAGGAGCGCCGGGCTTCCGGCCCCAGTGATGCGATGGAGGTGCAGGCGAGGTTTTGGATCCATGGGTCCTTGTCGGCGAGCAGTGTGCGCAGGCGGGCTGCGGCGGAGTCGGCGCGCGGGCCCATGAAACCGATGGCTTCGATGGCACCGTAGCGGGTGTTCGCATCCGGGCTGTCGAGCATCGGGAGCAAGGTGGGGAGCCAGTCGCCCGGGGTGTCGGCGAGGCTGCGAGCGGAGCGCTTGCGCACGGCGGGCGACCAACTGGCAAGACCGGCGATGAGCAGCTGGCTGTCGCGATTTTCATAGGCCTCGCCATTGCGCCGGGTGTCCGAGAAGTAATCGCGGCCGGCGGCGATGACCTCGGCGGTTTGGGCGGCGTTGAGGGGCGGGATGGAGGACGGTTTTTTACCGGTGATGAAGAGGCTCTTGAGTGGCAGCGCGTAAGCCAGCAGGTAGGTGCCGGTATTGTCCCAGCTGGTGTATTTGTTGTGTTCTTCCTCGCCGACGGGAGACCCCTGGTAGGAGAAACTGCCGTCCCAGCCGCGGGCGAGATCGTAATACCATGCGGTTTCCTTCAGATAGGCCCCGGTGGCAACGGGCCCGCATCGGGAGACGCCGGGCATGGCCCAGAGGATGTTGAAGTAATTGCCGGTATGGCCGCGTTCGCGTTCGTCATAGCCGGCGGTTGACATTTTCGCGAAGAACGAGGCGGCCTCGCGGTCGCCGAGGAGGTCGTAGAGCACTGCGGCGCTGGAGCATTTGCCGTTGTCCTCGTGGCCCGGCCATGGGGCGTGGTCGCCGTAGGGAATGGCACCCTTGTTGACATACCAGCGCAGGAAGCTTGTGGCGCGGGTGATGGCGAGATCGAGGTCCGGATCCTTGATGCCGGCCTCACGTGCCAGCACCATTGAGATGGTGAGGTTCAGGCCGGGCAGATTCATGCAGCCGTAGCCGTTGAGGTTGCCGTTGGGCATGGCGAACTTGTGTCCCCATGTGCCCACCTTGCTCTGGCCGTGGGCTGCCTCCATGGTGATGCGGCGCAGGCCGGGCAGGATATCGCGGTCGCCGGTGGCAAGGAAATACTCGGCGAGGAACAGGTTGGCGAAGCCGTAGTGCCAAGTGGCCATCGAATCGAGTTTCAGATCGGCCGCCTCGCGGGCATAGGCGGCGAGCATCTGGCGGTATTCCGGCTTGCCGCTGGCGAGCAGGGCCAGCGCATTGATGCTGTTGGGAATGGAAACACCTTTCAGGCCGCGCCCGGCGATCGCCTGACAACCCAATTCGAAGATCTTGCGCGATTTTTCGCAGTCGTAGGGGGCGGTGGCGCCATAGCTGCCGAGCACCTGCAGTTGCAGATCCACCTCGTCGGTTTTCCCATCGCGCCAGCGGGTAATTTTGAGCAGGCCGCCGCCATCGGTGGATTCCGCATGGCCGATCGCCTTGCTGAACAGGATTCTGGCATCACCATCGAAGTTCCTTCCGCCGGTGCCGAGGATCACATCGCCGGGCTGGAGTTTGCCATCGGCGGGCGAGCCAGCCGCCACGGCGGTAACCAGAATCTGGCGCGATTCCGAGGTGCGGCCTTTCCATCCATAGACCCAGCCGCGCGCGCCGGTGGGGCCCAGCGTCCAGTCCTTGCCCTCACCCTGTTTGTCTCCACGGATGAAATCGGGAACCGGCGGTTTGGTGTTTGACGGCGGGGCTGCACTTGCGGGGGAGGGCGCGAATGCCAACAGGAACGCAAAAACGATTGCGGAAGGAATCTGAAGTTTCATCGGATGGATGGCTTGGTGGATGTGAGATGGCTCAGGGTTGAGGGCCGGATGTCCTGCCGGGCTTTCCGGGCTGGTGCAGAGGCAGGGAAGGAGCGGCTTTCAAGCGAGCGCCGAGTTGCCTGGCGAGAGTCTCCATGGCTTTGGCTTGATCCTGCCGACTTTCGCTCAAATCGTGCGATTCGCCGGGATCATCACGCAAGTTGAAAAGAAAGGGCGGGTTGGCCTCATGTTCGACGAGAGCCTCGATGTAGGGGGCGATTTTCGCTTGCTGCTCCGGGGTGGCGCGCTTGGTTCCCATGCCGACCAGCGCATGGCGGCGGTCGGCGAACCATTTCCAATCACCCGAGCGCAGCGCCTGCGGCCCGCCGTCCATGCCGTGCCAGAGCAGCAGTTCGGTGCGCGGGTCGGATTTGGACTTCCCCAGCAGGACGTCCCATTGGTCGATGCCATCGACGGGCATTTTTGCGGTTTTGTTTTGCCAGTCGATGCCACAGGCGCGGGCCAGCATGGGCAGCAGATCGACGGCGGAAACCAGGGCGTCGCTGGTGGTTCCGGCGGGGAGGGTTCCGGGCCATGAGACGATGCAGGGCACGCGGGTGCCGCCTTCGAGGGCGCTCCATTTTTCGCCGCGGTAGGGTTTGCAATCGGCGCCCTCGCCCGGATTCGGGCCGTTGTCGGAGGTGAAGACGACGATCGTGTGCTCTGTGAGATCGAGTTCGCCGAGGGTGCGGAGCAGGTCGCCGATGCGCGAATCGAGTTCCTCGATGACATCGCCGTATTTGCCGAACTTCGAGCGGCCCTGCCATTCCGGGTGGGGTTCCACCGGGAAATGGGGTGCGGTGTAGGGGATGTAGAGCAGGAACGGGCGGTCCCGGTTATTGCGGACAAAGCGGATTGCATCGGTGGTGATGCGTTCCGTGAGCAGGCGGTTTTCGAAAGGCTTTTCGGCGATCTCGTCGTGGAGCCAGATTTCGTTGGTCTGGTTGTTGCTGAAGGGGAGGAAATAGGCGTGATCAAAGCCCTGTCGGTGCGGGCGGGTTTCAGGGGCGTGGCCGATGTGCCATTTTCCGGAAATCCCGGTGGCATAATCCGAGGACTTGAAGATTTCCGCGAGGGTGAGTGCATCCGGATTGAGTCCGTCGCGGATGCCCATCTTGAAACCGACCACTCCCTGCGTCCAGCCGAGGCGGGTGGGATGGATGCCGGTGAGCAAGGCCATGCGCGAGGGCGTGCAGACGGATGCGCCGGAATGGAAATCGGTGAGCCGCACGCCATCCGCCGCGAGCCGGTCGAGATTCGGGGTGCGGATGGCCGGATGGCCGTAGCAGCCGAGGTCGAGGTAGCCGAGGTCATCCGCCATGATCAGGATGACGTTCGGCTTGCGGGCGGCGGCGGGCAGGCTGAGGACTGCCAGGACCGGCAGGATGCGGAGCAGGGGAGTCATGACATCTGTTTTCAGGGACGTGGCGGCAAGCCGGCCTTGCGTTCCTGCAGGGGATACCAGTTTTCGATCAGGCGGCCGAGTTCGGCGGCGAGTTGCGGCTGTTCCGCGGCGAGGTTGTGTTTCTCATGCGGATCGGCGGCGAGATGGTAGAGCTGCGGCGAGGAGGCGGCGGGATCGCTGGTGGAGCTGTGGTTTTTGCCGGGATTGCCATCGTAGGTGACGATGAGCTTGTGGTGGCCGCGGATCACCCAGCGGTGAAGGAGCGAGGCCTCGGGTTTCATCACATCGGCGATGTCGTGCGCGAAGTTCTCGCCGAAGAGGGTGTCGCGCGGGATGGCGGTGCCGTCGATCAGGCCGGGCAGCAGGTTGAGGCCCGGGAGGGCTGCGGGTGCTTTGATGCCGGCGGCGGCGAGCGCGGTGGGCACCAGGTCGAGGCTGCTGCACAGTTCGTCACGCTTGGCGGGTGGGAGTTTTCCTTTCCAGCGGAACATGATGGGTGTGCGCGTGCCGCCTTCGTTCGGGCTGCGCTTCGAGCGCGGCGCGTAGCTGTTGGCCATCGGATTCTGGATCCAGCCGTTGTCGGTGACGTATAGGACCAGGGTGTTTTCCGCGATGCCGAGGTGGTCGATGCGGTCGAGCAGCTGGCCGCAGGTTTCATCGAACCACTCGCACATCGCGTAATACTTCGCGACCGGCAGAGGCCGGCCGTCCTGGCGGTATTTTTCCAGGAGCCGCTCCGGCGGGTTGTGCGGGGTGTGCGGCAGGAGCGGCGCATACCACACGAAAAACGGTTTTTTCGCGGCGAGCGCGGTGTCCATGAAATCAAAGATGGGCACCATGCCCTCGCGGCCGATCTTCAGGCCGTCGTCGCCGTGGCGGCCGCCGGGCCCGGGGTAGCCGCGGGTCATGCCATGGGTGAAGCCGCCGCGCTGGTAGCTGCCCTCCCACCATTTGCCGGATTGGAACGCGAGATAGCCGTTTTGCGTGAGCAGCCGCGGCAGGGTGGGGTGCTTGTCGATGTTGGAAATGAGGATTTCGCGCGGGTCCCTGGCGCTGGTTTCGGCGTGCGCCGCGTTGGCCGGTGTCTTGGCGGGGTCGTTGCCGCTGAGGCCGTGCTGGCGGGCGTAAAGCCCGGTGGCGATGGATGTGAGTGCCGGCCGGCAGAGGGCGGTCGGGACGTAGCCGCGGGGAAAGGTGACGCTTTCCGCCGCAAGCCGGTCCAGATGCGGGGTCTTGATGTCCGGGTGGCCCATGAAGCCGTAGTCGGTCCAGGCCTGGTCGTCAGAAAGGATCAGGACGATGTTGGGCGGGGATTTTTCCGCCGCGATGGCGGCGCTGGTCCCAATGCACAGGGCGAGCAACGGAATGAAGGTTTTCATGAAATGCGCGGTCGGTGTTGCGTCGGGCAGCATGCGATAGCGTCCGAGCCGAATGCAAACGCCAAGCGTGCGGGCGGACTTTCAGCGTCCTGCCGATTTGCCATGCGCCATGCCCTTTGGTAAAGGTGGCTCATGGCGATGGACCTGCGCTTTGAGGAGTGCCGCGATGGCGGCATCGTGGCACGAATCCCGGAATTGGGCCGGCTGCGGATCGCGGTATTCCGCGAATACCCGTATCTCTATGATGGCGGGTGGGAGGCGGAAATGAAATACCTGCGCACCTACGCCATGGCGGCAGGCAGCTACGTCTGCCTGGTCTGGGATGGCGGAGAACTGGTGGGAGCGAGCACCTGCGTGCCGATGGCGGAGGCCGGGGAAGCATTCCGCAAACCGTTCGCCACCGCGGGCATGGATGTCGCCCGGATCTGTTATTTCGGTGAAAGCGTGCTGCTGCCAGCCTATCGTGGCCACGGGGTGGGGCGTGAATTCTTCCGCCGCCGGGAGGCCGAGGCGGCGCGGCTCGGATTGCCGGTCACCACCTTCTGCGCGGTGGACCGCCCGGCGGACCACCCCGCGCGGCCGGAAAACCACCGGCCGCTCGATGCGTTCTGGGAATCGCTGGGCTACGTGCGCCAGCACGCTCTCCGGGCGGTCTTTCCATGGAAGGAAACCGGCGCGGACGATGAAAGCGACCACACGCTCACTTTCTGGACAAAAGGGTAGCGCGCCCGCGACGATGGCGTATGCGCATGACAAGGTAGGGTTCCATTGACGAACCCGCCCCGCGCGGCGGGTTCGGCCCTTTGGGCCACGTCGCTGCGCTCCTGTCCAAAACGGTTCCGGCCCTCACCGTTTTTGCCGGGGGAACCGGCGAATGAAACGTGAATGAAATGGTAGGGTTCCACCGCCGGGGGAACCGGAGAATGAAACGTGAATGAAATGGTAGGGTCCGACGCGTCGGCTGGCTTTGGCATTCCTTTCGCCCCACATTCAACGGCGCTCCCGGCGGTAGCGCCCTACCTGGCCGCTGTAATCTGAAAGGTAGGGTTCCACCGCCGGGGGAACCGGCGAATGGAACGTGAA
>JALRFY010000026.1 GCA_023253625.1 Akkermansiaceae bacterium | reverse complement strand
GGCCGATGCAGGAACCGCAAAAAATGGCGGATGGAAACTGGATCATGGCCGGGCTGCATCTCTCGCCTTTCGCCAAAGGCGAGAACCTGCCCACCGTCGCCATCAGCAAAGGAGATGATTTCACGAAATGGGATCCTGTGGTGATTCCGGCCGCACCCGGAGTGGGGACCAACCTGTGGGGCGAATCCACCGTCATCGTGGAAGGCAAAAAGGTCATCAATCTTTCCCGTTACGGCAGGAAAGCCCGTGCACTGCTATCCACGAGCGAGGATTTCGGTCGCACTTGGACACCAACCACGCCCTCCAATCTGCCGATGGCCACCAGCAAGCCCTATGCGGGCACCTTGAGCACCGGCCAGCGTTACCTCGTCTGCAGCACCACCGCCGACACCGGGGGCAGGCGCTCGCCCCTCACCATCGCGGTCAGCAGGCCGGGCGAGTCGCTCTTCAGCAAAGTCTTCCTCGTCCGCCACTCGGTATCCGGCCAAACACCCGGCATCTCCGACCCCAAAGCCGACTTCAGTTACCCGTATGCGGTCGAGCACGAAGGAAAACTCTACATCGGCTACACTCACAAGAGCCATGCGGCGAATGAACTGGCGGTGATTCCAGTCGCCAGCCTGTCCGTAGTTGCGGAAGCAAGCCGAGGCGCATCGCTCGAAAGCCGTGGCCTGCCGCGCATCCTGTTCAACAACGACAGCGATGACCTGAAGTGGCCAGCCTACCCGGAGCATCACGGTGCGTTGTGGGTTCCTGCTGGAGACCCCTTGCCGCTGCGCGGAATCACGTCGCTGGACGATTATCTCACGTATCGCATCGAGCCGCTGGCGAAGACGGCAGCGACTGGTCTGGCCTACTGCGGCAACTTCGGCGTTCCCATTTGGGATCTCCGGCGGAAGCATGTGGCCTCCCTTGGTGATGATCCGCTCCAGCCGATCCTTCAGTTTTGGAAGCGTGATGGTTGCACGTTCTTCTTCTCGATGCGCATGAACGACAAGCATCACACCTACTTCAACTGGGCGCATCTGTGGGATGATTTCCGGCGCACGCACCGGCATTGGTTTCTTCAGCCGCCATCGGATGCCGAGTGGACGAATGAGTTCCTGCCCTGGCTGAATGACCCGACGCCACCAACTTCCAATGAAATGTGGGCCAAAGTGAAAACGCAGCCTGAGGCTCTGCGCGCGGGACCGAATCGCGAGGCGAACGGCGATAAGCTGCTTTACGACTACTCCAAGGCGGAAGTCCGCAGCCACTATCTCGCTATCCTGCGCGAGGCCTGCCGACGCTACGACCTGGACGGCGTGGAGTTGGACTGGCTCCGCTACCCCAAGTTCTTCCGCGATGGCGAGGTCAACGCTGCCGTTCTCACGGAGTTTGTCCGCGAAGCTCGTGCCATCCTGGACGAAACCGCGAAATGTCGCGGGCACCCGCTACGCCTCGTCACCCGCGTCCCCGACAGCCCCGCTCGCGCGAAGGAACTCGGCCTCGATGTCGAAGCCTGGCTGAAGGCCGGATGGATCGACGCCGTCATCGCTGGCAACGGCTTCACCTTTGGATCGAACCCACTGGACCAGTGGGTCGCCCTCGCGCACCGGCATCGCGTGCCCGTCTATGGAGTGATCGAGCGAATGCCGCGTGGCTTCGTCCGCTACGGCACGCCGGAGACGCTGCGGGCCGCCGCCGCCACGCTTTGGGCGCAGGGAGCGGACGGCCTTTACACCTTCAATTTCTACAACACCGCCGAATACCCGCTCCTCGCCGAGCTGTCCGATCCAGCGAGTCTCGCGCACCAACCGAAGGAGTTCTTCGTCGATGCGTGCACCGTCACCAACAACGGCACCGTGAGCGAGACACCCCTGCCACTGCTCTTGAAGCCCGGCACTCCTGCCACCGTGCATCTGGTTATCGCCGATGATCCTGTGAAGGCCGGGGAAGCCAGTCTGGAGATCCTTTTCAAAAGCGAAGGCGAGACCGAGGCCCCCACCGTCACCCTCAATGGTCAACCGCTCCAAGAGCTGAAAGCCACGCGCAGCAAATCCGGCGTCACGATCACCATTTCATCGCCCGCTTTGAAACAAGCCCTCAAGCGCGGCACCAACGACTTCACCTTCACGTCAAGCACCGGTATCACGGTGACCGCCTTGAGCGTGCGCGTGGTGCCGTGAGCCTTCCGAACCTCCATTCACCGATGAAAAAGCTCATCAACCAACCCACCGACTACGTCGAAGAAATGCTCGCCGGGCTGCTACTGGCGAATCCCAGCCTGCAACGCGATGGCGGCAGTCGGCGTGTCATTCGCCGCGCAAGTGGCATTCGCACGGGCAAGGTCGGCATCGCCTCCGGCGGTGGCAGTGGGCACTTGCCGCTTTTCACCGGTTATGTCGGCGAGGGCCTGCTCGACACCTGCTCCATCGGCAACGTCTTTGAAGGGCCGAACGTCGAGAGCTGCGAGGATGCCATCCGTCTCGCGCATGGCGGCGCGGGCGTGCTCTGCCTCTACGGCAACTACGGCGGCGACCGCATGAACTTCGACATGGCGTGCGAGCTTCTCGACGCGGAAGGCATCGCCACGCGCACCGTGCTCGGCACCGATGACATCGCCAGCGCCGCACCCGCCGAAGCGCACAAACGTCGCGGCGTGGCCGGCATCCTCTACGCCTACAAAGCCGCCGGAGCACTCGCGGAAAGAGGCGCGAGTCTCGATGAAGTCGTCCGTATCGCGCAGAAGGCCGTGGACGCGA
>JALRFY010000284.1 GCA_023253625.1 Akkermansiaceae bacterium | reverse complement strand
TCCATCGGGCTCGCGCCCGGTGAATCGCTGGTGGAATCAGCTTCTCGCTTTTACAGAAGAAATTTTACACGCCCCTAACGATGTCTGATTGCTCGTTGTGACGACCTGTGACAGCCGTTCGCCTGCCCTGCGTTATGTGGGAAATCGCAAAAGTAATATTTCACGTGAAATGGACATAGGTCGGGACATCCCGGCCATCAAGCTGGGTTTGAAGAGATTCCTTCCGGCAAGTAGCGGCAATCTCCATTCAGGTCAGAACGGACAGATGGCTCCGTCGATGATCGGGCAGCCGGTTTCCGGGTCGATGTCCTTTGCAACTGTGTCGGCCTGCCGGGGTCCGTTGAACGCGGCAAGAGCTGTCGCCATCAGTGGGTCGCCGCATTCGGGTGGCGGTGCCTGCCTTCTCAGCGTTGTGACGGTATTGGACGGGCTGGACGGCTTGGACGGGGTTTTCTCACTCTCGCGTGTGTGCGTGAACATGTCTTTATGTCTCCCGCTCGTCTGCACGATGCTGTGCTCACGCGTATGCGCGTAAGTCGCTGAAACCCGTCCAAAGCGTCCAATCCCGTCCAACAGACCGGCAATCTGCTGCAAGTTGCTCGTGGCAGGTCGGCGAACGCGGACCATGCATGCCCCTCGTGTTCTGGCATGTGCTTCTCCCGCCATCGCAAAGATGCGTTGCCGGTGGCTCTTGCCCGCAGCACCGGGATGAGCCACACAGCCGAACCGCCCATCAGGCATGATGACCAGGTGTTCCCCTTTCTCGTCGTTGCCGTCCTCGGCGCATGCAGGGCAGCGGGCGATGATTTTCCCGCCGCACTGCCGCGCCTTCTCCAGCCGTGAGATGTCCAGACTCATGGCTGTGCCTCCCGGTCGTTAAACGCCACGCCACGGAAGCCACGCACCGCCTTGCCGTCGCGCTGGCAGTTGTTGGTCCGCAGCACTTGGAACATGTCGAGCATGATGGTCTGGAGCTGGTTGTTGATTTTGCTCTCAGGTAGCGGATCCCAGCCACGCTCGGGACAGTAGTGGGCATAGGCTTCAACGATTTCATGCACGCTGAGGTCCGCGCCGTCCTGCCGCCGGATGTTCTCGCGGATGAACCACCGCAAGCTGTCACTTTCAGCCAACAGGGAATCCACCACGCCCGCCTGCCGGTCGGTGAGTCGGATGTCACCGGTGTCGCGGATGTCGATGAGCAGCATCAGCAAGCCCTCCAACATCCAGTTGAGGATGACCGGGCCGGCGGACTCACAGGCAGTCACCAGTCCGTGTTCACGGCAGAGTTCGGTGAAGCGGCCATAGTATTCACCGGCGAAACCATCCCATGTCCCGCGTGATCGCCTCCTTGTCAACATTGCCGTTCAGCCACCACCAGTAGCCGGACGGTCTTGCGGAGGCGGGCGGTGAGTGGAAATCGCGATCCAAGGTGCCGGCCTGGGTGCCGCTCTACCATTCATCCGTCCGGAACGACGACGCCGGCAGCCCCTCCCTGTTGAAGAGGCTGGGCACGCCGGCATTGTCGAAGGCGTATCTCACCGCGACCGGCTCGGCCACCGTGCCACTCGAAACGACGACCTTCCTGCCGTCGATCACGGCCTTGGCCGGAACGAACTTCCTATCGGCTCCGGCGATCACGAAGTTGGCGAGGGTGCCGTCCTTTGCCACCAACCCGGAACCGGTGTGGTCGAACGACAAGCGGATCTTCCCGCCCTCGATCTGCATCCCCTGATAGATGGGACCACAGTGAGCCAGATCCTTCCGGCCATAGTCCCTGGCCAGGGCCCAGAGGGCCAGGCGCTCGCCGACATCCTTCTTGTTCGCAGGGTGGATGTTTTTGAAATCCCCGAGATCCAGGGTCACCGCGATGCCGACGTTCCTGATAGAAAGCGACTTCATCTGCACCTCCCTGAGAAAGGCGCTGTTGGCTCCCCCATAATCAAAAGGCGGAAGCTGCACATGATAGAACGGCAAGTCGCCGAGACCCCACCCATCGCGCCAGCTCTGGATCAGGTTCGGAAAGAGCGTTTGGTACCACCCCACCCCGCCGACATCGTTCTCGCCCTGATACCAGACCACCCCCTTGATCGTGAATGCGGTCAGCGGACTGATCATGCCGTTGAACAAGGCCGACGGCCAGCGGGTGCCGACCCGGGGAAGGTCTCGCGGACGCGGGGGTTCCGGTGCGCCCGCGGCCTTCGCCTTCTCCGCCGCTTCCTGCCACTTCTCCATGTCCGCCTCATATTTCGCCCTGGCCATCTCGATCGTCTCCGGGTCCGAGACCTGTTTGACCTCATCGGCGTAGATGTTCTTTTCCAGAAGCATCCTGCCGGAGGTCCAGGCCCGGGCCGGGGTGGCCCCCACGGAGGCGTGGATCAAACCAAGCGGGACATCGAGTTCCCGGTGAAGCTTTCTGCCGAAGTAATAGGCCACCGCGGAGAACCCGGCTGCCGAAGCGGGAGTGCACTCGTTCCAACATCCCGAAACATCGTCTGCGGGGTGCGCTGCACAAGCTCCATTCACATGGAACTGCCGGATCCGCGGGTAGCCGGCTTCGGCGATCTCATGTTCAGCATCCGTGACACTCTTCAAGCGAAACTCCATGTTCGACTGGCCGGAACACACCCAGACCTCACCGATCAGGACATTCTCAAGGATAATCGTATTCTCTCCCTTGACGGTGACCGTGTAGGGCCCACCGGCCTTGGGCGTCCTGAGGGTCGTCTTCCATCTGCCATCATCTCCCGCTGTGGCCGACCCGGAGGAAGCCTCCGCCCATGATCCTCTGACCTCCACCTTCTCACCGGCATCCGCCCAACCCCAGAACCGGGCCTCGCTCTGCTGCTGGAGCACCATGTGGTCCGACAAGAGCGCCGGCAACTTAACCTCGGCTTGGAGCTTGGCGGCGGCGGCCCATGCCGCCGTGAGAAGGGCGTGTTTGAGGAAGCTTCGGGATCTCATCGTCGTATCGGAAAAGGGTGGTGCTTTTCACCGACCTCGACCGGGCCGATTGTGGGCAAAGGAAGCCCCACCTTGAGATGGCGATCGATGAAAACCTCGACCGCCTCGGGGTTGTCGAAAATGTGCCCGTGCGGCAGGTGCGGGACAAAGTGCAGGTATTTGGGCGCAGTCACGAGGGCGAAGGTCCCGGCATGGCTGTCCGGCGGATAGGCGAAGTCGGTGCCTCCGTTGACAAACAACATCGGCGTCGTTGCCGAACCCACATGCATGGACGGATCCCAGAGCTGAACCCAGGTTTCCCGGTCCTTTGGACTCATGCTTTCCAATGTCTTGAGCCAGGCACTGTTCCCGTGGAGGAACCCGCAGCGGCAAACCGGGACCGCGGCCTTGAAGCGGTTGTCCAGACCGGCCACGCTGCAGGCCAGGCAACCACCCCAGCTGATCCCGGGAAGGGCCTTGTCCAGCGACGGGTCACCCGCGAGCGAACCGGGGGTGGCGCAGCAGGCGAACACACGGGTCGGCTTTCCCTGATAAGGCACACCCTTGTAGAACAGGCTGCGAACCTCCTTGCCCTGGCTCCAATCGAATACGGGTGACTGGCTCAACGCATCGAGATCCCACGGCGTGGTCGCCGGCAGGGTTTCGGCCCGTTTGATCGGCGGAGCGTCACCCGCCAGTAACGGCTGCAGACCGGCGGAGCCAAGGCAGATCGTGACCAGCAGGAACAACAAGGGCCGTGGGCATATGACGGGATTCAATGGGAAGAGCCGGGGTTGGTTTCGTTTACATCGAGTTCCCCGAGGATCTTTCCGGCGATCTGTTCGGCCAGTTTCGCGTAAACCGCGCCGGGGAAATGAACATCATTGCCCTTCTTCCATTCGGCATAACCATCCCAACCCGTCACCACGCCGTGCAGGTCGTTGATGGGAATGCCATTCGCGCTCATCACCTTCCCGGCGGCGGCATTGTAGATCAGTTCGTCGCCCTCGGGCATATCGGGGGCATTGGCGGGGACCGGGGTGATGTTCGCCCAGATCACCCTGGCGCCGTTTTTCTTCAGCAAGCCCGCGATCCTTTCCAAATCCTTCGCGTATTGATCCACGGGGTTGTGCCAGGCCCCTTTTCGACCGCGAAAGATGTCGTTCAGTCCGAAGTTGAAATGAATCACATCGTATTTGTTTTCCGCCAGATGTTCGGCAAACCGGTCAAGATCCGCAATGCAGGCCTTGGCGCTGCCAAAGTCGAGGGCCTTGGCTTTCCCATTGGAGTGCCAGAAGGCCGCCTCGTTGATCCGGTAGGTTGCCACAGCCCCCAGTTTCACCATCTCCGCCTTCCCTTTCATGAGTTCGGTCAAGGCACTGCCATAACCACCTGAGATCGAGTCGCCGAAGTAGAGCACCTTGGGGAGGGCCTGCGCCTTCGCATGTTTGATGATGAATTCCGCCATTTTCCTGTCTTCAAAAAATCCGGTCCAGTAGTTGTGTCCCTGGCCCTCGAAGATGGTGACGGTCATATCGCCGCCGAGCGCTTTGTAGCGCTCCTGCACGAGGAAGGTGTTGTCCTTGGGCGCCACCAGCGTGTCGATGTCCCCGGTGTTGTGATAGATCGGCACCTTCGCCTTGGCCAGCGCGGCCAGACGGTCGATCGGATTATGGTTCTTGAGCTCCCTGGCCAGCTGCTCTTCCGGCATTCCATACTTGTGAGCGGCGGATTGCAGCCCCGGGTAGCTCGCCAGGTTGCAGACCGGGTAGATGCCCGCGAGGCAGGCGATCGAATCGGGATTCCCGGCGGCCCAGTTATACATCTGCGTGCCGCCGTAACTGCGCGCCAGCATGGAGACTTTGCGGGTCAATCCGTGTTTCGCGGTGAGTTCCTCGTAGAAGGCGGTCTGGATCTTGCGGCCGGCCGGCGTTCCGAAATCCCCCTTCAGGTCGATGCCGGCAACGGCGATACCATGATCGAGGCAAGTTTTCATCATCCACTGCTCGAGTCTTCCGGGCAGCTTGTAGTCGGACGGACAATACCAGAGCCACGGGGTCTTCTGCCCGGCTTCCGCGCCCTCGGGCAGCGCCAGGTAGCCGTCATGGCCCGCCACCTGCAGGAACCTTGAGTTGGGCGGGAAAATCCTCCCCGTTCCCTGCTTGCTGCTCAGACCGCCGGGCACCTCTTTAGGCGGGGAGGCGTCCTGCGCGAATGCTGGAGAGGCAATGCCAAGTGCCGTTGCGATGGCGCCAAAAATACAAAATGTGCTTTTTGTCATATCATTTATTCGGTTCTCATGCTCGCGTTCATTGCGCGCACCCGCTATTTTCTTGATGACACCTTTGGCCGGAGATGGAAACAAGGCCTTTCACCAGCGGTGCGTGGAGCGGATGGCCGCGGGTTTCCATTTCCTTTGTGTATTGGGTATAGGGTGGATGTTTGTCCCCGGGCTTGAACTGCGCCATGACGTGGCCGTGGAGGTCGAGCACGGGGACTTTGTGCTTCGCCATCACGCGGGCGGCGATGGCGTTGTATTGCCGCTCGGCGTTCTCATCGAATATGTTGCCTTGGTAACTGTTGAAAAAGTGGACGTTGGCCATCGGTGTGGTGCTGCCCCAGAGGAGTTTCGCGCGGGTTGCCTTGAGGCGTTGCACGAGGGCATCGAGATTAGTTTCATACTGGGCGGGGGTGGAAACGCGCACGCCGCCGCCATGTTTGCTCATGATGCGGATTTCGCGGGTGGAGGGGTCCTTGTAGAACAGGTCGCCGATGCCGAAGTTGAAGTAGATGATGTCCCATGGCGTTTTTCCGAGCAATGCATCGATCTGCGCGAGGGCGGTGCCGCTGTCCGAAGCGACGATGCCGGACGGATAGTGGATACTTGCCCGACCGCCAAGCTCCTTGGCGGCGGCTTGCACGATGGTTTGATGGATCGAGTCGCCCAGGAACAAGACCTGGGGGATTTTTTTCTCCTGCGCCGGGGCTGCCGGAAGCAGCATCAGGCAGAGCTGGAGCAGGGATTTGGGGAACAAGCGTGTCACGGACTCAGGCGAGGATTTCGGTGAGCTCGCCGGTGCTGTCGGCGAATTTTTCCACAGGTGCATCGACGGCGTTGAGCATCGAGACGAACAGGTTGGAGAGCGGTTTCTTGCGCGCGCCTTCGAAGTTGTGGAGCTTGCCGTGTTTGAAACCGAGCTTGTTGCCGCCGGCGATCTGGATCGGGTAGTCCTTGGTGCTGTGCGATGCGTGCGGGTGGGCGGAGCCCCAGAGCACGACGGTGGTGTCGAGCATGTTGCCATCGCCATCCGGGGTATCCTTGAGCCGCTTGAGGAAATAGGCGTGCTGCTCGGCGCGCCATTTTTCCCATTGGCCTGAAGCTTCCTCCGGGCGCTTGTGGGCGATGTCGTGGGTGTTGCCGGTGTAGCCGAAAAGCTTGTTGGCGAAATTGCCGACCAGGTTGCCGGTGGAGTGCTCGCTCTCGGTCACGAAGGTGATGAAACGGGTGGAATCGGTCTGGAAGGCGAGATAGATCAGATCATACATGCAGCGCAGGTATTCGCCGGGCTGATGGTAGCTGGCCTCAAGGTTGAGCCCCTTGGTGTCGATGATGGGGAGTTCCTCATGCGTCCACTGGCTGGTGCGCTCGACGCGTTGCTCGATGGCACGGACGGAATCGAGATATTCCTCCATCTTTTGGCGGTCCTCGGCACCGAGCTTGCCGTGCAGGGTCTGGTAGTTTTCCATCATCAGATCGAGCACGCTGGCCTCTCGTTTCAGGCGGGCGCGGACGTCGTTGACGCTTTGGTTCGCATAGGGGCGGAAGAGCCGGTTGAAGATTTCCTGCGGTTTTTCGAGGGCGGGGATCGGTTGTCCAGGGCCGTAGTGGGAGAGGGTTTTCGACATGCCGTAGGAGCCGGTGCCGCCTTCGCTGCCGAGCACGAGAGACGGATAGCGGGTGTGGTGGCCGTTGAGCTTGGCGGCGAGCTGGTCGATCGAAATGTTGTTCGTTTTTTCCCGGCCGGACATGTCGGCACCGGTGCCGAAGACATCGCCGCTGCTGTGTCCACCGAGGCCGTATCCGCCGGGGTGGTCGAGGCCGCGGAGGTAGGTGAGCGAGTCCTTGACGTCTTCGAAGGGGGCGGAGGCCTTGTTCAGGGTCAGGGGGCCGGAGTCGTGGCGCGGATACCAGCTCCATTCGTGGGAGCTCCCGTCGCCCGTGTTCGGATCATAGACGCCGTAGGCGATGTAGGTGACGAGCATGCGCTTGGGCTGCTGCATTTTCCCGGCAAGCCCGGTGGCGCGGCTCATGCTGTTGAGGAACGGCAGGGCAAGGGCGATGCCGCCGCCGCGCAGGAAATCGCGGCGGTTCATGTGGTGGGATTTCAGGGTCATGGTTGCGGAGGTGTGATCGGGGTTCGGAAAATTTCGCTGCGGCAGACAGTGAGGATCATGTCCTGGAAGCGGTGGTCGCTTTTTCCGGACTGCTTGAGAAGCTCTTCGACGGCGTAGCGGTCGTGGTAGGTGAGCGCACGACCTATGCCGTAAGTGAGCAGGCGGCGGATCACGTTTTCGGCGACATCCTCCTCGCGGTCATTCAAGAGGTAGTCCTTGAGTTCCCTCATGCCGCTGACTTCCGGGCCGTTGGGCACGCGGGCTACGGAATCCGCCAGCTCGGTATTCACGGTGTTGAGGTATTTGCGGTAGCCTTCCAGCGTAACATCCGTCTGGGGCTGGAATCCGCGCACTGTGGCTCCGCTTTTCGGGATGCGGGGCTGGTATTGTCCGATCGCGTTGTATTCCTCGAAGGGAATCCCCCAGGGATCGAGGCGCACGTGGCAGTCGTTGCAGGATTCCACGGTGCGGTGGATACGGAGGAGATCCTTGATCGTGGTGGCGTTTTCGAGTCCCTCGCCGGCGGTGTCGGAAAGCGCGGGCACCTCGGCGGGCGGCGGTGCCACTTCATCGCCGAGGATCGCCTCGCGCAGCCAGACGGCGCGGTAGATCGGATGCGGTGCGGAGCCGGTGCCATTGCCGACGAGCACCGAGCCCTGCGTGGGCAAACCACCGAGCGGAGCGCCGTGCGCGACGGGCACGGCGCGGAATTCCAGCCCTTGCACGCCATCGATGCCGTAGTGCGCGGCCAGCGGTTCGTTGAGCCATGCGAAATCGGAATCGACGATGTAGAGCACGCTGGCGTTGCGGCGGATCAACTCGCCGATGAAGCCGACCGTTTCATCAATCATGTAATCGCGAATGGTCGGGCGGAAGAGCACCTCCTGGCCGGTTCGTTCGCCATTCGGCACGGTGAAGAGGAAGCGCGGGAAGAGCTTGCGGTTGATGTTGACCGCTTTCGATTTCTTGATGCCCAGCCATTGGGTGGTGAAATTCCTGACAAAGTCCTGCGCGCGTTCGTCGGCGAGCATGCGGCGCGCCTGCGCTTCGATCACGGCGGGGTCATCGAGTTTGTTTTCGGCGGCCAGGGCGAGGAGTTCGTTGTCCGGAAGGCTGCCCCAGAGGAAATAGGAGAGCCGCGAGGCCAGCTCGTAACTGGGCGTGGTGAGACCGTCGGCCGCCACCGTGTGATAGAGGAACTGCGGCGATACGAGCACCAGGGAAAGAGTCTCGCGCATGGTTTCCTCAAGCGTGGCGAACTCGGGGGCAAGCATCTGATAGATTTTGAAAAACCGCTCCAACTCGTCCGCGCTCGCCGGGCGACGATAGGCACGGGTGATGAATGCTTTCAAAACGCCCCGGACATACTCATCGGGAGCGGCGGAACGCAGCGGCGACTCCGGCAGGATGCGTGTATGGTGTTCCGGAGGCCAGACATCGAAGACGGGAGACTCGAATTCGACCGAGCGCACCACCACCCTCGGCACCGAGAGCTGCCATGCGACATCGAAGTGATTGGCGTGGTTGTCATTGAGCTGGCCGTTGTCGAAAAGGTTCTGCGGATAGATCAGGCGGGTGGACGGCTGCTGACCTTTCTGGTTCACCTGCCCCACCTGGATCGGGTGATTCTCGATGCGCCCGCGGAACTCGAACTCCTGCAGGTTCTCCACGTTGTTTTTCAGATGAACCGTGCCAACCGCGGTATAGTCCCCCGTGCCCGCATCACTGCGCAAGCTGCTGCCCATCACAATCCGCAGCGGTGCTTCCTGATAACCCGGCGGCAGGATGGCACCGGCTTTGACGCGGATGCGGTATTCGCCGGTCTCGGGCCAGGAGTTGACGACCATGCCCTTCGATTCGGTATAAACGCCGAGTTCATCGGGCTGCATCGCGGCGAAGGCCGGCCCCTTGGGTTCGAAAGTCCAACTCTGCCGATGAACCTCGGGCTTCGCGGGATCAACGATGGTGCTGGCCAGCGCGCGGCGGGCTGTTTTCAGGTAGCGCTCGAGCTTTTCCGGGCCGAGCAGCATGAACTCCGCCGTGTTGTTGAAATGGTAGGGCTTTTCGGGATCCTGCGGGAGGTCCTTGATGAGTTCGAGGTCGATACCCAACAGGTCGCGCATCGTGTTCTGATACTCGAAATTGGTCAGCCGCCGGGCGAGCGGCGCGGATTTCACGCCGGCGGCCTTCGCCACGTGATCGCGCATGCCCTGATCGATCCACGCCTTCACCGCCGCGCGCTCGGCGGCGGTCGGCTGTCTCTCGTCCTCGGGCGGCATTTCCTCAAGATCGATAACCTCAAGGATCTTCTCCCAGCGTTCCATCTCGCCGCCAGCACCGGCGGCGAGATCGCCGTCCAGCGTGTGCAGGGTGATCTTGCCTTTGCTCTTTTCCGGCCCGTGGCACTTGATGCAATAGCTCACGAAGAAGGGCTTGACGTGTGATTCGTAACCCTCGACCCCGGTCGGCGGAGCGGCTGATAGCACGGCCAGCCCGGAGCTGGCCCAAAGCGCCGGGATTCGCGCGCGTGCCGCCGCGTCAATGATTTGGATGATTCCTTTCATGACTATTGCATGTCCAGTTGCCTGAGTGGCTCCGGCAGCTTCATCTGTTCCAACCAGACGCTGAGATGCCCGCGCGGAGGTGCGGGTGTGTTGCGGTGGCCGGTGTAGCGCAGGAAGCCCTTCACCGCGATGGTCACCTTGCCCTTCTTGAATTCAGGCAGGAAGTCATTGAGAATGTAGCCGCCCCGTGCGCCGCCATTGCCCTTGTAGTGGCCATCCACGGATTCGGAGAACAGCTTGCCATTGACATAGATGGAATATCCTTCGCCGGAAAACGCGTGGGCGCTGCCACCGAGAATCAGGCGGTAACGATGATCGTCCTGGAGGGGTGGAATCTCGAAGGTCTGGCGCATCAGGAGCACTTCCTTCTCCCAAAGCGTCCCCGGCTTGATGCTGCACCCGCACTGCGGATTGCTGCAATTCGGGCTCAGCGCCTCCTGCTTGCCGTCCTTCTGCCCGAAGGGGGCCGCACCGCTCTTCCAACCGGCGGCCTTGGCATCGAAATCCACGGCAAACCAGTTTTCCATGCCTTTCGGGTAGGTGATTTCCCGGTTGCGGCCGCCTTTGGCCGGCTCCTGTTTCTCGGGCGGATCGAAGCTGTAATATTCCCAGGTTCCCGTTTTCATGTCCGGGCAGAAGGGCTTCCAGTCGTAGTCATGGATGCCGGCGGCGTTGTAATAGCTGATCAACAGATCGAGTTGGCTGGTCAGTCCGGCATTGCCGCGCATCTGATCGGCGTTCGGTGCCTTGCCGGTGACAATCGGGATGAGGCTGATGCCATGCCGGCGGTAGGCCGGCACGTGCGGGGCCTCGGCCACGTATGCCGGGACCAGGCTGCCGACGATCATCGGGCGGAGCGCAACCGCCATGGCCTTCATCTGTTCCGGCGTGGGCTCGGCCTCCCCCTGGGTCCAGGGTGCGAGGAAGTCATCGGTGTAGATCATCTCGGCCGCCTCGGCCAAGCTTGGCTTGGCCGGCCACTTTCTCGGCTCGGCGGCGGGTCTCGGGGGAACGGGACCCGGGCCGGCGGTGCCACCCATCAGCTCGACCATTGCCCGACCCAGGGCGTCGCCGACCAGGTAGTAGGTCTCGGCGTTGTGGTTGTAGTGATAATCCTGCCCCATGGGGGACTCGGCCTGGGTGCGCCAGAAGCCGCGGGCCTCGATGGTTTTGACATTGCCCTTGAATTCGGGGCGCTTGCCGGAATCGCCACTGACGGCGAGCTGCGCTGCGGCAATCCGCTGATAAGTCTCACTCAGGTTCCAGCCTCCGAAGGCCACCGTGGCAATGACCCATTTCGCTTTCGGAGCGTTGAACTCCTTCCGCCAGGCCCTGATCAGGTTGGCCATGTTCTGCTCGTAGCGGCTGATGTGCGCCTCGCTGCCACCATCCTTGTGGCCCTGCCACCAGACAAAACCCGCGATCTCATACCCCTGATCCTTGAATTGAGGGTAGAGGGTCTCAAAGTTGTCCAGCACACCGCGGATGGCCTTGGTGTAGTCGTCATACTGAAGTCCGGCGTACCACCCCTCCTTGGGCTTGCCGCCGTTGGCCTCAGGGTTGTCCGGGGTGCCGCCGTAGCCCGGAATCATCTGACCATCATACTCATAGGCCTTGCTCCCGGGAGGCAGACAATCCCAACCCAGGCTGCGGTTGCCGATGTCGGCCTTGATCAGGAGAACGGGCTCGTCATGGAAGGTGCCCATGACGTAGCCGAAGCCAAGCTCGGGGCCGATGCCCTTGCCATTGGCGGTGGCGGTCAGGGGCGTGCTGCGACCACCATTGAACTTGTTGGCGTCGAGGTAGGACTCGCAGAGGATCACGTCGTTGCGGACGGTCCATTCGCCCTTTTCGTCCTTCAGCCAGGCAAACTTGCCGTCGCTGCTGACCAGGGTCTCAAGGTCACCCTTGCCCTTGAGGTCCACCAGCTCCATCCAAAAGGCGGCAGAGCCTCCCTTGAGATAGGTGATGGTGATCGGGTAACGCTTGCCGCTCTCGAGGTTCACCTTGGTGATGACCTCCCCCCCGCCTGGCTCCATGCGGTAGACCTCCTTGCCGTCGAGGGAGACGATCGCGTGGGTGCTCTCGCCGTAGCCGGCGTGGACCTCGTGGGCGCCGGAGATCGGCACCTCGATGAAGCCCTTCACGACCACGGTGTGGGGGCCATCGACAGCGGGAAGATCCGCCGCCACCGTACCCAGTACCACGGTGCCTTCCTTGACAGGTTTCAGCTTTGTGTAGTCGGTCTGGTCATCAAAAGCGACTGAATAGACCGCGGCCTTCGCCCCCTGAGCTTCTCCTGCGGCATCCTGAAAGATCCGGTGCGGCAGAAGGGCGGACGGTCCCACCGGCATCTTGCAGGGCATGACACTCGGATCGGCCGAGAGGTAGATGCTCGGATATACCGGTGCCGCCCCCTCCACCCTGCCGAAGCCCACCATGTTGGACTGGCCGGACAGGATATACACCTTCACCGGCTTGTCCTTGGCCGGGGGGGGCGTGTCGGGTTGCGGCAGCTGCGTGGGGACTTCCGCCGCCACGGCCGTGGCGAAGCCGCACAGGATACTCACTAGCTTCATCTTCCTCATTGAGCTCATTGGTTTGTTGATTCTCTCATCTATCCGCTGCCACCCGCCGCCTTGATACTGGTTCCAGGTTCACAGCACATATTCTCGCGACGATCTTTCCGGTCCGATCACAGGGTCAGCGCGCATTCCCCCATTCAATCACCAGGGACTCGGGATGTCCGGCGCACATTTCGGCCGGGACAACGATCTCAAGGGCATCTCCGTCGGCATGGGTCTGCACTTCCTTCAAGGCCACGGGGGACACCGGTTTCCCATGGTTCAGGAACGGCTCCTCACCCCACGGCTGGCCGAGGTCGAGCTGCCCTTCCAGCTTGCCGGCAAGCGTCTTCAGCCCCCCCTCGAAGGTCATCCCGAAGGCGACGGTGCCGTTGGCCATGCGGAAACTCTTCGGTCCCCTGTCTTGGGCGTTGTTGGGGTCGCGCTTGAGCAGCCGGATGGTCAGCTTCTTCGGCCAGCGTTCGCCGGTGCGGCTGAGTTCGGCACGGCCCGATTGGTAGGGATTGCGGATCGTGACGGAGGCCGTGTCCCCATCGAACCCGATGCGGGCCGTGTCCTGGAACCCGCGGCGCCGCTTGAACTTGATCCGGAATGGGGGCTTGGAGTCCGGTTCAACGAACTTGCCGTCCACCCACATCGCATCGAGCGAGGCGCCGTGATAGGCCCGGGCGAGCACCGCGATGTTTTGTGCGTCGTCCGCCAACTCATTGACCTGGAGCGGGAGAATGCGGTCCAGACCAATCGTGCCGTCCCCGCCGGGTTTGGCGAAGCCGTAGAGGCCGACACCTGCTTTGACGGCATCCGGCACCGCCTGGGTGGGGTCCTGACCGTTCCATCGAGCCATGCAGGTGATCAGTCGTGTGTGTTCCCCGACCATCTTACGGACTCCTTCGATGTCCTCGATGCGCCCGGCCTCCCCCATCAGCCAGTCGGCCTCGCGGTACATCTCGGAGTCAGTCACGTGCGGATGCTTCATGTGGTTGCTGGTCAGCCAGATGATGCAGTCGGGGTTGGCGCCCTTGGCGGCCTTGCGGATGGTCTTCCAGCACCGGTCGATGGCCTTGCGGCTGTATTCGAGGTCCTGCTTGCCGGACAGCTTGTCCTCGCCGGGAAACGGCTCACCCATCAGGTGCTGGTAGAGCCTCTTCTCGGCCTCGATCCACATGCCCCCGATCGATTCGCGCTTGGGCTGCCAGACCCAGTCGATCATGAAGCCGTCAATGCCGGTGCTCTTAACCGCATCGCCGATGGCGGCGGAAAGGTAGGCCAGGTATTCATCGGTGTAGGGAAGGTGGTAGGTACTGGGTGTGCCGTAGCTGAGCTCGGGGTTCTCTTCACCCCAGCGCTTGTTGGCTGCGATGCTGAAATAGCCCATGACGAGCATGCCCTCTTCATGGCCCAGCTTCACCACCTCGCGCAGGAAGTCATGCTTCAGGCCCGGCTGCTCGGGCGTCACGTCGTTCCGGTACCAGGCGTAGCCGTTGTGGGAAACGCAGAAGGTCTGGATAACATTGCCGCCCATCGCCTTGTGCCAGGCCACCTGCTTCGCGGGATCCGCGTCCTTCCATGTGCCGGGCTCTGCGAAACCGCTCCGGCCCGCCCAGTTGAAGTCCAGGCAGTAGGCCTTGATCATTTCAGGTTGCTTGGGTGCCGCTCCGGAGTCGGCCGACAGAACCGCAGTGAGGCCGGTCAGCCAGGAGGCGGCGACGATGGAGATGCGAGATGTCATGGTATGATTCGATGATGATGCGCGGCTGGCCGCTTGGGGTGCTATCACGATAAGCAAGCTGGATTATTGGGATCTGAGCCTGTCAGCCGTCGTTGGATTCGATTACGCCGATCTCGGCGAACCACTTTAGGCACTCGCTCGGCCACTCCGCCGAGTCGGTCCCCGGACGCCCCATCGCGTACGCGTGCCTGCCCTGCTCGTAGCCCAGCAGCTTGCTCTTGACGCCGTTCTTCTGCAGTGACTCGTAGAACAGCTCGCTGTTCTTGAACGGGACCTCGTTGTCGTCCTTCGAGTGCACCAGCAGGGTTGGCGGCGTCCGCTTGTTGACCTGCGTGTGGGTGTTCATCAGGTCGAGGAGCGGCACGCCCGAGGACTGGTAGCGCTTGGCCACCGAGACCACGAGCCGGAGGTTCGAGTTCACGAACGTCTCGGCCGCCTGGCGTCCCTCGGTCGCAGTGCGCTTCAGCTGCCGTCGCTGTGCCGGCGTTGCGGAGCCGTTCAGCACGGCCAGCTCGGACTCGGCGTCGCGACCAGCGGCGATCGCCCGTGCCAGCTGCTGCTCGCCCTGGGGGGTGAGCAGCGGATGGCGACCGATCTCCTCGAGGTACAGCCCGACCGGGTCGTGGGAGGTTCGCTTCTTGGACGCTGTCGCGGTGTTGGTCACGGTCTGTAGAACACCATCATTTAGCACTAAATGCCCGGATCCGGATGTGACCTCCGACGCAGGCCGCCGTTGACAGCACTGGTGAACACTGTAAATTGTCGCCACAGCCCGTCGAGGCACCAGCAGTCGAGACACCAGCGATCCCACCCACGGAGCACCCATGCCGGTTCCCACGTCCGCGATGACCGCCACGCACCAGGATCTCGACCTGCGGCTCATCAGCGGCGAGTGGCCCGCCGACATCGAGGGCGAGGTGGTGATCAGTGGACCCCAGGTGGCCCACGACCTCCCGTTCGCGCTCTTCGGATTCGGCGTCATGTGCCGCCTCTCGCTGCAGCCCGGCAGTCACGGCGCCGCCGCCGACCGATTCGCCTGGCGCACCAACGTGATCGACACGCCGTCGCAGCGCCTGCACGCCGCCGCACCCGACGCGTTCATGTCGAGCCCCACCGGGTACATGGGTCCGCTCGGGTTCCCGAACGCCGCCAACACCGCTCCCCTGCCGTGGGACGGTCGGCTGTTCGCCACGTGGGACGTCGGCCGTCCCGTCGAGATCGACCCGGTGACGTTGCAGTTCCGCGGTGAGGTCGGCGCCCAGGAGTCGTGGGGGCCCGCCACCATGGCGGCCAACAACGTGCTGCCCTTCTACTTCACGACCGCGCATCCGGTCATCGACCCGGAGCGCCAGTGCCTGTGGACGGTCAAGCAGACGTTCCACTCGTCGGGCGGGACGCAACTCCACGTCGTCCACTGGGACGGCCTCGGCACACAGGTGCGGACGTGGCCGATCGCCAACGGTGTCGTGTTCGGCTCGTCGCACACCGTGAGCCAGACGCGCGACTTCCTGGTGCTCGCCGACTCGGGCAACTTCAAGACCGACCCCGGCGAGATGGCCGGCGGTGCGCGCACCGTCACCGTCGACGACGACGCCGCCGTGTACCTCGTCCGCAAGGACGAGCTGCTCGCCTCGCCCGACGGCACCGCCCACGACGGACTCCCCTTCCGGGTCGCGCCCACGACCGGCCACTTCTACGGACGCTGGGACGACACCGACGGCGTGCGGGTCATCTTCGAGCACATGGACCGCATGGACCTGGGGCTCAAGCTCGAACCGGGCGACCTCGACGCGCTCGGCCGAGCCATCGACCCGGCGCTCATCGGCTTCTACAACACGGCCATGGCCCCGAGCACTGTGTCCGAGGTCCTCTTCGACCTCGACTCCGGCGTCACCAAACAGGAGGCGGCGCTCCGCGACGACTGGACGTGGAACCTGGAGCTGTCGGCGATGGACTGGAGCGTCGCCGCGCTCGAACAGCCGGTGCGCCATCACATCGCCTACCAGGGGTTCCGCCCCGGAACCGTGTCGCAACGGGCCGTGCAGCTCTACGGGGACCGGCTCGACCGCCTGCCCGACGACGACACCCCCGGCGCGCTCGTCTCGCTGCAGCGCGGTTCGCTCGACGTCCACGCCCGATGGGACTTCACGAACCTCGGCGACCACATCACGTCGCCGGCGTTCGCGCCGCGACCCGGCGGTGAGCGCGGCGGCCACGACGGCTGGGTGGTGCTGCCGGTCCTGTCCGACGACGGATTCCGGGTCGAACTCTTCGACGCCGCTGACGTCGGGCGTGGCCCCGTGGCGGTGCTCGCCAGCCCCCACGGCGAGTGCGTCCCCGCACTGCTGCACTCGGCGTGGATGCGCAACGACGAGACACCGGTCGAGTGCGAGCGTCTGCGCTTCGGTGACGACATCGACGAGTCGATGCTCGCGATGCTCGACCCGGCACTCGCGAACGTCGTGCGCGGCGTGGTCGACGATCTCGACGACGCCCTCGCCTGACCGGGGGCGGACCCGTCGACCGACGAGGTCGCTCGACGTCGGAACTCAGGTTCCGGCGTCCATACTGGTCACGTGCACGAGGACGACGAATCGCAGGGTCAGGAACTGCGCGACCGGGTCGTCGCCGCAGCCCTCGAGGCCGAACGGCGAACCGGACGGGCTGAGGAGACCGAGGCCGAACTCCGCCGAGGTGTCACCATCCGGATCGCCCGGATGGTGGGCGGGTTCGTGCTCATCGGCATCGGCATCGCGCTGCTCCCACTTCCCGGACCGGGCTGGGTGACCATCGTGATCGGACTCAGTCTGTTGCCGTTCGCCTGGGCGGAACGCACGATCTCGCTGATCCGATCCAAGGTGCCGGGCATCCCCGATGAAGGCCGCATTCCGCTGCGGACGTGGATCATCATGGGGGTGATGACGATCTCGTTCGTGGCCATCTCGGTGCTGTTCGGCGAGGTGATCGGCAGGTGGATCGGCGACCTCTGGACGTCGATCCGCACATGAGCGGCCGACCACCGCCACCGGGCGCCACGCCGACCGAGGCGTTTCCGCCGGCGGTCCACCACACCATCGGTGATGTGCAACTCGCGGTGCACGAACTCGGCGACGGTGGCGACCGACCGGCGGTCGTGTTCTGTCACGGGTTCCCCGAGTTGGCCTACTCGTGGCGGTTCCAGCTGCCGGCCGTCGCGGATGCCGGCTTCCGGGCCATCGCGCTCGACCAGCGGGGCTACGGCGCCTCGAGCGCGCCGTCGGACGTCGGCGCCTACGACCTGGCCCATCTGACCGGCGACCTGGTGGGGCTGCTCGACGCGCTCGAGATCGAGCGGGCCGTCTTCGTCGGCCACGACTGGGGCGGCTACGTGACGTGGGCCATGCCGGTACTGCACCCCGACCGATGCGCTGGCGCCGTGGGCGTCTGCACCCCGTACTCGTCGTTCGCCACGACCGAGCTGTTCCGGTCCATCGTCGAACACGACGACGACCTGTACCTGCTGTGGTTCCAGGAACCCGGCGTGGCCGAGGCGGTCCTCGACCCACAGGTGCGGCTGCTGTTCACGAAGATCCTGCGCGGCGGCGTCGACCCGCAGATCATCGACGCCGAACGGCGGGCCAACGGCACCGCCGGCGACTTCAACCCGTTCCGGGACGTTCCGGGGATCGCCGAGTACGGCGAACCGATCGTGACCCGGGCCGAGCTCGACCACTACGTCGAGGTGTTCGAGCGCACCGGGTTCGCCGGCGGCATCAACTGGTACCGCAACATCGACGTCAACGCGGCGCGGTTCCCGCACATCGGCACCGCAACACTCACGCTGCCGACGCTCATGCTGTCGGCGGCGTGGGACCCGGTGCTCCGACCCGAGATGGCCGCCGGGATGCCCGACGTGTGCACCGACCTCGAGATGCGAGTGATCCCCCGCTCGGGTCACTGGCTGCAGCAGGAGGAGCCCGAGGCGGTCAACGATCTGCTGGTCGACTGGCTGATCCGCCGGTCTCGGGACCGCCGACGGCATC
>JALRFY010000266.1 GCA_023253625.1 Akkermansiaceae bacterium | reverse complement strand
GATCTGATCGATGCCGGTGACCCGGTGGAGTGCGCGATGGCCTACAACGCGCAGGAGGCGGACGAACTGGTCTTTCTGGACATCACCGCCTCATCGGACAACCGCGCGACCACGGCAGACGTGGTCCGGCGCACCGCCGAGCATTGTTTCATCCCACTCACCGTGGGCGGCGGCATCCGCAGCGTGGAAAACATGCGCGAAATGCTGCTCGCCGGTGCGGACAAGGTGGGCATCAACACGTCCGCCGTGAAAGATCCCTCGCTGGTGGACGCCGGTGCCAAGGCCTTCGGCAGCCAGTGCATCGTGGTGGCCATCGATGCAAAACGCGAAGCACCCGGCAAATGGGGCGTTTACACCCACGGCGGCCGCACGCCGGTGGGGCTCGATGCGGTCGCATGGGCGCGCGAGGTCTGGAACCGTGGTGCCGGGGAAATCCTGCTCACCAGCATGGATGCCGATGGCACCCAGGCCGGTTACGATATCGAGCTGACTGCCGCCGTTTCGACCGCGGTCGGCATTCCGGTGATCGCCAGCGGCGGAGCGGGCAATCTCGATCACATGGTGGACGTGCTCGACCACGGCAAGGCCGACGCTGTGCTTGCCGCGAGCATTTTCCATTTCGGGAAACACACCGTCGGGGAGGCCAAGCGGCACTTTGCTGCTCGCGGCATCCCGGTCCGCCCGCCATTTCGGAGAAACTGAACGGATTGCCCCCAAGTGCCGCGTGCTCAGTGGATTCCGGCTTGACCCGCCGTCGCGCAATGAGGAACTTGGCCCGCTTTTCCCAGCGGATTTGAACGACCCTGCCGCCACGTCACGTTATCCAAAGCGGCGCGGGCGGGCGCTCAGATACCGGGATGACTCCGTCACCATCATCACTACTCTCTCATTTCCAACCATTTCCATGTTCAAAAGGCTTTTTGGCAATCTTTTCTCCAATGACATCGGCATCGACCTCGGCACCGCGAACACCCTGATCAACGTCAAGGACCACGGCATCGTCCTGCGCGAGCCGTCGGTGGTCGCCGTGAAGGCAGGCACCAACGAGGTGCTCGCCGTCGGTGACGATGCAAAACGCATGCTCGGCCGCACGCCGGGCAATATCGTGGCCATCCGCCCGCTCAAGGACGGCGTGATCGCCGATTTCGAGGTCACCGAGGCGATGCTGCGCCACTTCATCAAAAAGGTGAACAAGGGCCGCCGCTCGAATCCCCGCGTGCTCATCGCCATCCCTTCCGGCATCACCGAGGTCGAGCGTCGCGCCGTCCGCGAATCTGCCGAGCAGGCTGGCGCGCGCGAGGTTTACCTGATCGAGGAGCCGATGGCCGCCGCGATCGGCGTGGGCCTGCCGGTACAGGAAGCCTCGGGCAACATGGTCGTCGATATCGGCGGTGGCACCACCGAGGTGGCGCTCATTTCGCTCTCCGGCATTGTCTATGCCCGCAGCGTGCGCACCGCTGGCGACGAACTCGACGAGGCGATCTCGCAATACATGAAACGGGCCTACAACCTGATGATTGGCGAGCGCACCTCCGAGGAAATCAAGATCCGCCTCGGCTCGGCCGCGCCGCTCGCCAAGGAAATCACCATGGAGGTGAAGGGGCGCGATCTCGTCGCCGGTCTTCCCAAAACCATTACCATCACCTCGCAGGAAATCCGTGAGGCCATGGCGGATCCGCTCAGCACCATTGTTGACGCCGTCCGCACCACTCTCGAACGCTGCCCGCCCGAACTCGCCGCCGACCTCGTGGACCGCGGCATCGTGCTGGCCGGCGGAGGTGCGTTGTTGAAGGGGCTCGACCGCCTGCTTCGCGAAGAAACCGGGCTCCCGGTCCACGTCGCAGAGGATCCCCTCAGCGCTGTGGCCGAGGGGACCGGGAAGGCGCTTCAGGAACTCTCGCTCCTGAAGCGGGTCACCAACTCGGACCGCTGAGCGCTCCGCTTGGATCCACCCGGCCATGAAGCCGCTCAATCTCATCGCACTGCTGCTTTTTCTCGGCGGCGCCGTCTGGGCGCTCACCCGAAGCGATCGTGCGGTGCGCGGGATCCAGGCCGCCTACTACCAGTCCATCTCGCCATTTCTCAAAACCGGCTCGCGCCTCGAAACGCACGCCCGCGCGTTCCTCATGGAAACCCGCCACTCGAAGGAACTCGAGACGGAGCTCGCAGCCGCACGCGAGCAACTCGGCCGCCTGCAACTCATCGAAACCCGCTTCCGCGACCTCGAAGAGGAAAACCAACAGCTCCGCCAAGCCCTCGATTTCAAACAAAACAGCCGCTTCGATGTCCTGGCCGCACGCGTTATCCGCCGCAATCCCACCACTTGGTGGCAGACGCTCGAAATCGACGCCGGCTCCAAGCGCGGCATCGGCACCCAGCTTGCCGTCCTCACCAACGAAGGACTCGTCGGCAAAATCGACCGTGTGGACAACAACGGCGAGCGCTCCTCCGTCCTCCTGCTCATCGACGAGAAATGCCAGGTCTCCGCGCGCGTCGAAGGCTCGCCGGAAGTCGGCATCCTCAATGGCAGACGCGGCGGCTTCGATGGCGACCCGCTGCTGCGCCTCAGGTTTCTCTCCGCGAACGCCGCCGTCCGCCCGGGCCAGCGCGTTCTCACCACCGGCCGTGGGGGCATCTTCCAGCCGGATATCCTTCTTGGAACCATCCATTCAGTCGAAAAAGGCGCCTTGGATTCCGAAGCTCTCGTCCGACCCTCGGTCAACTTCGCGAATCTCGGCGCGGTTTTCGTGGTGCTCACCACTGATTCCTGACCGCACGTGATCCGATACTCGCTGGCCACCATCCTGCTTCTGCTCGCCGCCTTCGTGGCACAGCAGTTCCTGCCGGCATTGACGGGATTGCATCACTCGCGCATTCTGCTGGTGCAGCTCGTATTCCTCTGCTGTGCCGTCACCGTCGGGCAGACGACGATGCTCGCGCTCGCCTTCATCGGTGGATTCCTGTGGGATGCCCAGTGCGCGCTCGGCCCGCACGGCGGCGATCCGGACGTTTACACCCAGCAGGTGGAAAACCTCCGATTCGGATACTCGATCCTGCTTTTCGGCGGCATGGGGGTCCTCATGCAGGGCATCCAACCGCTCTTCAAGCAGGGCAAATGGCATTTTTCCGCCCTGCTCTCCGGCATCGCGGTGTTGTTATATCTCGCGGCAGAATACACGATCATCAATTTCGTCCGCGGCGGCATCGTCATCAACCGCGCCACCCTGCTGCAAATGCTCTCCACCGCCATCCTCACCATGTTGTTCTCGCCGCTGGTGTTCTGGCTGCTGTTCCGCACCGCCGCACTTTTCCACCACTCCATCAACCCGGAAGCCGGCCGCCGCCGCCGCCGCCTTGCCTGATTCACATCCCATGGAAACCGGATTCCGCATGCGCCTCTACCTGCTGACAGCCCTGCTGCTGGCCGGCTTCGGCGCGCTGCTCAACCGGCTCCACGAATTCCAGATCGAGCGCCGCGATGAATTCATGGCCAAGGTGCCCGGCAACCGCACCGTCACCGTCCGCGAACCCGGAATCCGCGGCGAAATCACCGATCGCCATGGCACCGTCCTCGCAAGCAACCTCCGGAAATACGAGGTCTCTCTGAACCTCGAGGAAATCCGCGAAGCCTATCTCCAACAACACGCCGGAGACCCAACCATCGACCGTCTGACCCACGAAGACGGCTTGCCGCGCATGCGATCCGAGATGGACATCGTCGCCATCGTCAACGACTGGACGATCGCCCGCCTCAAGCGGCTTGATCTCGCTCGCAACTACAATGCAACCGCCCTGCGCACCCATTACCTCACCCACGGCGGCCTGGTTCCCTTCAGCTACCGCACCGACCTCAGCTACGAGGAATTCGCCCGCTTCGCCGAGCACAACCTCGAACTCCCCGGCGTTTATGTGACCACCCGCCCCGAGCGCCAATACCCCTACGGCTCGCTGGCCAGCCACGTCCTCGGATACCTCAAGCAGTGGGAAAAAGGCGACATCCCGGAAGCCGACGCCCGCCGGTTCAACCACTACATCGGTGATCCGAAAGGCATTGCCGGCGTCGAAGCCAGCATGGACGAGATCCTGCGCGGCCCCGAAGGCCGCCGCACCATCGTCAAAAACGAAAAAGGCCGCACCATCCGGATGTCGGACTACATCAAGCCCGGCACCGGTGCCAAAGTCCGCCTCGCCCTCGACGCCCGCATCCAATACCTGCTGGAAAACACCCTGCGCCGCACCGGCCGCGCCGCCGGCGTCATCATGGACGTCCATACCGGCGAGGTGCTCGCCATGGCCTCTGTCCCGGATTACGACCCGAACACATTTATTCCCAGCATCGACGCCCAACGCTGGCGAGCCTACACCACCAACCACCAGCTCTCGCCGCTTACCAACCGAACGCTCTCGCCCTACGCCCCGGGCTCCACCATGAAGGTGCCCACCGCCATTTCCGGTGCTTTGCTCGGTCTCGCCGGCCGTCCGTTTTCCTGTGAGGGATATGTTCGATACGGCAACCACCCGGTCGGCTGCTGGATCTGGAACAAGTCCCGCGGCAGCCATGGCACGCTCGATCTTTCCGAGGCCATCCAGCGCTCCTGCAATCCCTACTTCAACAAACTCGCCAACACCATCGGCTGGCGTGCCATGGTCGAGGGGTGCAGCATGGTCGGCATCGGCCGCCGCACCGGCATCGAACTGCCCGCGGAAAAACCCGGCATCCTCCCAGGCAGCCGCGAGTGGCGCGCCGCCAATCCCGGCGCGGCCATGACTTCCGCGCTCACCGCTTTCCTCTCCATCGGCCAGGGCGACACGCTCGCCACCCCGCTTCAGATGTGCGCCCTGACCGCCTGCGTCGCCAACGGAGGGAAATACTACCAACCGCGCATCATCCGCAGCGCTGTCTCCGAGGAAGGCGGCACCCTCATCGCGGACCGGCCGAAGCTCGTCATTGACCTCATTGAGGCCGGTATTGATGCGGATGATTTCGAAAAAATCCGCCGCGGCATGTGGCTTGCTGTCAACAAAACCGGTGGCACCGCCAGCCGCGTCCGCCTGCCCAATATCGAGATCGCCGCCAAAACCGGCACCGCCCAAACCGTCGATCTCGGCCAAAAATCCCACAATTCCTGGGTCATCAGCTTCGCTCCCTACGACAAGCCCCGCTACGCCGTCTGCGTCATGGTTCAGAACGCCGGCTCCGGCGGTGCCGTCTGCGGCCCGCTCGTCCACCTCATTTACCGCTCCCTCTTCTCCCATGACCAAGGCGTCCGCCTGCCGCTGCGCCGCCAGAAGGAATTCTCCGGCAACACCGAGCGCATCGAGGAAATCATCCTCCCGGAAGAACTGCTCGCCGCCATCGATTCCGGAAACCCCGCGGATTTCCTCTCCGCCGATGTCATCGGTGAAACCGGCGAGGAAATCGGTGCGGCCGTGGTCAACCGCAGCGATGGCAGCGACCAGGACTCCGTCACCCCCACCCCCACTCTCACCCCTGAAATCGACGACGAAGGCACTGTTATCCCCCGGGCCGTGCCCGTTCCAGAACCCTGAATTCCATTCATTCATACCAATCCATCAATATCATGATACAGCACATCAAGCGACTTCTCGGCATCGGCAAGCCCGACCCACACCGCGGAAACACCCTTATCGTCAACGTCGAGAAACTCGAACGGCGCGTCGCCCTTCTCGAGGAGGGCGTGCTTGAGGAATACACCGTCGAGCGCGAGGGCGACCAAAACATCGTTGGCGGCATCTTCAAGGGCCGCGTCAAGAACATCGAGCCCGGCCTCAAGGCGATGTTCGTGGACATCGGCCTCGAAAAGAACGCCTTCCTCCACTTCTGGGACGCCATCCCCGCCGCACTCGACGCCGGCCTCGAGGAAATCCAGCGCGAGGGCAAAAAGAAACCACAGCAGAAAATCACCTCCCAGGACATCCCGAGCATCTATCCGGTCGGCTCGGAAATCGTCATCCAGGTATCCAAGGGTGCCATCGGCACCAAGGGGCCGCGCGTCACCACCAACATTTCGCTCGCCGGACGCTACCTCGTGCTGATGCCCTACACCGAACAGTTCGGCATCTCGCGCAAGATCGAGGATCCCAAGGAGCGCCAGCGCCTCCGCAAGATCGTCCAGAAACTCTCGGTCCCCGAGGGTATGGGCATCATCATGCGCACCGTCGCCCAAGGCACCCGCGCGCGCCATTTCGTGCGCGACCTCGCGATGCTGATGGAACAATGGGACGAGATCGAGGCCCGCCGCGAGGCCAACCCCGCCCCCGCCTGTATCTATCAGGAGCCCGGCCTCATCGAGCGCACCGCCCGCGATTTCCTCACCGAGGAAGTCAACCAGGTGATCTGTGATGACGCTGAAACCACCGAGAAAATCCGCGAGATCGCCGGCAAAATCTCCCGCCGCGCCAAACGCCGCGTCCACCACATGCCAATGAGCAGCCAGCCGATCTTCGAGAGCATCGGCATCCAGAAACAGATCGACGAGGCGTTCTCCCGCCAGGTCTGGCTGCCGTGCGGCGGCTACATCGTCATCGACGAAACCGAGGCCCTCATCGCCATCGACGTCAACACCGGCCGCAACCGCGGCGCCAAGGACGTGGACAAGATGATCCTCCAGACCAACCTCGAGGCCGCCCGCGAGGTCGCCCGCCAGCTCCGCCTGCGCAACATCGGCGGGCTGGTCGTCATCGACCTCATCGACATGCGCCACCGCAAGGACCAGCAGGCGGTTTACAAGGTGATCAAGGAACGACTCAAGAAGGACAAGGCCAAGACCCAGGTGCTCCAGATCTCCTCCATCGGCCTGATGGAAATGACCCGCCAGCGGCTCAATGAATCATTGCGCGACTCGATGTATGAACCCTGCCCGTATTGCCAGGGCCGGGGCCGCGTCAAGACGCCGATGACCATGTCCGTCGAGATCCAGCGCCGCCTCAACTCGGTCATTCAGAAACACCGCGATTCCGTCGGCGACCTCGTCGTCATCGTCAATAGCGACGTCCTCAACCGCTTCAAGAGTGAGGACTCCGCCCTGCTGGGCGAACTCGAACGCTCCCACTCGGGCCGCCTCATCTTCCGCTCGGACCCGTCACTCAACCGCGAACGCTTTGCCATCATCGACGCCCGCACCGAGAAAACCATCGACCAAGGATAGCGGAGGCGCGGGAGTGGCCGGTGTGTGGGCAGGGTCGCGGCGGCGTTGCCAAAGTCACCCTCAGCCAGCATTTCGGCGGCCAGCGGCGGTTGGACTGAGACGATGGCCGCCTGCGTCAAGGGTTCGCCGCGGCGGCCGCCATGACCCAGCGGTATTCTCCCGCGATCTGTTCTTCCACCGGGCGGCGCAGGTTGCCGGGAAGCACCGCCCAGGTGTAGGTTTCGATCTCGTAATGGTGGCAGGCACCCGGATGCTTCGCCCGCCAGTCCAGGACATCCAACACCTGCTGCCTTGTCGAGCGCAGCGGCGGCGCGGGCTCGGCATCGAGCGGGATGTGGAAATGCACCCGCGCCTCTAACAGACCAGATTTTCCGGCTGCCAGGAAATCCGGCAGGTCGAGGAAGCGCCGGATGCCATCATCTTCGTCTCGGGCAATCGCCTGGTGGAAATAAACCGGCTCATCGAAGGCGCGGATGGCATCGATGGCGGCCGGGTCACGCGGGTCGAGCGCGAGTGCATTGGAAAGATGGATCTTGGAAATGCGGATGCCGGCGGCGGCCATCGCATCGAGCGATGCGGCGGCGTCCTCGTATTGCAGCGCGAAGTGGCAGGCATCGTAGTTCACGCCGATGCGCCGCGCGATGGCCGCGCTGTCCGCAGCGTCGTGATGGAGCCGATCGAAAAAAGCGAGGGTCTCCCGGGTGTTTTCAAAATGCCCGAACGGCTCCGGTTCGAGCCCCAGGTGGAAATCGCGCCCGGTTTCCGCGGCGAGTCCATCGAGCCAAACGGCAAGATCCGCGAGATGACGGCGGATTGCGGATTCATCGGCCTGGAAGGTCTTGTGCGAGCCGGGCAGCGTGGACACCGATGCGCCGTCGCCGGGACGGGCGATCGCCGCGAGGATGCGGAACAGGTTCTTCGTGTAATCCACCCGTGCCGGATCACACCAATCCGGCTGGAACACGCGTTCCTTCACCCGCGTGCCATGGAAACTGCCGAAGGGAAATCCATTGATCGTGAACACATGGCAGCAGTTCTCGGCAAGCCAGTCGCGGAATGCCGGCAATTGGTCGTTTTCCAGCAGCTCGCGCGCCGCCACTGCGGACAGCCGCAGGCCGATGCCGAACGATTCGCCCTCCGGGCAGACCAGGTCGCGCACCGTCAGCACATGCTTGCGCAGCATCTTCCGCGTTTCCTCCCAACTCTCGGCGGGGTGGATATTGGTGCAATAGGCGAGCTGTGACGGGCCGAATTTCAAGGTGCACGAGGATGATCCGTGCGCCTGGGTTTGTCCAGAAAGCCTGCAAAGTCAGCAGGCAATCATCTTTTGACAGCCCGCGCAAACCCGCCGATGGTGGATAAGAATGCATCCCTGCATTCCCCGAAAAAAACCAATCAGACCATGAAACACACACTCTGGATACCAATCATCGCCCTGCCGCTGGCGCTCGGTGCCTGCAAGCAGAAGGAAACCATCACGGAAAAAATGGACGCCGGTGCCGAAAAGGTCGTCGAAGGACTCAAGGAAATGGGCGACGCCGCGGCCGATGAGGCGAAAACCATCACCGAGGAGGCCAAGGAAAAAGCGAAAGCCATCACCGAGGAAGCCAAGGAAGCGGTGGAAAGCGCCGCTGAAAAAGCGAAGACCGAGGCCGAGGATGCGACCGATGCCGCGATTGACACCATCCGCGAGGCGCTGCCGGAACCGGAAGAACCCACTCCGCCGAATTGATTCACTGCAGCGGGCGCGCTTGCGCCGCTGATCGATATGGCAAGCCGGTGTTCCAAATGGAGCGCCGGCTATTTCCGCCTTCAATCGGCCTCCTGCTTCTGCGGGGGGTCGATACCTAAAATCGGCCACACGTCGTCCATCAGTCGCACGGCGATTTTTCCCGATAATTCGAAATCCTTGCGCTTGCCGTGCACTCCGATGTGGATGGCCGGCACCTTGCCCATCGGTGTGTCTGCGTCGCCGGAGCGGACGAACAGGCGGCGGCCGACCTCTGCGGCACATTCCTTGTCGCTGGGCATGTTCCATTCCTGCGTCAGGGCGAGATCCTTGCTCACGCGTTGCAGCAGCTCTGGCTCTGAAAGGCGGGACTTGAGATCAATGACGATTTCCCGGGTTTTCTCGGATGAAAGTTCAGCATTCACCATCAAAGGCACCCAGACTGGCGCGGGGCGGTTCTGTTTGTAGATCTTCAAGGCGTAGTAGCCGCCGCCGGCCATGGCGATTATCAGACCCACAACCAAGGTCCCAATCACGATCCATCGTTGCATGTCGCGATTTCCTAATGCATGGACTGCGCGGCTCCAAGCCCGAATTTTCCATGGAATACCCCGCCACCACCGCCACCGTTGAAACCTTGCCCAATGGGCTGACCGTGATTCTCGATCCCGATCCCGCGGCCCCGGTCGTCTCGGCGCAGATCTGGGTGGAAAGCGGATCGCTGCACGAGGACCGCCTGCTCGGCTCGGGCGTTTCGCATTTTCTCGAGCACATGGTTTTCAAGGGCACCCGCGATTACGATGCCGACGAACTCGCCGGGGTGGTGCAGGCTGCCGGCGGCCATTGGAACGCCTACACGACCTTCGAGCGGACGGTGTATTACATCGATGGTCCGGCCGCCTCGTTGCCGGTCTTTTTGAAATGTCTCACAGGGCTGGTGTTTTTTCCGGTGATCCCGGAATCCGAATTCGAGCGGGAAAAGGACGTGATCCGGCGCGAGATCGACATGGGTCTCGACGATCCGGACAACGCCGCCACCCGCTTGCTGCTGACGACCGCCTTCCAGCACGACCCGCGCCGCCACCCGGTGATCGGCCACCGCCACCGCTTCGATGCGCTCAGCTACGATGACCTCACCGGCTACCACCGCGCGCGCTACACCACGGACCGTGCGTTTGTGGTGGTCTCCGGCGATTTCGATGCGGATGAAACACGGTCTGCGATCGCCGGACTGACCGCGGATTGCCAACCGGGCTGCGGGCGGGAGCCGCTGGTGGCCATCGATCCACCGCAGCTCGGCCCGCGGTGCGCCCGCGAAACCTTCGCCATTCCGGTGAGCCGGATATCGATGGCTTGGAAAACGCCCGCGCTCGATCACCCGGACGCGCCGGTCTGCGAGGTGCTTGCCGCCATGCTTGGCCGCGGGCGGGCGTCGCGTCTTCACCGCACGCTGCGTGAGCAGCGCGGCCTGGCACTTGAAATTTCCGCCTTTTCGTGGATCGGTGCCGGCCGCGACGGCCTGCTGGCCATCTCTGCAGACGCCCAGCCGGAAAACCGCGATGCCCTCGCCACGGCGGTGCTGGAGGAAATCGCGGCCATGCGCGATGCCGATCTCGCCGCCGATCTCGCCAAAGCGCAGCGCCAGATCGCCGCCTCCCAGTTCCGCACGCTCACCAGCGCCTCCGGCCGCGCCAGCGATCTCGCCTCGAACTGGCACGAGGCCCGCGATCTTGATTTCACCCGCAGCCACGTCGCCGCGATCTCGGCGGTGACCGTGGACGACGTCCGCCGCGTGGCATCGCGGCTCGGTGAGGCGCGGCTCATCCACACCATGCTCGATCCGCTGGAAGCTCCGGCCCCGGCGCGGGCGGGCAAGGCAGGCCACCAGCGCGGCGAGATCGAGGTTCACACGCTCTCCAATGGCTTGCGGGTGGCCATGCTGGCAGACCGCCGGGTGCCGCTCGTTCAGGCGCTGGCGGCGGTGAAGGCGGGCCTGCCGTCCGAATCGCCGGAAACCAACGGTCTCAACCAGCTTCTCGCCGCCACCCTGCCCAAAGGCAGCGCCTCGCGCAGCGCCGAGGAAATCACCACCTTGCTCGAATCGCTGGGGGCATCGATGAATGCCAGCACCGGCAATAACGCCCTGCTGCTGCATGCCGGCGGGCTCGCTCCGGACACCGGAACGATTCTCGATGCCATGTGCGACGTCCTGGTTTCCCCGCGCTTGCCGGAGGATTCCATCGCCAAGGAAAAGGCCAGCCAGCTCGCGGCCTTGGAAGAGGCCTTGCAAGATCCCTTGCACGCCGGATTCCGCACCCTGCGCCAATCCGCTTTTTCCGGCCGCGGCTACGGGCTCGACGCGCTGGGATCCCACGAGAGTCTCGCCGCGCTGGACCGCGCCGCGCTCGCCGCCCACCACGCGCGCCATTTCACCGCCGCCAATACGACGCTTGCCATTGTGGGCGACATCGATCCCGCCCGCACGCTCGATTTGTTCGAAAAGCGCCTCGCCGCCATGCCTGCAGGCGAACCATGGCCAGTCCCGTCCGGCACGCCGGGAAGTGGCGAACATGTCATCCACCTGCCGAAGCGCCAGGCCGTGCTGGCCATCGGCTTTCACGGCGTGGCCGTTTCCAGCCCGGAGCGCCACGCGCTGGCGATGGTGCAGGAATACGCAGCGGACATGGCCGGTCCTTTGTTCACCCGCATCCGCGAGGACCTCGGCCTCGCCTATCAAGTGGGGGCCACCCAGTTTCTTGGCTTCGATGGCGGGCTCTTCACATTCTATCTGGCCACCGCGCCGGAGCAGGTGAACCTCGCGCGGCACGAGATGATGGTGGAAATTTCCAAAATCGCGAAAGGCGGCATTCCCGATGAGGTCTTCGACCGCGTCCGGGCCACCGTGCTCAGCGGCCTCGCGCTGCAACAACAATCGCCGGGCCAGACCGCGCGCCACATCGCGCTCGACCTGCTATTCGGCCATCCCGCGGATCAACACCGGCAATTGCCGGAAATTTATCAGACGCTCACCCCGCATCAGGTCCGGGAAACGGCGGCGAGGATTTTCTCCACGAGTCCCGCGGTGGTCACCGTGTTGCCGGTCACTCCGTGATCGATTGCTGGTGGCGCTTGAGCAGGCGGTCGGCGAAAAACGGCCCGCCGGGCAGCAAGGCGGCCACACCCACGATGGCGGCGGTGCGGAATGGCAGCGCCGCGCGCCACATCGCGAGCAGCAGCAAGGCACCGAGGGCCATGAACAGCACGCCGTGCGCCCAGCCGACGTATTTCACCGCCAATGGCTGGTTCCAGAGGTATTTCAGGGGCATCGCCACCAGCAGCAGGACCAGGAAGGACATGCCTTCGGTGAGGGAAATCGCTCGCAACAGGGACATCAAATTCATTGCGCCGCCAACAAAAGCGCCAATCGGGAATTTGCAAGCGGTTCCGGCGCTGGCGGGCAGGGAGCCTGTCTATTGCGCGCCCACTGGCCGGGCGGCTGTGATGACCCCGCGTTGCTCATGCAACCGGGCTGGACCCTGCCCTCACAACCACCATCTCGCATCCACGCCCGCCAAGTCCCCGCCTCAGAAAACTCACCGCCCGCGCCACACTCCGTTCTGTGTGGCCGGCTTTTGGTCAGTAACCACCGGGATTCCTGGATTTTCCCAGAAGCGGCTTCCGAATGTGAAGAAGCTGGCTAACAAAACAACAATGTTAAGATGCCGGCACTGGCCCCATAAAGGGCTCACCTTACCTCCGCCGCCAGCGCCTCGGCCTGCTGGACCACGGTGCGGATCGCGGCGTCTTCGAGGTCGGGCGGATAGCCGTATTTCCGCAGGATGCGGCGGATCGTGGTGCGGACCTTTTTCCGGCGCTGGTCGAAGTGCCACCAGTCCATGCCCGCGTTGTCGCGGACGGCTTTGACCAGTTCGGACGCGATCAGGCGCAGTTCCGCGTTGCCCATCAGTTCCACGGCGCTGCCGTTGTCGGCGAGGGCATCGTAGAAGGCGACTTCCTCCGGGGTAAGTCCGTCGTCGGGCTCCTCACGCAGGTCGCGGCCGATCTGGATCAGTTCCTCGATCACTTGCAGCGCGTCGATCACCCGGTTGTGATAACGGGCCATGGCCTCCTCGATGCGTTCGGAGAACTGGCGGTTCTTCACCACGTTGGTGCGGGTGCGGCTCTTGGTCTCACCAGCGAGGAGTTTCCGCAGCGCCTCCACGGCGAGGTTCTTGTGCTCCATGCCGGCCATTTCCTTGAGGAACTCCTCGCTCAGCACGGAAATGTCCGGACTCTTGATCCCGGCGACGCTCAGGAGGTCGATCACCTCCGTCGAGCAGACCGACTGGTTGACGAGGCGCTCGATGGCGGCGTCGATTTCGAAACGCGCACGACGGGTGCCGCTCTCGCCCTCCACCTTGCTCATGGCGATTTTCACCGCACAGAAATACGCCACCTCCAGCGCCACCTCGGCCGCCTCATCGCGTCCGGCGGAGAGCTTGAACGCCTTCTCCAGTTCCGCCACCGCATCGAGGAACCGCTTCCGTGCCTTCTTGCGGGCCTCCTCGCCCTCGCCTTCCAATCCATAGACCCGGTTGAGACCGAGCATCACGGTCTTCATCCGGGCTTCGTTGTCGCCGGACAGGGCCGGCGTGTAGTCGATGCCGTGAAACATTGCCCGCAGCACGTCGAGGCACTTGCGCAGCGCCAGCACCGCCTCGTCGGTATGGATGCCGGTGTTGCCGCGGTCGCGGTCGGAGTAGAAACTGAGCGCCTCCTTCAAGTCGGTGGCGATGCCGATGGTGTCCACCACCAGTCCGGCGGGCTTGTTTTTGAAAACCCGGTTCACCCGCGCGATGGCCTGCATCAGGTTGTGGCCGTGCATCGGCTTGTCGATGTAGAGCGTGTGCATCGACGGGCAATCGAAGCCGGTCAGCCACATGTCGCGCACGATCACGAGTTGGAACTCATCGCCGGGATCCCGGAAACGCTTCGCCAGCAGGTCCATGCCCTGCTTGTTGCGGACGTGGGGTTGATAGGCAGCCGGGTCCGCGGCGTTGCCGGTCATGACCACCTTGAGCTTGCCATTCGCATCGGAATCACCGTGCCAATCCGGCCGCAGCTTGGTGATCCGGTCGTAGAGTTCCACGCAGATCCGGCGGCTCATGCAGACGATCATGCCCTTGCCTTGGATCGCCTGCTGGCGTTTGTCGAAGTGATCCACGATCAGCGCCGCCAGTTCGTCCAGACGTTCCGGTGCCCCAGCCAGTTTCTCCAGCGACGACCACTTGTCGGCGATCTTCGCCTTTTCCGTGTCCTCCATCCCCTCGGTGACTTCGTCGAAAGTCTCGTCGATGGCGGCCTTGGTGTCCTCGTCGAGCTTCAGCCGCACGATCTTGCCCTGATAGTGGATGGGCACCGTGGCGTTGTCCTCCACCGCTTGGGTGATGTCGTAAACGTCGATGTAATCGCCGAAGACCTGCTTGGTGTTCTTGTCCACCATCTCGATGGGTGTGCCGGTGAATCCGACGAAAGTGGCATTCGGCAGCCCCTTCCGCACGTAGTGGGCGAATCCATAGCTCACCTCGCCGGTCTCCGTGTCGATCTTCGCCCGGAATCCGTATTGGCTGCGGTGCGCCTCATCCACGAACACCACCACATTGCGGCGCTCGGTGATCACCTCGAAATCCCCGTCCTCCGGGCGGAATTTCTGGATGGTGGCGAAAATCACCCCGCCGGCCTTGCGGTCGAGCAACTGCCGCAGGGCCGCCACCTCCTCGACTTGCTGGGGCGCTTGGCCGAACAGGTCCGCACAGCGGGAAAACGTGCCGAAAAGCTGGTTATCGAGGTCGTTGCGGTCGGTGAGCACCACCAGCGTGGGGTTCTGCAATTCCTCGTCGTACACCAGCATCCCGGCGAAGAAAGCCATCAGCAGGCTCTTGCCGGACCCCTGCGTGTGCCAGATCACGCCCGCCTTGCCGTCGCTGGCCAGCGCCTTGATCACCTTGCGCAATCCCTTCTTGGCGGCGTGGTATTGGTGGTAGCCCGCCGTTTTCTTGGTGACCGTGCGGCCGTCGTTCTCGAACACCGTGAAATACCGCAGCAGGTCCAGCAGCACGTCCCGCCGCAGCAGTCCGCGCACCAGTGTTTCCCACGCCATGGTGCTCTTCGGGTCCACCAGCGTCTTGCCGTCCACCGTGCGCCATGCCATGTGCCGGTCAAAATCCGCCGAAATCGTCCCGTAGCGCGCGGCGAAGCCATCGCTCAGCACGTTGAGCAGGTTGGTGCGGAACAGCGCCGGGATGTCTGCCTTGTAGGTCTGGATCTGGTGGTAGGCGGAAACGATGTCCGCGTTCTTCGCCTCCGGGCCTTTGAGTTCCATCACCACCAGCGGCAGGCCGTTGAGGAAAATCAGGATGTCGGTCCGCCGCCGGTTTGCTCCCGCGAGAGTGAACTGGTTCACCGCCAGCCACTCGTTGCGGGCGTCCTTCCAATCGACCAGCTTCGCGCGGTCGTGGATCGTCTCTCCGCCGCGTTGATATTCCACCGGCACCCCATCCACCAGCAGGCGGTGA
>JALRFY010000257.1 GCA_023253625.1 Akkermansiaceae bacterium | reverse complement strand
TTCCCAAGGCAGATAGCTGCAATCCATCCTTGTTCAACATCGCGCCATTGGAGGAGCGCACGCGGGCCGCCAATCCTGCACTTTGGGTGGATCCGTAAACGCCGCCGAAGCCTGACTGGTCCCTTAGAACATTGCCGCCCTGAGGGGCATCCAGCATCGTCGGGTTGGTGGTGTTCCACGATATGCCAGCCCAACCCGTCAACGGGGCGTTGGTCGTGCTGTTGATATCACCGACGGCCATGCCAGCTGTGTCCCAGCCTTCGGACAAGAGGGTAATCGCCGCATGGCTGGAGGGAGCGCAGGTCAAAGCGGCAAGGCTGGCGAACGCCAATGTCGTGAGCAGGTTTTTTTTGCGGTTCATGGTATTGGTTGGCAGGCAAGTTGTTGTCAAAAAAGCAAGGGGAAGTTTTCGCTAACGCTCAGACTTCAATGCATTTCATGCAAGAGGTTATGTTTGAGTGGTGTTTGGAATGTGGAGGTTTTTTATCTGCCGGGACCGGCGGTGCAACATTTTTTTGGATATTTTTTCGATTTTTTGGGCGTCCTGATACGCGGCCAGGGCGGTTGGCGGGAAACCTCGCAGCCATTGAACTTACTGGATTTGATGATTCCGGATAAACAAGGCCGTTCATTCAGCCATGATAGCGGCGACATGCCCACCACCGCGCCTCGCCCGGTGGTCTTGCGGAGCAGTGGGCAAGATCGATTGTGCGGCCAACAAACCACTCGAAATCAGCCAACTGAGCCGCTTCGCCGTCATGGGCCTGGTCACCCAAACGCAGTCCTACAATGCTTGAGCAGCCAAGCGCCCTGCGGGACGCAGGGGGAATCAAGGCGTGCCGTGCGGGCCTTCGTTCCAAATGACATAAGTTCCGCTTTTGCCGGCCGCGGCCAGGTCGGGGCGGCCGTCGCCGTTGAGGTCCGCCACCCGCAATTGGAGCCCGACCCCGGGTCCGCGCTTGCCGGGTGTGCTGACGGCGATGGGATGGCGCTTGAAGGCTGCCTTGTCCGGCTGCCAGCGGTAGGCATGGATGACCATCGGGTCATCGGCACCGGGATCGCGCCCGCCGTGGCCGTAGTGGCGTTTTCCGGTGATCAATTCCGGCCGACCGTCGCCATCGAGGTCAAGCCAGACGAGGACGTGCGCCTGTGACCAGCTATCGTCGATGACGCGTCGCTCCCAGCGCAGCGTGCCGTCGGCGGCGGGTTCGAGTTGTTTTTCCCAATACAGGCCGTAGCCGTGGCCGTTGCCCCAGAGGATATCGTTGCGGCCGTCGCCATCGGCGTCGGTCACCAAGGCCGGGACGGACATGAAGGGCATGGTCCATGATGCATGGTGTTTCCACGATCCGTCCTGGCGTTGTTCATACCATCCGTTCTTGTAGATGATGTCGATGCGGCTGTCGCCGTTGAGGTCGCCGGTTCCGAGTCCGTGGCCGTTGGATTTCTCGCCGGCCTCGGCGACCGTGACGGTCTCGATGCGGGGGCCCTCCTTGGCGGGGTGGATCCTGTGGTAGCGCATCGGCAGGTTGTCCTGCCAGTGGTTGACGATGCATTCCGGGTGGCCGTCGCCGTCGAGGTCGGCCATCAGGCTGGCTTCGTTATGCTTCAATCCGGTATCCACCAGCACATGCCGGGTCCACAGCCGTCCCTCGCGCAGTGCTTCCGGTCCCGGGTTTTCATACCAAGCCAGCTCGGTGTCCATGAACCCTCCGGTGATGAGGTCCGGAAGTCCGTCGAGGTTGAGGTCGATGGCGTGCTCGCCGTTGTTGTTGAGGTATTCTCCGCCGCCGAAGGGCTCGATTTTCCGGAGCGGGTGTTTGCGGGTGAAACCGGGGCCTTCATACCAGAACTCACCGGCTGAGATGTCGGGCCGGCCGTCGCCGTTGAAATCGGCCACGGCAAGACCTTCGTTGCGGTCCTGGTGGAGTTCCTGCACCCGGAAGCGCGGCCATTCGGGCTCGGAGGCAGGGGTTTCGGCGGAACCCCAATCCGTCCCCGCGGCGATGAATGCGAGGCAAAGTGAGGCAGGGTGGACAAGGAGGCGAGCGGGACGTGTTTGCATGCTGGCGGCGGGTGGATGGTGCCGTGCAGTGGTTTGCTGCCGGATTGCAGGATCGGTTACGCGACTGGCCGCATGCTCCTTGCGGGTTTCCGCCCATTGCGGGCCGGTGTCATTTCAAGCTTTGAAGATAGCTGAACAGATCGCTGACCTGCTGCTCGCTGAATCCATCGAGGAGGCCCTCGGGCATCAGCGAGCGTTGGGAAACCTGGTGGGAGGCGATGTTGGCGCGGGGGATGACGAGGTCGTCGGCACCGATACGGCGGAGGGTGAGGGCCTCGGGTGACTCGGAGGCGAGAAATCCGCTGGCGAAAGTGCCGTCGGTGAGGCGGATGTCGTGGCGGTAATAGCCGCTTTCGAGCTGTTCGTTGGGGGTGAGGATATTGCGGAGCAGCGAGTCGATGCCCATGGCGCCGGCGCCGCTGAGATCGGGGCCGATGGCGATGCCCTCGCCCTGGACCTGGTGGCAGATGAGGCAGGACGTCTGGGCGAGCCGTTTGCCACGGGCGATGTCGCCGGGCTGGCTGGCAAGGGCCCGGAAGCGCTCGAAGCGGGCTTGTGCGGCGCGTTGTTGTTCGGGCGTGAGGGTTTCGGGTTTTTCCTGGCGGGCTGCGAGCATGCGGCTGGCGGCCGGGTTTTCGGGGCCCAGGGTGGCGAGGATTTTCTCGAGGGATGCGGCGTCGAGGTCGGGGAAACGGCCATCAGCCACGGCGGTGGCGAAGGATTCGGCTTTTTGCGGTGTGGCGACCATGCCATCGACGGCGAGGTTGCGCAGTGCGGTGGGCATGGTGGGCCAGCGGGCGGCGAGGGCGGGGATGATGGCGGGATCGGCGATGGATCCAAGGGCGAGAATGGCTTCGCGGCGGAGGCCGTCGTCGGCATGGTCGAGAAAAGGCAGGCAATCGTCGATGATGGTGGCTGACATTTCCCGCAGTGCGGCAAGTCCGGTGGCGGTCTCGGCGGGGCTACGGGCGGGGTCGCGCGTCCATGGGCGAACGGTGTTGGCGAGGGCGGCGATGCGGAAACGGCGGGCGAGGTCGATGACGAGCCGGGCGTTTTCAGGAGACGGTGTCTCGGCCATCAGGCTGGCACAGGCATTGCCGACGAGGCTTGCGAAGCCGGGGCGGGCGGCGGTTTCAGGGGCAAGCTGGCTCATGGCGCGGAGCAACGCGGTGCGTGAGGTGGCACCGGCGAGCAGGGCTTCGAGGGATCTGAGGATTTGTGGGTCTTCGAGGTGTTTGCCGAGCAGTGCAAGCTCGGCGGGGAGGAGCGGGCGCTCGATTTCCGGCAGGTTGGCGGTCAAAAGCCGGGCGGCCTCGAGGGAATCATCGAACGAGCGTGCGGCGACCAGGGCGGCCTCTGCCGGCAGGCTTCCGGCGGCAAGCAGCCCGCGGGTGGCCTCGGGGTGGCTGGAGAGCAACCAGCGGACGAGGTAGCGCTCGAATTCGCGGTCGTAGGAATCGCGGGATTTGCCGTCAAGCGGCGGGCGCACGAGTGACGCGGCGGCGGCGAGCATGGCCGGGGTGGGCGCGGCGTGATCGCGCATGCACTGGATGATGGCGGTGCGGACGCGGAAGTGGGTCTCGGCGGCGCAGTGCTCCAGCAAACGCATGATTTGCGCCTCGGGCAGCGAGTTTTCGCCGGCGATGCGGAGGGCTTCGAAGCGGAGGGCGGGTTCTTCGGCGCGGATTGCGGGCAGCAGGACATCGGGGGTGATGGCGCCGAGCCTTTCAAGCGCCCAGAGCGCGGCGCTGCGCCGGGCCTGCGGGGTCTCGGCGGCCGTGACCAGATTGTTGAGCGCGGGAACCAGGGAGCTGGCCTTGCGATCGCCGATTTCATTCCATGCCATCATCGAAAGCCGTGCGTTCGGGCCGCCAAGCAGCGGGAGCAGTTCGTGGTCCGCGAGCGCGGCGAGGTTGATGCGCAGTGCGGCGGGTTGGGAGTTGTGGCGGATGCGCCAGATGCGGCCGCTCGACTTGTCGCGGTCCGGGTGGCTGCGGGGGACTTCGTTGTGGGAGATGATTTTGTTGTACCAATCGACGACATAGAGGCAGCCGTCGGGGCCGAAGTGGACGGCGACCGGGCGGAACCAAATGTCATCGGTGAGCATGAAATCGGCACCTTTTTCGTAGACCGGGTGGCCGTTGGCGTCGCGGGCGAGGGAGACGGTCTGGATGCGGTTGGTGATGGGGTTGGCGAGGTAAAAGAGCTGGCGGCCCTGGGGATCGTTGGCAAAGGGGGAGTGGGCATCCTCGGCGAGTGCAAGCCCGCTGAGGCCGGTGCCGCCCATCTGGCTGCCCCGGGTGGATGGCGGGAGGACCGGTGCATCGTCCCTCATGCGCGGGCCGAAGGGTGTGGGATAGTGGGTTCCGGGGACGAATTCGGCGACGGGGTAGCCCATGTCATTGGCCTCCTGGATGAAGGTTTCGCCCAGGCGGGAAATGACCAGGCCCCAGATGTTATTGGGGCCTCCGGTCAGGTTTTCGAAGCGCGAGCCGTCGGGCTTGAAGCGGGCGAGCTTGCAGTGATCGAAGGTGATGGCCGCGTTGCCGCAAGCGAATGGCGAGCCGCACGGGCGGCGGACCTGGGAGCGGTTGAAGGCACCTTGGGCCACGTAGATCCAGCCACCGGGCGGGCGCTCGAACTGGTGGGGAAACAGGTGGGAATCCTCGATGCCGAAGCCGGTGAGCAAGGTCTCATGGCGGATGGCGGCGGCGCTTTCGTTTTCACTGATGTAGCGGCGGATTTCCGGACCGTGCTGGGCGAGCACGCCGTCCTTCATCGGCAGGACGCCGAGCGGGATGGCCAGGCCATCGGCGAAGGTGCGCGGGGTCTGGACGGTGGGCAGGTTGGGTTCGTCGAAAACGAGCAGGCGGTCGCGCCCGCCGGCGGCGAAGAGTGCCTCGGCGGCTTTCCGGTCTTCGTTGGCATCGACGGGGTATTCGACGGCAGTCATGGTCCACATGCGGCCGTGGCGGTCCCAGCTGACGGTGATGGGTTTGTTGAGGCCTTGGGCTTCGGAGGCGACGAGTTCGGCGGTGAAGCCATCGGGGAGAACGAAGGATTGCCGTTGCAGCTCGGGTGAGCGGAAGCCGTTGGGATCGGGTTTTTCCCAGGTGGCGGCACCGGGTGTGGGTGGCAGTTCAGTGATGAGAACGTCCTTCATCTGAATGAGGAATTTCCCGCCGCTGTGGGCCTGGATACCGAAGAAACCATCACGCGGGATGGTGTCGTCCTTTTCGACGTAGTCGGTGACGAGGACATCATTGATCCAGGCGCGGATGCGCGGTCCTTCGCAGCGGACGCGGAAGCGGTTCCAATCCCAATCGTGGACGACGGCCTTGAGTGCCGCGGGGTCGAGCGGGCCGGTGAGCTTGGCGCGGCGGGATTCGTCGTAGAGATCGCCCCAGTATCCGGTGCCGGCATCGACCTGATAGCCGATCATTTCGTGGCTGCCGGGCTTGCGGGTGCTGCGGATTTGGAGGCCGGAATTCTGGAATCCCTCGCCTTGAACGAGGCGGAGTTGATAGGTGAGTTCGAAGTTCTGATAGGATTGGGCCGATGTGAGGAAGGTGTTGCGGGGGACCTTTTCGGTGAGCGAGCCACCGGTGATCGCGCCGTCCTTGACCGTCCACCATTTCTCCTCGCCGGGGCGGGGGATCCAGCCGGCGAGCGTCTTGCCATCGAACAGGGCGACCGGCGCGGCATGGAGGATGCCCGCGCACAGGATGAGCAATGCGGAGGCTCTCATTTCAGCGTGAAGTCAAAGACAATGACGCGCTCGAGGCAGGGGACGACGATGTCCTTGACTTCCTCGTGGATCGGGTGGGGCAGGTAGGCGTCGCGGCTGGCCGGGCTGTCGAAGGTCATGATGAAGCCGTGCGTAAACCCGTCGTTGAGCCCCTCCGGACTGTCGTAGGGGCCGTATTCGAAGGCGAGCATGCCGGGAATGCGCCCGAGCATGCCTTGCATCGCCGCGAAGCAGCCGTCGATTTGATCCGGGGTGATTTCCGGTTTGAATTGGAACATGCCGTAGTGTCTGACCATGGGATGGATGGGTGGGTGGGTGTTGGTGGGTGGGTGGGTTGGGGGAAAGCGTTTTCAAGCCTTTGCCGCGGCGATCAGGCGCATCAATTCGTGCGCGCATTCCCGGGCGAATTCCGGGCTGTTGATCTCCGCATCGATTTCACGCACGGGATGCCTGGCAGCCTGCTTGATGGTGCCAAACAAGGCCTCATCGGCCACGGGGTCGTGAAATGGCTGCCCGGCTGCGGCGATCACCGAGACCGCCTTCATCGGCAGCAGGATCGCCGCCGGCGCACGGTAGGCATTGGTTTTCTCCGCGAGGATGAGGCCGAGCCGGGCGCACTCGCCGGCGGTGGTGCGCATCAGGGTGACTTGGGGATTGTGATGATAAAAAAGCCGGTCCGCATATCTGTCCGGCACGGATGCGGGCTCGCCGAAGTTGACCATGTCGAGGCAGCCGGGCGCGACCACCACCGGCACTCCGGCGCGGGCCGCGGCGTTCATCCGGTCGGGGCCGGCGCTCAGCACGCCGCCCGCCAATTCGTCCGCCAGCTCGGTGGTGGTGATGTCGAGCACGCCGGCGACGATGCCGGAATCGATGATGGCCTCCATCGATCTGCCTCCCGCGCCAGTGGCGGCAAACACGAGAACCTCGTAGCCGTTTTCCTCGAGGAGACGCCGGGCCTCGCTCACACAAGCGGTTGTGTTGCCGAACATCGAGGCGACGATCAGCGGCTTGTCGGATCCCATTTCGGGCCGTGCCTCGACCATGCCGCAGATGGCACCCGCTGCACGGGTGAAAATGAGCCGGGAAAGCCGGTTGAGCCCGGCGATGTCGGTGATGCTCGGCATCATCATGATGTCCGAGGTGCCGAGATAGTGCGCGGTGTTGCCGGAGGCGAGGGTGGAGACCATCAACTTGGGAAAGCCGACTGGCAGGGCGCGCATCGCGGCGGTGGCGATGGCCGTGCCGCCGCCGCCGCCGAGCGAAATCACGCCGTCGATCCGCCCCTCGCGGTGCAGCTTGGCAAGCAGCGCGGGGGCGGCCCGGCTCATCGCGGTGACCGCCTCGCCGCGGTCGCGCCGGGCGATCACTTCCGCGAGGTCGAGCCCGGCCGCTTCCGCCACCTCGTCGCGGGTGACGTCCGGGGCGACCGTGGCTTCCGCGCCGGTGCCGACATCGATGAGCAGCGGCGTGTGCCCGCGCTCGCGCACGATGGCGGCGATGAATGCGTGCTCGGCTCCTTTCGAGTCGAGGGTTCCCAGGATGGCGATGGTGGCCATGGTCAGCGTTTGATGGTGATGGATTTGAACTCGCGTGTCAGGCGGGTGAGCGATTCCTCCACGGCCATGCGTTCCAGCGATGAAGCTCCGACGAAGCCGACGCATTCGGTCGCCTGGATCACGCGGTCCGCATCTTCCGGTGTGTTGACCGGGCCGCCATGGCAGAGATAAATGATATCATCGCGCACTGATTTCCCCGCGTCGATGATCGCCTGGGTGCGGCGGATTGTTTCGTCCCATGAAATCACCGCGCCGGTCACGCCGATCGACCCTCCGACGGTGGTGCCGACATGGGCGATGATGGCATCGGCGCCGGCCTTCGCCATGGCGACCGCCTCTTCGGGGCTGCCGACATAAACAATGGAAAACAGTTCCATGCGGCGGGCGAGCGCCACCATTTCAACCTCTTTTTCCACGCTCATTCCGGTTTCCTCGAGGATCTGGCGGAATTGCCCATCGACGATGGCATGGGTGGGGAAATTGTTCACGCCGGAGAAGCCCATCTCCTTCACCTTGCCCAGCCAGTGCCACATCCGCCGCCGCGGGTCGGTGGCGGGCACGCCGCAGATCACCGGGACCTCGTTGACCACTGGCAGCACCTCGTATTCGCCGATCTCCATGGCCACGGCATTGGCGTCGCCATAGGCCATCAAGCCGGCGGTGGAGCCGTGGCCCATCATCCGGAAGCGGCCGGAGTTGTAGATGATGATGAGGTCGGCACCGCCCTTCTCGATGAATTTGGCGCTGATTCCCGTGCCGGCTCCGGCGGCGATGATCGCCTGGCCTTTTGACAGCGTGTCATGAAGCCGCGCGAGGACTTCTTCGCGGGTGTAGGGATTTCCGATACCGGTCCATGGATTGGGCATGCCGCAGTGATGCCCCGGGAGCACCGGGCGCGTCGAGCCATTGCAGGGTGCCGCGGCACACCATTATTTGTCGGGAATCCACACGGATTTCCTGCGGTCAAGACGGGGTTGCGATTCCTCCACCATCCATGGCCGGTGATGGCCCCGCTGGAGCAGGGCTTGGATCCGGAATTCAGCTCGCCGACACATTCACAGCGCCGATTTAACCTGTTGTTCCTCTTCCACCTTGAGCGCCCGGTAGCCGCCTATGGAACGGAAGTAGAAAATGAGGAAGAGGAAAATCACGGCCATCGCGGCGGGAATGAGCGAATCCACCTGCAAGGTGCGGCGGTTGCCGCGGACATCCGCATCCACGAGGGTTTGCTGATCGGGAGTGAGTTGTGCCGCCAGCTCCTTCTGTTCCCCGGTAGCGACCCCGGCCTCGACGGCTTTCCGGGCGGCCGCGCGTGACTTGGCGGCTTCGAGTGCGCGCGGCTCGATGGGTTGCACCGCTTTGAAAAAGAGAAACCGGCTCGCTTCCTCGATGCGGTGTTCCTCGTAGAGTTCCGGACTGGCTTCGCGGAGTTCCTCGGCGGCGAGACGGTCTTTGAAATAACCCAGTCCGGGTGAACCGATCAGCCCGGCGGACATCATGCCGACGCCGCCCATGAGGCTCATCGCCACCGCGCCGGTGCTGGGGAAGCGGTCGCCGACGACGGCCAGCATGGTGGGCCAGAAGAAGGTTTTGCCGACGGCGTAAACCGCAAGCGCGCCGAAGGCGGGGCCGAAGCTGCTGACGGCGCTGACAAGATTCAGCCCGAGGATTGCCAACAGCGAGCAGACGAATAGCAAGCCGATGGGGCTGAGGCCGATGTGCTTTTCGATCCAGTGGGCACAGAAGCGCAGGCCGAACATCAACAGCGAGGTGAACACGAAAAGGATCTTGCCCTGGTCCGGAGTGAGCAGCACGCCGGTGATGTTTTGAATCCATCCGTCGGTGCCGAGTTCCACCGCGCCGATCAGGGCGTGCGCGATGAACAACAGGAACAGCAGCCAGTGGCCGATGGAGAACCTGGTGATTCCCGCCACAACGGCGAGCAGGCCGATGCCGACC
>JALRFY010000212.1 GCA_023253625.1 Akkermansiaceae bacterium | reverse complement strand
CGCCGATGGCGTCGATCTTGAGGTGCTCGGAGTGGATTTTTGAGCGCACCGCGTGCCAGCCGAGGTCGCCGATGAGGTTGGCACCGAAGGGATCGAGCGCGGTCATGCGGCAGTCGATGTAGAGGTCGCTCTGTTTGCCGGAGGCGAGGGTGAAGGAGCCGGTGCGGACGGATTTTTCCAACAGGAGATTCTTGAGGGCGGCGGCGGCGGGAAGCATGGCGGGAAACTCCACGATGCGGCCATGGCATGGCAAGCGCCGATGAGGGCTCAGGCGCGATCAAGGCGCTGCCGGAGAAACGGAATGCGCGCCATCGCCGCCGCCACCGCCAGTGCCGCCATCGCGGGCAGGCCCGGCAGCCAATGCCCCATCGCCACCCCGGCGACCTGCGCGATGCCAAACAGCGCCGCAAGACCGATGAAAACCAGCGCTTGGGAAAAACCCGACATGCGGAAGCAATACGAAAGCAGCACCGAACATAACACCAGCAGCACCCAATCGGAGGTCGCGCTCACACGGCGGATCTCATACGCCCCGGCCAGCCCGGCATCGGCGGCGATGAGTCCCATCACGGCGGGAAACGCGGCGGAAAATTCGCGTGTGACAGCCTCCGCCGCGCCGCGGTCGTCGCGCAGCACGGGAAACGGAGGCTCAGCGCCGGCAAACAGGCTGGCGGGCGCATCGATCAACGCGGCAGCCCGGACCGCCTCGACGCCGCGGCCCGTGGCCACGGGCACGGCGAGGCACCCGCGTTCATCCATCGGCAACACCGGCCCGTTTTCACCGAGGCGCATGAATTCCCCGGGGCGGATATCGATCTCCTCCAGCGCCACCCCGTTCTGGCGGATGGCGCAAAGCAGCGGGAAGGCGAACACCACACGGTCGTCCCAGCGCGCAAGCAGCGGCAGCGCGCCCGGCGGAATGTCGTTTTCAAGGAGCTGGAAACCGGCCCAAGCCCGGTCACCGCCGAGCACGGCATCGGGCAGGATCAGGCGGTTCACCCGCGGCAGCCCGGCGGTATTCCCGCGCACTGCGGAAATCCCGACAGACGCCCGGCGGAATGCGGGCGGCATGGTGCCCGCCACCGCCCCGCGGCCAAGCGGTGCCGCCATCGTCACACTCTCGAATTCTCCCAGCGTGCGCTCCAATGCGAGCAGCCCGATCGGATCCGGCGCGTCCCATGCGAGCACCGCCGCGCTGGCCGCCTGCAGCGCCCCGAGGCGACGCAGGTTGCTGAAAATCACGGCAAGATCGATCGGCGATGGCGGCGAGGTCTGGAACACGCCCTCCGGATCGTCATCGAGCGAAACGAGCAGCGGCAGATGGTCCGGTGCGATGCGCGGTTGCGCATTCACCGTGCGCACCGCCCATCCGCCGTCCTTTTCCTGAATGAAAAAAGGCGGGTTGGCAAATCCGCGGATGCACCCGGCCAACACCGCACGTTCCACCCGCGATCCCGGCAGCCACCACCACGCGGCGAGCGACACCGCGCCTAACAGAACCAGCGGACGCCAAGGGAATTTCCAGATGCCGGGCACGGCCGTAGCATCACGCGGCATCACCCCCGTGCGCAAGCGGGCTTTCCATGCCGAAACGGCAACTCCGCACCAGCTCCTCCCATTGCCATCACAGCCGGGGGCGACCACCGGGGTCTGTCCAGATTGTGAAAAATCACCGGATTCCATTTTTCCATGGTTGTCGCCGGGGCGCCGGAGCGTTAGAAAAAAACCATGTCAGACGAGCACACCGAATCCACACCGGCATGGATCGAAACCAGCGCACTCACCGCGCCCGCCCTGCTGGGAGCCTCAGCCGGGCTGTTGCTGGGCGACCTGATGCACCGCGGCGCACGGCGCGGCATCGGCATCGGGCTCGGCATACTAGGTGTCGCCTGCCTGCTCCCCTATGCCGTTGGTGGCGTGACGTGGCTCGTCACCGGTCCGCGCAGCCGAGTCGGTGTCCGCCGCCAGATCCAACGCATCCGCGACATCGGCATCGGCGCTCCCGATCACGACGAAGTGGATGCCGAGCTTCGTGAACAAGGCCTCATCTGATCGCGCCATGCGCGTGGCCATCACAGGCACCACCGGCCGCGTCGGGGCCGCCCTCGCCGCCCGGCTCGCGGAAAACCATCACATCATTCCGCTGCCGCGCGCCATTTGCGATCTGGCCGATCCCTCATCATTGAAAAACGCGCTCGATTCGCTCGACTGCGACGTTTTGCTCAATCCCGCCGCGATCACCGGTCTCGAAGCCTGCGAGGACGATCCGCGACTTGCCATGCGGGTGAATTCCGCAGCTCCGGGGAAAATCGCCCTCTGGGCCGCCGCCCGCGGCGTGCGCGTGATCCATTTCAGCACCGACTACGTCTTTTCCGGCGAGCACACCATCGCCTGCACCGAGCGCACGCCGCCCGCGCCGGTGAACGCCTACGGCCGCTCGAAACTCGCCGGCGAACACGCCGTGCTCGCCCACCCGGGAAACCTCGTCATCCGCATCTCATGGGTCTTCGGTCCGGAAAAACCCTCGTTCGTCGATCAGGTCATCGCCGCCGCCCGCGCCGGCCAACCGCTCGCGGCCGTGGCCGACAAGCTCTCGCTGCCCACCTCCACCGCCGACCTCGCGGCATGGACCGGGGCTTTGTTGGAAAAAGACTGCAGCGGCGTCCTGCACGCCTGCCATTCCGGCCCGCCCGTGAGTTGGCATGGCATGGCCGGCTTCGTCGTGCGCGAAATGGCAAAACTCGGCATCCTGGACGCTGTGCCTGCAGTGGCCCACCAAACGATGGACAGCCTGCCATCGTTCCGCGCCCGCCGCCCGCGCTTCACCGCCATGGACACAAGCCGCCTCACCTCGCTGCTCGGCCATCCACCGCGCCCGTGGACCGATGCACTCGCCGCACACGTGGCCGCCGCCGCGCGAAAACCCTGAACGCCCCGCTCGAACCATCTCCCGGGCAGCCGTCGTCTTCACGCGATTGATAAACCGGTGAGATTCTTCCGTAAGGCTAGGTTGGCACCCGCCGATTCATGAACATGCACACTCTCAAACGGGCCTTTTTCTGGCTATCCGGTGCCGGCACCGAAACCCTCGAGCGCTGCCCGGCTTGGGAACAGCGTAAATACGTCGCCTTTGGTGCGACCGTGCTCGTCCCCTGCGCGTTCGCGTTCATCGCCTGCGCCTACGCGCTTTCCACGCTCACTGACAACGCGCGGGTCATCTATCCCGTGGCGGCCGTGTGGGCATTCATCATCCTCACCATCGACCGCGCGCTGCTCGCCGGCTACCGGCCGTATCTTTCGGTGTTCCGTAAGCTTTCCCAGTTTTCGCTGCGGCTGGTCGTGGCCGTGCTCATGGGCATCACCATCGCCCACCCGCTCGTCCTGTTGCTGTTCCGCGACACGGTGTCCTCGGTGATCGAGAAGGACCGCGCGGCGGAAATCGAGGTGGCCCGGGCGGGATTCGATAAGGAAAAACAAAAAATCCGTGCCGAGGCTGCGTCGCTGGAAGCCATCATCGCCGATCAACGCCTGAAGTGGAACGAATCGTTCCAAGCGAGGTTCATTCTCCAGGAAAACGAGGACGCTGATGCCGCCATCCCGGGACTCACCGCCGCGCAGCAGGCCGAACTCAAGTCCGCCACCGACGAGGCCACCGCGCCGTTTCGCGAGCGCTTGCAAATGATCGAGAAACAAAGCGACGAGCTGACTCCCGAGTATGCGAAGCTCCAGACCGAACTGGGATTCTGGCAGACCGAATTCGAGCGCGAGCTCAACGGCCAGCGCTCCGGCCTGAAAGGTGAGGGCCCGCGTGCCCGCTCGATCCGGTCCGACCAACTCGAACCCCGGCGCGAGGAATCAAAGCGGCTCGGCGGCCTGCTGGAACACCTCACCGCCGAAAAGGCCACCCTGCAAACCCGGATCCGCGAAGCGGAGGCCGCCACCATCACACAATTCGAGGCGAAACTCGCCGAAATCGCCAAGGCCAACCAAGCCGAGGCCGAGCGCGTCGCCGGCCTCAAACGCAAGGTCGAACAGGACCAGGCCGAACAGTTCGTCACCCAGCAGAACGCCCTGCGCGACACCCTCAAGCAACAGATCGACACCCGCCTGATCGAGTTGCGGCGGGTCCAGGATGAACTCGCCGCCGTCGCCACCGAGGAAGCCACACGCCTCGCCGCACTGCGCGCCGAGCCCCGCCGTGACATCCTCACCCAGACGCTGGCGCTCCACGGGCTCTTCAAGCAGGGCAGCCAGGGCGGGCAGTTCGCCTTTTACACCTACATCGTGCTCACCCTCCTCTTCATGCTGGTGGACACCATTCCACTCATCGTGAAATTCTTCACCAAACCCGGGCCCTACGACACCCTCGTGGACCGCGACGAGATCGGCTACGATTCCGAACACCGTGCCTACCGCGAGAGCCATGGACGCTACATGGAGCAGCTTGCGGCCAGCAACCTGATCGCCGTCACACGCAACCCGCGCTTGGAACAGGCACTCGTCGATGGCATCGAGCATTCCCGCGCCGCCCGTGAGTTCCTCGATTCCCTCATCGAGATGGAAAAATCCTTCGCCGCGAAAATGAAACTCGAGGAACAGGCGCTCGGCACGGCGGAAGGCGAAAAGGTCGCCGCCCTCGCGGCGATCAAAAAGCGCTTCTACGAGGACCTCCATGAACGCATGGAGGTATTCTTCACCTCAAGGCGCACCCGCAACGAGGCATGAACCCTGCTGGCAGCTCCAAGCATGGTTAATCCATCCTGACATTTCGCTTTGACCTGCTACCATGGGTCTCGTAATCAGTGGCAGCTTGTGTTTATGAAATGTCCGCGCTGCGTGCAGGGGATCCACCGGGCGGCGGAGTCGTGTCCGCATTGCGGTTATTCACAGGCGGATGCCGATGCGAGATATGGGAATGAGGATGTGAGGATGCGCTGCCTGACGGACCAGGCGGGGATTTTCCGCCGTGGCGACCGCGGCCGGGTGGAGGCGGCGATGGAGGCGTTTTCGCGGCGTTTCCCGCAATTGTTCGTGGCGGTTTTCACCGGGACGCTGGGCGAGGTTTCGCAGTTGCGGCAATTCGGCCTCTGGCTGCTGAACCGCGCGGCCTTCGAGGATCTGCCGGCGGACAAGCCGAACGAAGCGGGCATTTTGCTGACCATCGATCCAGACTCCAAGGCGGCGGGCATCGTGTTCGGCTATCTGCTCGATCCCTATCTCGACGAGGCGGCCACCTTCGAGTGCCTGTCCCGCGCCCATGCGCACTGGCTGGAAGAGCGCTACACCGCAGGCGTGATCCGCGTGCTGGCCCATCTCGAACACGTGCTGAAAAAACGCAGCCGCCAGGCGCGGCGCGATCCGGAGCAGTTTCAACGGCGCGTGCTGCCGCCGGGCATGGGCGGTGACCGGCTGCAAAGCCTCCGCCGCGGCCATCGCTCGGAAGAAAAGGCAAGGGAGGTGCTGGAATCATCGCAATGATCGCGCGGATACTCATTTTTGCCTGGCTGCTGGCGATGGTGGCACCGGCTGAGACCGGCCAGCCGGCACCGCGGAATGACGAGCCGGGCAATGGCCCGGCTGCGCTCCCGCCACCGGTGGAGGAAACCGGGGAAACTCCAGAGGCGGCGGAAATTCCCGCAATTCCCTCCGAGAGCGTGGCGGAAAGCGAAAACGCATTCACTGCGGTGCCACGCGAATTCTGGAACGCGTATTTCGGCGAGCGACCATCGAAGTTTCTGCTCGATCCGCAAGCTTTGCTGGCACCGGTGGATTTCCGCGAGCGCCTGGCGTTTCTCGATTACCATGCGCACGACTCGCACATCGACCTGTATGTGTATCTCTTCGCGGGCGACCAGGAAATCCCCGCTGCGGTGGGCGACGGGGAATGGATGGAGCGCCTCTTCGCCAGCGGCCGTCCGGCGGTGGTGGTGTATTACTTCCACGGCGAGCCGGCGCGCTCGGAGCTGAAACTTTCACCCTCGCTGGCGGTGCGGATTCCCGAAGCCGAGCGGCGGCGCGCGCTGGAAAGCCCGGTGATCCAGGCATCCAAGGAATTCGATCCCGCACGCCAGCTCGAAACCTTCCTGGTGCAGATGTCGATCCGGCTCTATTGGCTGGAAACCCTGATCGCGGAGGAAAACGGCGAAGCGCATGCGGCCCGGACCGTGAAACATCCCGCTGTGCGGAAACCGGCGAAGCCCCGTGTGGCGGATGTGCTCGCGCCATGGATCGCGCCGCTCATGCCACGCTTGCTGCCGGCGCTCGGCATGGTTGGCGGCGCGCTCGCACTGGCATTCCTGCTCGGGTGGCTGCGGCGGCGGGCGCGCCATCGGTTTCCGGACCTCGAAGTCGAACCCCGCCTGGGCGGCGCGCACGCGGCGGGTGTCGGAGCGGTGATTTCCTTCGCCAACGCCAGCGAGCCGCCCGCCTCCCAACGCGACCAGATCCCCGGCTACCTGCGGCGGGTGCGGTGAGGCGCGATTCGGCTTTGCAACGACGCCCTCGGCTGCTGGGGTGATGGACATGAAAAAGGGGATTCTCCTCCTCGCATCGATGACGGTTGCCGCGAAACGAAGCACGCGAGCAGTTGGCGAATCTGCTGTCGGACAAGTCGGAGGACGTCCGCCGTGATGCGATTCTCAACATCCAGGACCTCTGCACGCTCAACGACAAAGCCTGGCTGAGCCGCCATCTCGAATCCGAAACCAGCGCCGACAACCGCGAGCTGATGGAGGAGAAAATCAACCAGCTCAAGTCGGCGGGGGCACTCGAAGATGAGTGAACGGTCGTGGCAAGCAGGCTCTATGCTTCACCCATGATCCAAGTTCATGACTCAGAGCCCGCCAATCTCCTGGCTGCGCTGCTCACGCTGCGCATCGATGAAGGCGCCGATGTCCCAAATTGATGGCGGCACCTCGCTGGAACACACGAGGATCCCGTCTTCCTCCGCGATGTTCGACAATGGCTGCACGGGACGAAGGCGGATGCCGTCGGGCTCGAGCGTGACTTCGAGCGAGTCGCCGGGTTTGAGATCAAGCCGATCACGCAAGCCCTTGGGGACGACCAAGCGGCTCATTTTATCGAGCGTGAGTCTCATGGCCAACAATCTGGCATTTGCCATTTTGAGTATCAATCGCGCGCTTCCGGGGGCCTCACGGCACGCGGAAGATCCGGTTGTTGGACGGATCGCGGGCGAGCTGGCCGGGTTGGAAGCCTTCGACGTCGATGCGGTTGTAAGGCGGGAAGGGGCTGATGACCTCGTTGGGGGTTTCGGTCGGGCTGGCGACCGGGTATTCGCCCGGGCGCGTGGGTTCGGCGGGTGGCGTGGTTTCGTATCCCTCGCCGGGATTTTCCGGGGCGGTATCGTTCACGATTTCCGGCGGATAGGGCGGGTTCGGCTTGAAACGGGGCGGCGGCACCGGCGGCGGTGCCTGGCAGCCGGCCAGGGTGAGGGCGAGCAGGGCGGCGGCGGTTTTGGTCATGCGCGTTCGGACGTGGGGTTTGCGGAGTCTATTCACCGGCGCGTCATCCGGCAATCAGATGCTTGGCCAGAATCCAGAGCTTGCGCGGGCGCGGGACGCGGTAGCGTTTTTCGAAGACCCGGAAGCCATCGCGGCGCATGGTGGCGAGCAGCGTCTGATAGATTTCCGCCATGATGCGGGCGGGCGCGAGCGCGCGGCGGTCGGCGGCGGGCAGCACACCGGCCGCTTCGCGGAAACAGGCGTCGGCCCTGTCGGCGAGATGGTTCATAAGCGCGAGGAAGGCCTGATTGTGGCCGGGCATGGCCGCGTCACAGCCGAAGCGGGAGAGTTCTTCGAGCGGCAGATAGATGCGGCCGCCGTTGGCGAAATCCTCGCCGACGTCGCGCAGGATGTTGGTGAGCTGCAGCGCGCGGCCAAGGGCGATGGCATATGTTTCCGAAGCGGGATCCTTGCAGCCGAAGATGCGGATGGAAACCAAACCCACCGCGCAGGCGACCTTCCAGATGTAGCCGTCGAGATCGGCCCATGTGGGAAAACGGCGGGGTTCCAGATCCATCAGACAGCCGTCCACGATGGCGCTGAGCAATTCGGTGGGGATCCGGCGGCGTTCGCGCAGCGCGAGCACTTCGCGTTGCAGGGAGTCGGGCGATGAGAAACCGCGCTCGAGTCCGTATTTCCATGCCTCCAGTTTGCCCCGGCGCTCGTCCGCCGGGATGCCGGGTTCGTCGGCGAGGTCATCGAGCGTGCGGCAGAAGGCGTAGAAGACGACGGCGTCGTCACGGCGGTCGCGCGGCAGGACGCGGAGTGCGAAGGCCAGGTTGGAACGCGCGCGGCGCGTGATTTGGGTGGCCTCGGACACGGCGCGTTCTAACGGATGAATCCCCAGTGCCCGGTGGTCACGGGCCACAGCGAGAAGAGCGCGGGGCCCACCAGGTTGAACTCGCGGACCGGCCCCCAGTAGCGGGAGTCGAGCGAGTTGCCGGTGTTGTCGCCGAGCGCGGCGTATTCGCGGTATCCGGGCGGGGCCTGCGCGGTGAGCGTGAGCGTGTCGCCGGGTTTTGCGAGGTATTGCGAGACCGGCCGGGCGTGCGCCCGCGCCTCGCGCGGGTCGGCGGAGACGTAGCCGGTCGTGTTGATCGAGTAGGGTCCTTCCCCGCGGATGACGCGTTGGATGCCGGGCTCGCGGGCGATTTTCCCGTCGATGAGCAGGTCGGGCGGCTGGATACTGAGCGTATCTCCGGGGACGCCGCAGAGGCGCTTGATGTAGTGCGAGCCGGCGGCCTGCTCGCCCTTGCGGTCGTGGATGCCACGGATGCCGATGGTATCGAAGACGAACACCTCGCCGCGTTTCGGTTTGCGGAAATGATAGGAAAACTTGTCCACCAGCACGAGGTCGCCGGAATCGACGGTGCCCTCGCAGATGACGGTGCCGGCGGGCAGCACTCCGCCGTTCTGGCCGGCGGTGGTGATCGCGTTCACCAGGCCGATCTGCGAGCTGGGGTTCACCGGCGCGGGCAGGCGCAGCGGTTTGGAATCAGTGAAAAAAATCTGCGAGCGGCTGAAGAAGTGCATCATCTGCACATCGCGGACCACCGGGCGGCCATCGCCGTCCACCGCCACGCGGCGGTCGCGGTCGTTCACCACCTGCACGTAGGATCGCCCGCGCATCACCTTTTCCCACATTCTGACAGGAAACGACGGCCAATCGCCCCTCGCCAGCGGGGTGCCAATGATGCCGTTGAGCGTGGGCTGCATCGAGCCGGTGGGGATGCGAAACGGCTGGAGGTAATAGGCGCGCAGGCCGAGCGCGATGACGATGGCGACGAACATGACCTCGACGTTTTCCTCGAGCCAGCCGACGGGTTTCTCGCGCGGCAGGGCATTGTCGCAGGCGGCGCGGATCTGTTTGGAGGCCTCGTCGGTTTTCGCGCGGTCGCCGGACTTGATGGCGGCGAGCAGGTCGGCGCGGCGCGATTCGATCTCGCCGAGTTGATCGGGCGCGAGCAGGTCGCGTTTGTAATGGATGAACTTGAGCGCGCCCTTGGCAAGGTGCTGCGCTTCCTTTTTCCACTTCGGCGTGAACATGGCGCGGAGTCTCATGCCGCATGCGCGGTCCTGCAAGCGCGGAGAAACCGCCTGGCACGCCGGTTTCAACAGGAAAATCCCGCCGTGGTTTCACTCGGCAAGCGCCGCATCCGGTCTCGATTGGATGCCATGCACGCGCGCATCGCTTCCCCGTGCTTGGCACCGGCTCTTTTTTCCCGGGGTTTTTGTGGCCTTGCGCCGCATTGGGGGAATGTGATGATTTGCTATTCCAATTCCGATGCACCCTCCTGCCGGCAAGCGCTTTCTCCATGCATTCCTGCTTTTGCTGGTCGCGGCCGGTGCGCTGTTTTTCCTTTCCACAAGGGAATCCCAAATCACGGGCTCCGGCACGGAACCCACCGGCCGCCGGCACGCCACCGGCGCTCCTGCCGCTTCCCATCCGCCCGCCGATCCGCCTGCGATCAGCCGCCGCACCGGCGACCCTCCGATCAAGCTCCGCATGTCGGATGGCATGGAACTGGTCGTCGCAATGGACGAGGGGCGCGTCGTCCAGCCCGATGGACGCGAATGGTTCATCCCGCTCAATCCTCCAGCCACCCCCGCCACTCTGCGGGAGCGCCTTGCCGCCGCCATGGCGGACCCCGTCGCCTACCCGCCGGGGGCGGAGCGCACACGCCACACCCGCCGCACCATCACCCGGGATCTCAGCGTGAACCCGGGTAACGCCCCGATCGGCCCGCTGCTCGAAAACCACGGCTTGATGCTCAGCGAAAGGCCCGATTACGCACCGGGTTGGCTCATCGTTTCCGCCACCGATGCGTTCGCGGCATTGGCCGTGGTGGAGGCCGTGCGCGCCACTGAGGGCCTGCTCGCGGCGGACGTGCTGGTCGCGCGCCAGCGCTTCAAGCGCGCCTTGCCGAATGACCCGCTCATCAGCCAGCAATGGCACCTCTCCAACACGAACACGGTGCGCACCCACGCCAATGTCGAGCCGGTCTGGAATTTCCCCAATGCCACCGGCATCCGTGGCAGCGGCATCCGCATCGGCGTGGTCGATGATGGCATCCAGCTCAATCACCCGGACTTTGCCGGAAATCTCGACACCACCAATGATCGCGATTTCATCCAAAGCGACGACGACCCGTCTCCCATCGTCGCCAACGAGGATTTCCACGGCACCGCCTGCGCCGGGGTGGCCGGCGCGCGTGGCAACAACTCCACCGGCGTGAGCGGCGTCGCTCCGCTCGCCACGTTGGTCGGCCTCAGACTGGTCTCCAACAACTCCGTCACCGACTCACAGGAAGCCAATGCGCTGGGTTGGAAAAACGACATCATCCAGGTGAAGTCCAACAGCTGGGGCCCCACCGATGACGGCATCACCCTGATCTCCGAGCGCCCCGGCAACCTCACGCTCGCGGCCCTCGCCACCGCCACCTCCACCGGCCGCGGCGGCAAGGGCACCATCTTCGTCTGGGCGGGGGGCAATGGCGGCACCAGCGACAATTCGAACTACGACGGCTACGCCAACTCGATCCACACCATCGCCGTCACCGCCTCCAATTCGGCGGGAACCCGCTCCAGCTACAGCGAGCCAGGAGCGAACATCGTCGTCTGCGCCCCATCGGACGGCACCACCTCCCAACGCACCATCACCACCACCGACCTGACCGGCACCAGCGGCTACAACACCAGCAGCGGCACTACCGGCGACTATGCCACCGACTTCGGCGGCACATCATCCGCCACCCCGGTCGTCTCCGGCACCGTCGCGCTGATGTTGGAAAAAAACCCGAATCTCGGCTGGCGCGACGTCCAGGAAATCCTCATCCGCTCGGCACACAAGATCTCGCCCGCCGACAGCGGCTGGGCCACCAATGCCGCCGGAATCCCATTCAACCACCAGTTCGGCGCCGGCCTGGTCGATGCCACCGCTGCGCTGAACCTCGCGGCCGGCTGGACGAATCTCGCCCCGCCATCGGTCGTCACCTCCAACCAGTCCGGCCTCCCGGTTCCGATCCCGGACAACAACACCACCGGCATCACCCGCACCTTCACCATCACAGACACCGTGCGCGTCGAACACGCCAGCGTCCGCCTCAGCGCCAGCCACACGAACCACCGCCACCTCGACATCACCCTGACCTCACCCTCCGGCATGGTCAGCCAGTTGGGGGTCTCCGCCTCCGGAAAATCCGGTGAGTCGCTCACCAATTGGACGTTTTCATCCGTCCGGCACTGGGGCGAAAATGCCACCGGAACCTGGACACTCAAAATCGCCGACCGCATCAGCGGCATCTCCGGCTCACTCACCGCCGCCGAGCTGCAGCTCTTCGGCACGCCCTCCTCCCCCGTCAACCAACCTCCGCAAATCACCGACGCCACCCTCTCGGAAACCACCAACGGCTACTCGGACACCCCGCTTGCCATCGCATCCATCACCGCCACCGACCCGGAGTCCGATCCCATCACGTATCTTTATCAATGGCAGTCGAGCACCGACGCGGTGACTTACTCCAACTCGCCGGACACTTCCGCCACACTCACCCCCGACCCGTCCCGCGCCGGCAAACTCTGGCGCTGCGTGATCACCGCCAACGACGGGAATTCCATCGGCCGGCCCTTCACCACCGCCAGCGTCAACCTGTTCGCCCGCCCGCCCGCCACTGCCGCACCCGGTGATTTCTTCTCCTATACCAGCGGCCTGGTCCTCGCCGGCAACACCGCCGACATCTCGCGCCAGGCCATCATTCACGAATTCAGCCAAGGCCCGAGCGGCGGAACTTCCGAATGGATTGAAATCCTCACTCTCGAGCAAGGCAGCCTGAGCTACTGGGATCTCGAATCCAACAACGATGAAATCCTCGTCTTCCAGGACACCGCCGTCTGGGACAACATACCTGCCGGAACCCTCATCGTCATTTACAACGGCAGAACCACCAAGGACAGCCGGATCCCTGCGGACGACACCGACCCTGCGGATGGCCTCATGGTGCTCAGCAGCACCAACACCACCTATTTCGATCCCGGCTACGACCCTTGGATCGCCCTCGGAAACAGCGGCGACTTCATCACCCTCAACGACGCGGATTCCAACCGTGTCCACGGCCTTTCCTATGGATCGAACACGGTGGAATCCCCGAATATCGGTGCCGTCGGCAGCGCCATGTCCGCCCATTTCAACAGCGACAAGGAGGCCCATGCCGACCTCGCCAGCGGTTGGACCGCCATCACCCAAGCCAGCAGCACACCCGGAAGCGGAAACCACTCCGCCAACTCCGCTTTCGTCAGCGCCCTGCGAAACGGATCCCTCGACACTCCGGCGCGGTTCCGCCTGGCAGCCGGTGTCACCCTGCCCGCCGGACTCTCGCTCAACCCCGATACCGGCGTCCTCTCCGGCATCCTGCCAACCAATGTGGCACCCGGCAGCTACCCGATCACCATCGAGCGGACCAATTCCTCTCCCGCCGTGGTTTTCCAGTCGTTCACCCTCACCATCACGACCAAACCCACCGTCACGATCAACCAGGCCCCCGGGCAAACGGACCCGACCCCGGCGTCTCCGATCACCTTCACCGTGGTGTTCAGTCAAGCCGTGACGGGCTTCAATGCCGATGACGTGACCCTCGGCGGCACCGCCGGTGCGACCACCGCGGTTGTGACGGAAACCGCACCCGATGATGACACCACCTACCATGTGGCGGTCAACGGCATGACCGGTGATGGCACGGTCACGGCATCAATCGCCGCAGATGTGGTGGATGGCGGCAACGACGCGTCCACCAGCACCGACAACGAGGTGACCTACTCCGCGCCGCTGACCGGCTTCGCCCTCTGGCAGCAAGTGAATGAAACCACCGGCGCTCTCAATGCGGACCATGATGGCGACGGCGTATCCAACGGCATCGAATACTTCCTTGGAGGCGGTTCCGACACCACCGGCCCGACCGCCCTGCCGCTTGTCACCCACACCGCCGGAGTGATCACCATCACCTGGACCAAGGCGGCGGACTACACCGGCACCTATGGCAGCCACTTTCAGGTGGAAACCTCGGACACGCTCACCGGCAATTGGACCGCCGAGACCCTCCCCAGTGTGAACCTGACTCTCTCCGGCGATCAGGTGACCTACACGTTTTCCAGCCCGCTCGGCGCGCGGAAGTTCGTCCGCCTCGCCGTCACCGGCCCGTGAATCGCAGGCCTCTCCGCCGAATCCTTCCAGGGTGCCAAACCGACACGCTCGTCTCCTGGCACCCACGACCTATCTAAACCGGCACCCATGGCTGGCAAAATTTTGTCACTTTGGCTGTCACTTTGCAAAGCTTCCCCTTTTGCCACTTCGGCGTGAACATGGCGCGGAGTCCGCAGCACATCCACGCCCTGCAAGCGCGGATAAACCGGCTGGGCCGACTGCGGATTCCGGTGGAAACTCCGCCGTGGTTTCGCTCGACAAGCGCCGCATCCGGTGTCGATTGAATGCCATGCACGCGCGCATCGTATCCCTGTGGCTGGCGGCGGTCCCGCTGGCTGGCGCGCAGCAGACATCGGTGACGCTGGAGGAAGCCGGCCGCACGCTCCTGCGGCTGGCCGACGAATTTCAAAAACCCGGCGGCGGCAACCGCTTGTTCTACCTGCCCACCCGCGACGAGCCGGCCACGCCCGCGACCTGGGGCTTCAACTACGAAAACCTTCGTTTCCGCTCCGCCGATGGCACACCGCTGCACGGCTGGTTCATCCCGGCACGCGTCAAGGATCCGCGGGCCACGGTGGTGTTTTCCCACGGCAATGCCGGCTCGCTCGGCCACCACCTTGGCTTTGTGATGTGGCTGGCCGAGGCCGGCTACCATGTGATGATGTTCGACTACCGCGGCTTCGGAAAATCCGGCGGCAGCCTCGACCGCCGCGGCATGATCGACGACGTCAAGGCGGCCTTCGCCCATGTGGCGCGGCGGCCGGACGTGGATGCCGGCAAGCTCGTCTCCTATGGCCATAGCCTGGGCGGAGCCAAGTCGATCACCGCCATCGGCGAGTCGCCGGTGCGCGGGCTGCGCGCGGTGGTCATCGATGGCGCGTTCGCCTCCTACCGCACGATGGCCCGGCTGATCGGCGGCCAGCTTGGCGAGAGCCTGGTGACCGATGAATGGTCGCCGCGCGACTACGTGGAAAAAATCAGCCCGGTGCCGCTGCTGGTGGTGCATGGCGAGCAGGACATCGTGGTGCCCGTGGCGCAGGGCCGCGAATTGTTCCGCACTGCCGGCCAGCCGAAGACGATCTTCGAGGTGAAGGCCGCCGGCCATGGCGACGCGCTCTCGCGCGACGGCGGTGCCTACCGCAAACGCATGCTCGCCTGGCTTGAGGAAACGCTGAAAGGTTGATCCGGATGCGGCCCGCTCACAGCGGCCAGCCCCATGCCGGCACCGGAATGGACACGGCGAGGATCCGGATTCCCAACGGCAGGCCGGGTCTCCAATAAGCGCCGGAACGGAACCCGCCCTGGCCGGGGATGAGCGTGTTGTTGTGGTGGCCGGTGGGCGTGGGAAACGCGCACGAGGCCCGCACCGCCGCCAGGAAGACACCGGGGCCCGAGCCGAGCTCCGCCGCGGTGCTCGGTGCGGTGGGACACATCACCCTGAAAAAATGGAACCGCAGACGAACGGGAATGGATGCAGATAATGAATGAGTTATGTCAACTCACTTTCCCATCCATCAGGTGATGGCGTGAAATCCGCATGAGCCTCTGAACCAGCGTTTCCCTGCGTCCATCTGCGGTTCGTTTTCCGATCCATGTTTATGACATGATTTCGTGTCAGCGCATGGATGAAACGCATTGTGGCGGGCATAATGAAGTCATGTCCTACGCAGTCAAAATCGAACGCAGTTCCATCCGCATCGTCAACACCGCTACCGGCTCCACCGTCCGCACCATCGGCGGCACCTTCACCGCTGCCATCGTCCAAGGCGAGGAGGTCCACCTCACCCAACCCAATGGCCGCATCCGCGTGGTGAACATCCGCACCGGCTCCACGATCCGCACGATCTGATTCCCATTTGTAGCGGCGTGTCTGTGACCGTCGCTCCAATGCAAAAGCCAAGGCAACTTCCTTTGCTCTTCATCCACATCGACGCTCACAGAGCGCCGCTACAGGCCTCCCATTTCAACCCCAAACCACCATGCTCATCAAAATCAAAACCATCCTCTGGATGACCGGACTCTTCATCAAGGAAATCTACGAACTCCTCACCGGGAAACGCAAATGGAGCTGAATACCTGATTCATCTCGAAACCTAACACTTCATCCCGGATACACCCTTTTGAAAACCTTCTTTAAAATCCTCTTCAGCCCGATCCTGATCGTCTGGTGGCTGGTCAAGATGGTCATCCGTATCCTCACCCTCCCTGTCCTGATCCTGTGGCGGATCCTTCAGGCGATTGCCCCCGAAATCACGCGTCCACTGGAAGGACTTGCCAACGCGCTTGCCCGGATCTTCCGCCTGTGATGAGATAACTTCAGGTCACCAATGGAACCTGAACACCGCAATTGAAACCACGGATTACATGGATTATGAATGAGTCATGCAAAAACCAGGTTTCACCTATTGGTTGTAGATCAGTCGGTTTTCAAATTCTTCATTCTTTCCGTGAAATCCGTTTAAAATCCGTCAATTTGATTCAGGATTTGAATTTATCGGTTCGTCCATCTCCGCTGCGCTCCAATGGTGGTTATTAAAAGCCTCAAATCACCAGCCTGACTGCGGATTCTAGGTTCAATGACCAGGAGATTCCGCGAAGCCGCCCTGATCTTCTGCGGCGGCCTCAGCCCGGCCGGCTTCCACATCGCGTTCAAGCACCTCGGGGAACAGAGCCGGGAACTGGAGGCGGCCCAGGTTGATACCATGGCAGACATCGGCGCAAAAAAAGCCCCTCCCTGCGACGAACCCGGCTTCCTGGCCGCCCAGCTGTTTGCTGTGGCCGCCGCGACCGATTGGCCCGAGGAACGGATGCTGTTCATGCCACTGGCGCGACTGGCCCAATACCAACACTGCCTGCTGCGCCGGAATGAAGCGCGGACGAACTGGAGCCAGTCCGAATCAGGCGCTCCCACGCTTCGGGAGCAGCTGGAAGCCTTGCGCGGGCGGTGGGCTGGTGAAAATCAGGCAATTTAGGGAATTCCGGCTTGTCGCAACGGATCTGATTTTACTACTTAGTCGCAATTCACAATGTCACCTACATCTAGCCAAAGCTCGTTCCCCCGAACGGGAGTCGCTGAGAAGCAATTTCCAGGGTCGGGTTTTACCCTGATCACCGACCGGTCGTGTATGCCCCCCCTAACCCGACCGGTCGTTCAATAACACTGTTGTGCCAAGAAACAATACCTATCATGCCCATCCCCGATTTTCAGACTCTCATGCGGCCGCTTTTGGAAGCTCATGCGGATGGGAAGGAGCATTTGAATCGTGATTTGGTTGCGCATCTTGCTGAGCAGTTTGGCCTGACTGACGAAGAGCGGCGAGAGATGTTACCGAGTGGACGTGCCCGCCTTTTCGATAATCGGATCGGTTGGGCCAAGTCTCATATCGCTCAAGCAGGTCTGCTGGTGTCACCACGCAGGGCGATTTCGACTATTACAGAACGAGGCCGTGAGGCTTTGCGTATTCATCCACGGCGAATCGATTTACGCACGCTCAATGAATACGATGAATATCGTGAGTTCCGTAATCGCCGCAAGAGCACTGACGATGATGAGAACGGCCCGCCTGATGTGGAGGCCCAAGAGGAGCAGACACCGGAAGAATTGCTAGAGAATGCGTATTTGAAGGTTCGGCGGCAGATTGAGGCGGAGCTTTTGTCTCAGATCAAGACTGCCCCACCAGAATTCCTTGAGCGTGTCGTCGTTGATCTTGTAGTGCGGATGGGATACGGAGGTAGTCGCAAGGATGCTGGCGAAGCGCTTGGAAGATCTGGCGATGAGGGTATAGACGGCATCATCAAGGAAGATCCACTTGGCTTGGATATCATCTATTTGCAGGCGAAGCGTTGGGAAGGGACCGTTGGCAGACCTGAGATTCAGAAGTTTGCTGGTGCGCTGCAGGGCCAAAGGGCGAGGAAGGGTATTTTTATCACGACATCGACGTTCAGCTCCGATGCCCTCGAATACACTTCCCGGATCGAGACCAAGATCATTTTGATAGACGGCCCACGCCTAGCCAAGTTGATGTTTGACAACGGTGTCGGCGTCGCGACAGCATCCAACTACGAGGTCAAGAGGATCGATTCGGACTACTTCACCGACACGTAATCGAAGAGGCCAATCGGGTCCCGGGGAGTGATTAGCTCCCCGGTCCCACACCACCCTGCGTACGGCTCCGTATAGGGCGGTTCCAATCAGACGCGGGCCTTCGGCCCGTAGTGAAGAACGCTCCAGACAGCTCTTAAATCGGGAACCCCTTGTTCCTCAAGCCAACGGTTGTTCAGCGCTTGTCGCACAATCTCGTTCTGGCTCATCCGCCAGTAGCCTTTTCGGCTCCGCGTCGCCATGTGCACCGTTGCGGGATCGGCTCCCAGTGCCAACAGGTTGCGGCGGCGCGTGCGGGGCTGCTTCCACTGCTTCCAATAATATAACCTCACCCGCCTCCTGACCCACACCGACAGCGCCAGCACCTCAAAAGGGACATCAAAAGGGTCAGTCCCGACTAACAAGCATTGCTTCCAGTAAATGGGGTCGGTTGCATTTGATGACAGGGGTCAGTGATTGGATTTTAGCATGCGGTTCTGCTAGGTCGTTATTTTCTCATCCCTCCGCCAGCGCTCAACAGAGCATCAAAAGGGTCAGTCCCGACTAACAAGCATTGCTTCCAGTAAATGGGGTCGGTTGCATTTGATGACAGGGGTCAGTGATT
>JALRFY010000174.1 GCA_023253625.1 Akkermansiaceae bacterium | reverse complement strand
CGCCGATGGTGGTGGCACCGCTGTAGGAGGCGATGGGCGCGTTGCCAAGGATGACGATGCCGCCCCAGCGGCCCGAGGTATTGGCGGTGGGAAAATCCGCAACCTGCAGGTCCCCGTCATAATCGGTTTGTTCCCGGGCTTCGAGTTCGTCGATGGTGCTGAAGACGATTGGACGGTCGGCAGTGCCTTCGGCCATGATCTTTGCCCCACGGGTGATCACCACAGAGCCGAACTCGTCGTTGTTGAGGTTGGCGTCGCCTTTGTCGTCGAGGGTCGAGTAGATCTTGGTTCCCGGCTCGATGGTCAGAGTGGCGCCGTTGGTGACGAACACCTTGTCCTTGAGGATGTAGATATTGTCGCTGGTCCAGGTCGTGTTGGCCGTGATGGCCTTCACGTTGGGACCGAATGGGGTGGTGGTCACGGTTTGCGTGGCCACCACGTCGATGATGGCGGCCTGGCTCGCCATGGGCGAGACGACCGCGGCGGCCAGGAGGCCGAGGATGCGTGTGTGTTTTGGTTTCATGAATTCGGTGGATTGCGGGTTGCGTGCCGCGGTCTGAGCCGCGTTCAAGCACCGGCAATCTGAAGGGCGCGCCGCGGAAATTAAGCGGCATTGTGTGTCAATTTCGCCCCATTCTCAAAACTCAGCCTTGAGTTCGAGATAGACCGAGCGTCCCGCTTGGTCCTCGGTGTAAACCAATCCATTCAGCGGATCATTGCCACCCGGGCCGCCGCGATATTCATACACTTGGCCACCATCCAGAAGGTTCCTTAAGCCAAGAGTCACCGTTGCGACGGCGTGTTCCATTTCGAAGCGGCGTGCGAGGAGCAGGTCGAGGGTGAATTGCGGCTTGAGCCAGACATCATAAGCCACCGGATCACTGCGCAGGATGGTCGGGTATTCGTCGGTGAAATTGGCGGTGAGGAAGGCGCTCCATGGTGATTCCGCAGGCTCCCAACCGAGGGTGAGATTGAGGATTTGGCTCGGTTGGTAGGGGAAGCGGGTTTCGAGGCTCAGAGGGTTGAGCGGGTCGCCGGAATTCACCTGATATTCCAGCGAGGATGAGATGTAGGAATAGTTTGCCGCAAGCGAGTATGGATGGTCCGGGTGTTTCCATCGTCCTTCAATCTCGACGCCTGTGATGGTCCCGCTGTCGCCGTTCTGGTAGGTGGTGAAATTGCTGCCTGTGGCATTGTCCACGCGCTGGACGACGACGATGGGGTCGGCCAGGTTTTTGTGGAATCCGGAGACCCTGCCGGTGAAGTTTTCGGTGATTTTCAGGTCCACGGAGGCGTCGAAATTGTCGATCGATGTTTCGGTGAGAAGCGGGTTGCCGCGGCGTTCGATGCCGGTTTCCTGATCGACGGATTCGATCGGGAGGAACTCGTGGAAAGTGGGTCTGGCAACCGTGTGCGACCACGCGCTGTTGAGTGTTGTGGTTTCCGGCAGCACGTCGATGGACCCGAAAACCGAGGGAATGAAGGCGCTGGTTGAAAGGGTGCCGAAGCGGCCCGGCGAGGTCTCCGTGAGACTGGTCAGTGGCAGGGCGGCCACCTCGTAGGATTTGTTCTCCGTTTCCCAGCGACCGCCGCCGCCGAGGCGCCAGAAATCGCCATGATAGATAGCTGATGCGTATAGGCTCTGCAGCCTGAGTCCGCTGTCGACGTTGCGCACCTCAAGGCCGCTGCCGTTGATATAATAAGGCGCGTCGGGCCGGACATATTGGGACGCACGCTGACCGGTTCCTGTTCCGGGGACCGGACCGGTCCGTTCGCTGCCATAGCCATTGAAGTGATCGGCGATGCGGTCCGGATTGGCGGCAAGGAATTCGCCGAGGCTGCGAAATCCTGTCGGCAATGGGCTGCCGTCAGGGAAAGTGCCGCGATTCAAAGGTGCGCCCGGCGAGAAGGGTGCGATGCCGGGCTCACCGGTCCACCATGCGGGCGGGTTGCGGTTGGGCGCGTTCTCCCAATCATCATTGCGGAGGAAGTAAATGCGGCCCTGTTGGGTGCGGGTTTTGTTCAAGTCGTTCGCGCCAACGGAAAACTCGAAGCGCCGGCCCTCCACGCCATCCTCGCCCAAGGCAATGATTTGTTTGATCTCGGCGGAGATTTCATTGGCTTCCTCCTCGATGGCTTGGGTTTCACGCACTGAGTTGAGTTCGCGGATCGCCTCGCCGGAAAAGCGGTCGTGTTCGATAGTGGCGATTTTCCCGAGGGACGGATTATAGGTGAAACCCGGGTTGCGGGCCGCCTCCGCGGCGACCAGCGGGTCGGTGAAATCGAGCAGCGAGGTGTTGAATGTGGAGGTGTGCGGGCGGGACTCCCGGGCAAGTGAATCGGTGAGGCGCCATGTGAGAGTGGTTCCGATATCGTTCGAGTGTTTGCCGCCAACCTGGGCGATTTCGGTGTCGCGGGTTACCGGCTCGATGGTCCAGAACTCGCGCTTGTAAACGGCGGAGGCCCCGTAGCGGCCGATGATGTTGGCATTGTTGCCAAAGCCGCCGAAGCGCTCGCCCTCGACGGTGAAGTCGGTGCCGTGGGTGATGTTGTCGGTGGCGATGTGTTTGTCGAACCAAGTGAATGAAAGCTCGTGATTCTCTCCGATCTGGATCCCGCCGCCCAGATAGAACGACCAATCGACCTCGCGGGCGTAGCTTTCCTCCGTCCAATATCGTGCCGGGGCTGTCAACCGGGCTTCATCGCCGAATTCGTTGACCTGGTCGGAAGTCGCGTGTTGGAACGCGGCGATGAAGCCTGCGGTGACGCCGTCACTGATTTCAAGGCGGTCGCCATAAACGAGGGAGAAGCTTTGCGGTGCTTCCGGCTTGGTCTCCTTGGGCAGCCATGACTGCGAGGCCTCGAGTTCGCGGACCTTGGGCAGTGTCGAATTGGCGGCCTCCTGCTGGCGCTTCGCCTCGTCGATGGCCGCCTGCCGCTGCAATGGATTGTTGTTGGAGTTGTTGTTATTGGTGCTCAATGGAGGAGCGACGCGGCGGCCGCCTTCATTGAAGGAAGCCGGGTTGCCATCGGCATCGAGCTTCCAGAGCAGGCCGTCGGGAATCGGGTTGTCCACATCACCCCAGAATCCTGGTTCGCGATTCGGATGAACTAGCATGCGGTCGCCGAAGGTGTTGTTCCAGCCGATTTTGTATTTGGCCTCAATGACGCGCTCATGCGGGATGTTGAGCGAATTGATCTGGATGGTGCCGCCGCCGAAATCGCCGGGCAGTGATGGCAGGTAGGTTTTATTAACATCGATGCCCTGAATGGCTGTGGTGGGGAAGATGTCGAGTTGCACCGCCTTGCGCGATGGGTCTGCGGATGAAATGGCGGCACCGTTGAAAAGCGTGGTGACATAACGGTCCGCAAGGCCCCGAACGACCGCGAATTTGCCGCCCACGATATTGGCACCAGCCACCTTGCCTACTGCGCCGGCAGCGTCGCTCACCCCGGTTTTGGTGAAATCCTCCTTGGAGATGCCTGAGGTGACAGATGCGCTGGTTTCCAGGCTCAGGTTGAAATCCCCCTGCGATTCGCCTTGGTATTCGCCGACGATGGTTTCCTCTTCGAGCATGGTTTCCGCCGTGCTGTCGTCGGTGGGTTTGGCGCGCAGGCCGAAGCGGGCTTCGGCGGGCTGGCCTTCGAGGGTGGTGACGACGGCGGACTCGGTGGAGTAACCGAGTTTGGTGGCCTCGAGGGTGAAGTTGCCGGCGGGCAGTCCGACAATGGTGAAACGACCCTGGGCATCGGTCTCGGCGGTGCGGCCGGTGCCGAGCACATCGACGAAGGCTCCGGCGACGGGGTTGAGCGAAACGGCGTCGGAGACCTCGCCATTGATCAGGCAATTGCCAACGGCGTCGTCGATGCCGGGAATGGGACCTTGGAATACCGGATTGACGTCGTCGGGCGGGGCCAGCGGCGCGTGTTCACCGGCCGCAGCAGGCTGCCACGCGGTGGGCTCTACGGCTGCTGGTTCAGCCTCGGCTGGAGCGGCTTTCACGGGAATTTCACCGGCGGATTGCACGGTGTCGTTTTGCGCGAAATAGGGAAGGGTAACCGAGGGATTGGCAGGCAGCAGCCAGCATTGGAACGCCATGGAACAGAGCAAAACTGCAGCGGTGACGCGGTCCCGCGTATGCATGGGCGGGCCAATTTTCTGGGCGCGGTGGGACGCAGCGGGAAATTTTCTGGAGGAGCAACGTGACATGGCGATACGGCCATCGCTGCCGGATGGAGCACTGGCCGCCACGTGCTATGGGCGAATGTGACAGGCCCGAAGCCGCGCTTGGTGACGAAATTGTGACGAAAGCGCGAACGCGCGTCTTATCCGCCGAGGGTGCCACGCTCGTTTTCACTGAGCGGCTGCGGCTTTCCCTCGTGGTTCACGCGCACGGTGGTCATCGATCCGCTTGCCGCTGTTTCGCCGCCGGCGTTCACGATTTCGAAATTCCATGTGACGGAACTGGTGCCGGTGCGCGTGATTTGCAGCAGGACCTCGATACAGTCGCCGGTGACGAGCGGCCGTTTGTAATCGCAGCTGACATGCACCCGTGGCCAGCCGCCCTCTGCGCGGTCGAAGACAAGGAGGCCGCGCGATTTGAGAAACGCATGCTCGGCCTCCTCGACGTAGCGGAAGACGTTGGGGAAATGCATCCAGCCACTGGCGTCGGTATCGCCGAAGGCGACTTCGCAGGAGTGGCGGTGGAGCGGTGCATCCATCGTCACTCGAACTTGCTCACCAGCACCGAAGCGTTGTGGCCGCCGAAGCCGAAGCTGTTGGAGATGGCCACCTTGACATCCGCCTCGCGGGCCACGTTGGGGACCACATCAAGATCGCATTCGGGGTCCTGTTCCTCGATGTTGATGGTGGGCGGGACGATGCCGTCCTTGATGGCCATCACGCTGGCGATGAGTTCGATGCCACCGGCCGCGCCGAGCATGTGGCCGGTCATCGACTTGGTGGAGGAAACCATCAGGCCGTTCTTCGCGTGGTCGCCGAAGGCGAGTTTGATGGCTTTCGTTTCCGCGATGTCACCCAGGCCGGTGGAGGTGGCATGAGCGTTGAGGTAATCGACGTCGGCCGGGTTTTTCCTGCCGTGGCGCAGCGCCATCTCGATGGCATAGGCGGGGCCGCTGCCGTCCGGCGAGGGCGCGCTGAGGTGGTAGGCATCGGCGCTGACACCGTAGCCGATGAGTTCGGCGTAGATCTTCGCGCCGCGTTTTTTAGCGTGTTCGAGTTCCTCGATCACCAGCACGCCGGAACCTTCGCCCATGACGAAGCCGTCGCGGTGTTTGTCGAAGGGCCGGGAAGCCTTTTCCGGTTCGTCGTTGCGGGTGCTGAGCGCCTTCATGTTGGCGAAACCGCAGAGGCCCATCGGCAGGATGGTGGCTTCCGCGCCGCCGCAGATGAAGCCGTCGGCATCGCCGAATTTGATGATGCGCCATGCCTCGCCGATGTTGTGATTGGATGTCGCGCAGGCTGTGACGATGACCATGTTCGGTCCCTTGAGTCCGAACTCCATGGAAATGATGCCGCTGGCGATGTTGGAGATCATCATCGGGATGGTGAACGGCGAGACACGCTTCGGCCCCTTGGTCATGTAGGTGCCGTGTTCGCGCTCGAGGGTGGCCAGGCCGCCGATGCCGCTGCCGACCATCACGCCGAAGCGGCGTGGATCGATTTGGGAAACGTCGAGCCCGGAATCCACCATCGCCAGTTTTGCGCCGGCCACGGCCAACTGCACGTAGCGGTCGGCGCGGCGCGCGTCCTTGGGCATGTTGAAATAAGCGTCCGGCTCGAAATTTTTCACCTCGCCGGCGATCTTGCAATCGAACGGATCCGGATCGAGCTGGGTGATCCGGCCGATGCCGCTGCGGCCGGCTTTCATGCCTTCCCATGTGGATTGGAGATCGTTTCCGAGCGGGGAAACACAGCCGATGCCGGTGATGACGA
>JALRFY010000141.1 GCA_023253625.1 Akkermansiaceae bacterium | reverse complement strand
ACACCGCGCGTTGGATCAACGGCGAGATCGTGTCGGTCAGTGCAATGACGGAAACCTTCATCAAGGAGCGCGTTCACACCGCCACCGGTGAGAAACAGGCCGTCACCATTGATGACGCCTGCGCCTTCCTCGCCCGCTTCGAGAATGGCTCGCTCGCGATTTTCGAGTCCACCCGCTACGCCCGCGGCCACAAGGCGCTCTATACCTTCGAGATCAACGGCGAGAACAAGTCGCTTTTCTGGGACCTTCACGACCTCAACCGCTTGTCCTACTTCGACCACGGCGTACCCGGCGACCGCCGCGGCTGGAGCAGCATCCATTGCTCGGACGGCGATCATCCCTACGCCGGCAACTGGTGGGTTCCCGGCCTCTGCCTCGGCTACGAGCACTCGTTCATCCACGAACTCGCGGAGTTCATCAAATCACTCGACGACCCGAAGGCCGAAAAACGCTACCCCGATTTCCGCCACGCGCTCGGCACCCAGCACGTTTGCGATGCGGTTCTCGAATCCGCCCGCAGCGGAAATTGGGTGGATGTGAAGAAGGCATGAGCAGCGTCCCAACCCGCAGTTTTCCCCAGTGTCTCCGCTTGAAGCACTCGTAGCACTCAACGCCCTGCCAAGGATCGGCCCGGTGCGCGTGCGCCGGCTGTTGGAGGCATTCGGTGACGCCACCTCGGTCCTTGGTGCGCCCATCGACCGCCTCCTCCGTGTGGACCGGGTGGGCGAGGAGACTGCCAAAATCCTGCACCAATGGCAGGACCACACCGATCCCGCAGCGGAGATCGCAGAAGCCACGCGGCGCGGGATCGCCATCGTCACGCAGGACGATCAGGCCTATCCCGCGCCGTTGCGTGATGCCTATGATCCACCGTTGTTGTTGTATGTCTGGGGCTCGCTCGATTCCTGCGACCGCCATTCGATCGGCGTCGTCGGCACGCGGCGCGCCACGCACTACGGAGCGCAAGTTGCCCGGAAGTTTGCCTATCAGCTGGCACAGTCCGGATTCAGCATCATCTCGGGGCTGGCACGTGGCATCGATACGGCCGCGCACGAGGCCGCGGTGGCCGCCAAGGGCCGCACGATCGCGGTGGTCGGCTCGGGCCTCGCGAAGCTCTATCCGCCGGAAAACCTGCCGCTGGCCGAGAAGATTGCCGACGGCCATGGCGCGGTGGTTTCCGAATTCCCGCTGCACACCGCGCCGGACAAACAAACCTTCCCGATGCGCAACCGCATCGTCGCCGCATGGTCGCGCGCGCTCCTGGTCATCGAGTGCCCCGCGTGGTCGGGCTCGCTCATCACCGCGAACCTCGCCTCGGAATACGGCAAGCCGGTTTTCGCCGTGCCCGGCCCCATCGACAAACCCACCTCCGCCGGCTGCAACCAGCTCATCCGCGAAGGGGCCACACTCGTCGCCGATCCCGGCCAGATCCTGGACGACCTCGGCGAGCTTCCCTTCACCCGCCAAGCTGCCGTTGCCATGGAGGCCAGCGACCTGCCGGCGCTGCCCGCGGACGAAGCGGCGGTGTTGGCGTTGCTGGACAATGACGAATCCCCGGTGGATTTCATCATTGAGCGCAGCGGCATGCCTGCCCATGTGGTCACCGCCACTCTGATGAAGCTCGAAATGCGCCGGCTCGTCCGTGCATTTCCCGGCTTCCGGTATGCGCGGAGATAAGGATGAGTCACCCGCATTATGCGGCTAAAAGGATGATTCCAGCCTCCCTGGCCCCACGCGTTATTTGCTCCTTGATCGTGCAATCCGACCACTTCAATCTCGCCGCAGTCCATGTCCATGCCCGGTGAAGCGCCAGAAGTCATCTACGAGGGGATTCCCGCTTCCCCCGGGATCGCCATCGCTCCACTCCACGTGATCGCCCGCGGATTTTCCGCGCCGGAAATTTACGAAATCGAGCAATCCGAGGTGGCAGCCGAGCAGGAACGTTTCCGCAAGGCGGTGGAAATCACCAAAAAACAGCTCATCGAACTACAGAGCCGGCTGGAGGATCTCGCCGGTGAAAACGAAAGCGGCATCTTCGAGGCCCACGTCATGATGATCGAGGACCGCAGCGTGGTGGAACGTGTGCTGGCCGCCATCGAAAGCCGCAGGCAGAACGCGGAATACGCTTTCTACGCCGTCATGCAGAATTTCCTCGAGGCCATGCGCCGCATTCCGGATCCATTTCTGCGCGAGCGCACCGCCGATATCGAGGACGTCGCCCAGCGCGTGCTGCGGAATTTTTCTCCGGACGAGGACCACCGCAGCCAGGCACCGAACGGCCGCCATATCCTGGTAGCCTACGATCTGGCACCGTCCGACACCGCCTCGATGAACCGCCGCCATGTGCTCGGATTCGCCACCGAGCAGGGCAGCGTGAATTCCCACACCGCCATCCTTGCCCGTGCATTCGGCATCCCGGCAGTGGTCGGACTCGAAGGCGGCACGGTCATTGACGTCGTCGCCTTGTCCCCGGCTATTCTCGATGGCTACACCGGCAAGCTGATCCTTCACCCGTCGCCCGAGACGCTCGCCCGCTATCACAAGCTGAGT
>JALRFY010000139.1 GCA_023253625.1 Akkermansiaceae bacterium | reverse complement strand
ACCTCCGCCCGGCCCGGGTCTTCCACGGCCATGAGCGCGCAGGGAAACAGCGCCGCAGCCAGCGTCCACCATGTGCGATGAGATATCATTCCACCAAGAGGGTTTCGTTTTCGATGGCGGCGGTCGAGTCGATCTCGCGCTCGTGGTTCAAATAGACGGTGTGCGAGAAGTCGATGTCGTCGGGAATCGCCTGCACGCCATCGAGCACGATCACGGTAGCCAGCGCATCCTCGCTGTCGAACCAACGGGCCTCGACGCCTTGTTCCGGCGTGTAGAGCACCGGCTCGACAGGAATGGCGCGCGGCGCGCCGGTGACATCGATTTCCGGCACGGCGGATTGCCTGGCACCAATCCAGAATGCGAATGCCATGCCGGCGCAGGCGGCCACGGGCATCAGCCACGCACGCAACGGAACCCGCGGACGGCGGGCGGCCGGGACGGTCGGTTGCAGATCATGGATCGCCTTGTGCACGCGGTGATTGAAGAAATCCGCGTAAGGTGGCTCGACATCGGAAGGGATGGTGCCGGCGATCGTCGCACGCCAGCGCCGCGTCTCCTCGCGGGCGGCGAGGAGTTCGGGATTTCCCGCGACCCATTTTTCGAAGGCCGCGAGTTCCCCGCCCTCCAGCTCGTCGTCAAGCCACAGGGCCAGGCGGGTGTCATCGGGATTGATATTCATCTTTCAACAGGGATTGGAGTTTCTGGCGGGCATAGTAAAGACGGCTCATCACGGTGCCCAGCGAGCAGGACATGACATCGGCGATTTCCTTGTAGGAAAGCCCCTGCACGTCCTTGAGCAGCACCACTTCGCGGTGGTCATCGGTGAGTTTTTGCAAGGCGGCCTCGATCTTCGCGCGCAACTCGCCCTGGGCCAGCGATTCGTCCGGCGTCTCGCCGCCGGACGGCGTGGTGCGCGAGGCGGAATCGATCCGGTCGCGTTCGAAAATCCCGTCGTTGAGTTCGCCTACGCTCTCGATCCGACGCTTGCGCGTCCAGTCATAGACGGTGTTGTGGGCGATCCGGTAGAGCCAGGTGGAAAAGCGCGCCTTGGCCTCGAAGCGTGGCAGCGCCTGCCATGCCTTGATGAAGACCTCCTGCGAGAGGTCCCATGCCTCGGCTTCCTGATGGATCATGTTGCGGATCATGGCGAAGATTTTCCCACGGTGGCGCGTGACGAGCTCGTCGTAGGACCGCATGTCCCCGTTCTGGGCACGCTCGACCAGCAGAAGGTCGCCGTCCGGATCCTCGATGGCGGCACCCGGTGCGGCGGAACCGGCTGGTCCACGCGCTTGTTTTGACGGTTCTTCGCCGGGATTATTCATGACCGCTCAGATGAAGATGCGGCGGCAGCGTGGCTGCGAATCCACCGCACCGCAACTCCGGATCAAGCGTCGGTCTGGTCCGGACACCATGCGACCGCCAAGCGGAGGAAACCGTTTTCGAGTGTGCCGGAAAATATTCCCGACCATGTGGAAATGGTGCGGTGAATTGACAAGCCCCGGCCATGCTCCCACGCTTGCCTGCGTGTCCGAGGAAATGAAACGCACGCCGCTGGAAGCAGCCCATCTTGAGCTGAGCGCCCGCATGGTCCCCTTCGCCGGCTGGAACATGCCGGTGCAATACACGTCGATCCTCGACGAACACCGCGCGGTGCGCGAAAAGGCCGGCATTTTCGATATCTCGCACATGGGCCAGTTCATCGTGGAAGGAAGCGGCTCCGAGGCATGGCTCAACCGACTGCTCACCAACAACGTATCCAAACTCGCCCCCGGCCAGGGACAATACACGCTCATGCTCAACGAACGCGGCGGCGTGATCGATGACCTGATCGCCTATCGCACGGGGGAAACCTCGTGGTTCCTCGTCGTGAATGCCTCGATGATCGATGAGGACTTTTCCTGGATGACCTCACACCCGGGCGAGGAGGCCACACTGCGCAACGAAAGCGATCTCTGGGCCGGCATGGCCGTGCAGGGACCGGATGCGGTGGAGGTTTTTTCCAAAGCGTTTCCCAATGACACCCTGCCGCCGCGCAATGGCATCGCCACCCTCCAAAACGGCGGCATCGTCTGCCGCACCGGCTACACCGGCGAGGACGGCTTCGAATACTTCTGCCCGGCCGCCAATGGAATCGCCGCATGGAAAAACTTCCTCGCCGCCGGTGCCGCGCCCTGCGGGCTCGGCGCGCGCGACACACTGCGACTCGAAATGGGCTACCCGCTCAATGGCAACGACCTCTCACCCGATCACTCGCCGATCGAGGCCGGCCTCGGGTTTTTCTGCGATCTGGGAAAACCCGACTTCATCGGCCGCGCAACACTCGTCCGCCACAAGACGGATGGCCCGCCACTGAAACTCAGCGCGCTGAAATTCACCGACAAAGCCCCGCCGCCGCGTGCCCACTATCCGGTGGCCACCATGGAAGGCGCCGTCATCGGCGAACTCGCCAGCGGCGCTCTCTCGCCATCGCTCATGGCCGGCATCGGCATGGCCTACCTGCCACCGGACTTCTCCAAACCCGGCACCGCCCTGCAAATCGACGTCCGCGGCCGCCTGTTCCCCGCCGAGGTGGTGAAAAAGCCCTTCTTCAAAAAATCCTGAATCTTGCCGACTACCGCTTACCCTGGAAAAAGAAATGGAACCGCAGATGGACGTTAATGGACGCAGATTGTCAATGAGTTGGATCGATTCCACGACTCACCTTTTGGATGCGTCGTGGATTTACCACAAGACTCTGAGAATTAACGTTTATCTGCGTTCATCTGCGGTTCATTTTCCCATTTAGGCTTACGGCTTCGCGACGAATGGCTTGCGGCCTGACTCAGGCTAGGTTTACCTGATAACCAGCAAAATTTCCGGTCGCCGGGAGGCGATGAGGAGCAGCCGTCTGACCGGCCCGGAGGGGATCCTGCGGCCATACCCAGTTCATCACACTCGCGGGCGTCACGCCGAGAACCGATGCGAATTCCGACTGACTCATGTCCAAACGATTGCGTATCGCCACAATTCCGGCGGGATCAATTGCCTCAGGTGGTGAGATCGTGACATGGTGGCGGGTCAATTTCCTGCCAGCAGCCAAATCTGCGGACAAACCGCTGGCAGCACGAAGCAGAGACCCCGAATCGAAAGGCATCGAATCATCCGGCTGCTGCGGCTAGCAGTAGATCAACAGCTCCGCGCCCGCCCGCGCCTTGAACCCGCGCAAACAGGCCGCCAGATAGCCGGAGAGCCGGGTGTGGAGAATCGCGAGTTTCATGTAGCAAAGGTAGGGACGCCTTTACGCATCCGACCCACTTCATCTGGCGCAAGCCGGATCACCTTTGCTCCCACGGGGCGAGGAGAGGGATGGAGGTTCTGCCGTGGCGTCGATAAACCAGAAAATCGCTGTCGAGGGTCCAGATCCGCGCGTCCGGCAGGATCTCGGTCATGCGGACCAGGCAGGCGTCGGCAACATCCATCGGCGTATCGGCATATTTCTCCAGTAGTTTCCAGACCAGCGGTGCCTGCTGTTGGAAATCGAACGAGATTTGGATCAAGCCCTCACGATGCCAATGGGCGAGCGTCTTGCGCGAAGACGACAGGCCTCCCAACAAGTAGAACGTTTCGGCGAGCACCGCCTCGCAGGTCATCACAGGCGGGTGGAATTGCTTGAAGCACTCGACCGCCCAAGCATGGTGATGGTCGGACCGATCCAGCAACGCCACGAGCGGACCGGTATCGGCGAGTTGGGCGACTTTCATGACCGTTTCCCGAAACCACTCAGGTGCGACTTGTTGCTGGAGAGATCCCCCAACCCGCTGGAATCGATATGCCCTGGTTCCTCAAAAAACCGGGCGGCCAATTCATAACACGACGGCCCTCCCGTCCCGGGCACATCGCGTGTCACGGCTTCCAGCCCCATTTTCAATAACGTGGAAAGCTTGACACCGCGCCGTTCGGCTTCGGCCTTCAATCGCGCCTTCTCGACAGGAGACACCTTAATCGACAGCGTTTCTTGCATGAATCTCAAGTAGTCTGGCTTTGGCAATTGTCAACTACCTTGTGATTCAAGGTCATTCCATTTCATGAGGAGCCCTTGAACCGCCTTTTGCAGGAAAGTGGGAGCAAGGACGACCATACCGCAGACACAGCCGCAAAGAATTGTCAGGACTTCGAATCCAGTTCCAATGCCGCTGCCCATTGCCGCCATTTTTCCACAAGATCATGGCGTTGGAGAATCCGTGAAGAAAAGGCAAGGTGCTTGGTCCTTGGTCTGCCGCTGCGCGGCTGATCCGTGGATCAAAGGTAGGGACCGACGGCCTCGGCGGTCCCTAACTACCCATGAGGGCGAGATGCCATTTGCCTGGTCATTGGCATCTCGCCCCGTTGGGGACAAGTGGGCGCGCCCGGCGGTCACGCCCTACCATTCAAAAATAGGGTCGGATTTACGCATCTGACCCACTTCATCCCGCATCGCGGGACCGGTGCGAGCCGGATCATCAGGCAAGCCGCAGCAACTCCCCATGACCGGCTACCCCCTGTCTCCTTCAGCAGGGAGGAAACTCGCAGGGAATGAGGTGGCGGACATTCCGGCGATAGACCGAAAAATCCGCGCGATCCACAGTCCATCCCCGGCAGCGGGC
>JALRFY010000264.1 GCA_023253625.1 Akkermansiaceae bacterium | reverse complement strand
GCGGCATCAACATTCTCATGCGTCCTGCATGCTCCGGCCGGGGTGTTCCCGTCAATTCCCGGAGTGTGGCTTTGACCTTGCGGGCAAACTCGTCTTAATCGTGGCGGCCCTGCCATCTCAGGACATATTGGATCCCCCCATGACGGATACGCTCGCCCTTCTGGCCCGCCGCCGCTCTGTGCCGCCGAAATTCATGGGGCCCCCCGGCCCGTCACGGTCGGAAATCGACCAGCTTCTCACCCTGGCCTCCCGCGTGCCGGACCACGGAAAGTTGGCGCCGTGGCGGTTTGTGGTGATTGGCCCTGCGGCGCGCGAGCGCTTTGGCGCGGCGTTGGCGGACTTCACCAAGCAGGATCGGCCCGATGCCGATCAGGAAACGTTGCAGCGCGAACGGGAGCGTTTCACCGCGTCGCCTTGCATTATTGCGGTGATTAGCACCGCGAAGCCGCACCCCAAGATCCCGGAATGGGAGCAGGTTTTATCCGCCGGAGCGGCCTGCATGAACCTCGTCACTGCCGCGACCGCCAGTGTCGAAGGCGATGCCGCCGACGAGGTCACAGCCGCCTTCGGCCGGAGCTTCTGAGCCCGCGGGCGCTTCAGTTGCCGACGAACCGCCTTCGTCGTCGCCACCACAGGCAACGGCGAAGAGGCTCAGAGCAGCGAGCGGCGCGAGCAGCAAGCGTGATTTCTTGAGCATGTGTTTGGATTCCTCCCCTTGGACGTCCGACTGGGGTGCCGGACGTGGTTGGTTGCGTCAACCTTACACCTGGCCGAACTACTGGTTTCGGCCACGCTCCTGGATCTTCGCCCTGCGTTCGGCCACTTTTTCGGGAGAAAAACTGGTGCGTCGCCAGTCGGCTCCATCGCGTGCTTCGATCGTCCATCCGTCGGTTGCGGCGTGGATGTCGCGGTAGGTCCGACGAATCTGACGAACGCCCGGCTGGTCGTTGCCGATGATGTCGCGCGCGATCCGGCGTGTGAACGGGATGAGTTCGTCGTGCGGTACCACGTGATTGACGAGTCCGAAAGCGAGCGCCTCGTCAGCCGACATGAAGTTGCCGGTGAAACTCATCTCACGCGCGCGACGAAGTCCGATGGCTTGCGGGAGAAGAACAGTGAGTCCCCAACCCGGCATCACTCCGA
>JALRFY010000116.1 GCA_023253625.1 Akkermansiaceae bacterium | reverse complement strand
CGATGCGGCCGGTGCTGGTGGTCCATTCGCGGTCATCGAGCTTGAGCCCGGCCCACGCGTGGCCGCCGCTGTTGGTTTCACCGCTGAGGCCCATCGCCGGAATGCCCTGGGCGCGGGCGGTGTTGACGCAGAAATACGTCTGGTCGCCGCAGATGCCACCGTGTTTCTCGATCTCGGCGAAAGTGTATTCCTTGTAAGGGTTATAGCCCTCGACGGCGCGCTCCATGAGATACTCGATCCTGCCATAGGTCTCGCCCCAGCGCTTGCGGTGCATGTGGAGCTTGCCGATGGCCCAATCGAGTTCCGAGGTGCTCACCGGCGCGCACACCACCCACACCAGGTCGCGCGCGCTGCTGCGGTGGACAGGCGCGGCGAGCTTGCCGCCCTCGTTTTTCTCCACGTACCAGAGATAGCGCGCCATGGGTTCGACCTTTGCCTGGCTGCCGTATGCGCCACCAATCGGGTGGGGGATGGACATCGGGCGGTCGAAAACCACGGCGCAGGCGAGCGCGAGCGGGAAATACTTTTCGCGCAGTTCCACGTTGCGCGCCCAGGATTCCATCAGGAAATGGAGCACCTTCGCGGAATCGTCCTCCGGGCGGATGGTGAGCAGGAATTCCTCCATTGCCGGCGGCCGGTCCAGCAGCCACAGCAGGAACGTGGCGGAATAGAGATCCGGCACCTGCCGCGCGAGGTCGGCCTCCTTGAACACGCCAAGCGTTTTCCAGCGCAGCAGCGCACGGTAGAGCAGCGGTTGTTGCCAAACTTCATCGTAGCGCGTCAGGCCACTGCCCTGGCGCAGTCCGGCGATCCCGGACTGGATCGATTTGGCGACCAGCGCACGATAGGCGTTCCATGCGCCGTGCACGATGGTTTTCTCCAGTAGTTTGGCGTCACGTTGCGCGGCGGCCTCGCGTGTCGAGTCCATCCCGGTGAGCAGCAGCGGGGCCTCACCGGCCAGGGGCGCGGGCGGTTCCGGCTCGGCGGGAGCTCTCTCCGCAACGACGGGCGGCGGCTCGGGAGGCTCAGTGGGAGCGGAAACTTGTGGTGATGCGGATTCCACCACGGGTGCCGGTCGCGTTTCCGGAGCAGCAGGCGTTTCCACAGTGGGTTCCGTCGCCATGGACTGAACCGAGATTTCCGGAACCGGCCGATCGATGGGCCGCGAAAGTTCCAGATAGATGAAAATACCCGCGACGGCGCAAAACACTCCCAACCCCATCATCGCGGCGTGCCGCTTCTGCCGTGCGATGCGCGCCTGTTTCTCCGTCATGCGGGCTTCCACAGTCGGTTCAGGCTGCTGCTTCGGCTTCGGCTTCATGGCTGGTTCAATTGCGGAGCAGTGGCACTTTTGTCCCGGGATGGTCCTGTGTCACGCGGTTTCCGTATTGCATCCAGCGGAAGGCGACCATCCAGCCCAGCCAGATCACCGGGTAGGCGAAAATCAGGCCGACGATCAATGCCAGCGCGCCGGCGATGAAGATGGCGATCGAAAGCAGCGCCAGCAGGAACAGGTTGAGGCGATTGTTGGTGGTGATGCTGGAACTGTATTTCAGTGAG
>JALRFY010000097.1 GCA_023253625.1 Akkermansiaceae bacterium | reverse complement strand
TGAACGAGACCGCCTTGAGGTTGCCGAGTTCCTGGCGGTTCTCCATCGACTTGAGGGCCGGCTCGAGCTGGAGGCCGGCCGAGAGCATGTCGGAGAGTTCCTCGGTGAACAGCACCACCTCCTGGCGCTTCAGTTTGATCGGGCCTTCGGGGATCGCGTCCTCGGCGGATTCGGCTTGCGATGCTGGGCGCAATCCATCGGCTTTCTGTTTGGCCTTTCCGTTGGTTGCCTTCCGAGTGGACACGGCCGGGGAGGTTTCCTTCAAATTTACCGGCTGCAAACCCTTGCGATCGAGCTTGCGCAGGGCCTCGGGCCGGTCGGCGGCGTCGATTTCCCCGGTGGTGACGGATCCGTTGGTGGCGAGGGCTTTGTAAGCGAAGAGGGGCATGCTTGTGGATTTGAAATTTCAAATTTGAGATTTCAGATTCATTCCGCTCCGCCGATGTCCGACGAGGTGACGGAGATGACTTCCTCGATGGTGGTCATGCCCTGCATCACCTTGAACCAGCCGTAGGTGCGCATCGGAACGTAGCCGTCGCGGAAGGCCTGCTCGCGGATTTTAGATGCTTGGGCGCTATGGGCGACGAGTTCCTGCATCGCCGGCGTGAGGAGAATGACCTCGTAGATGGCGAGACGGCCGGAGAAACCGGTGCCACGGCAGCGGTCGCAGCCGTTGGCGGCGTAGGGCATGCCCGGGATTTCCAGCGGGATGCCGAGGCTGCGCTTGTCCTCGTCGGTGATTTCGCGCGGCACCTTGCAATTCGGACAAAGGCGGCGGACGAGGCGCTGGGCGAGGAAAGCGCGCACGGCGGCGGAAACAAGAAAGGGCTCCACGCCCATGTCCACCAGACGGCTGATGCCGCCCATGGCGTCGTTGGTGTGGAGGGTGGAGAACACCAAATGGCCTGTTAGAGAAGCCCGGATGGCGATCTCGGCGGTCTCGAGGTCACGGATTTCACCGATCATCACGATGTTCGGGTCGGCGCGGAGGATTGAGCGCAGGGCGCTGGCGAAGGTCAGGCCGATCTCGCTTTTCACTGCGATCTGCATCACGCCGGTGAGCTTGTTTTCCACCGGATCCTCCACGGTGACGATGCGCCGCTCGGGGTGGTTCACCTCGCTGAGGAAGGAATAAAGGCTGGTGGATTTGCCCGATCCGGTGGGGCCGGTGATCAGGATGATGCCGTTGGGCAGGTGCAGCAGCGCTTCGATTTTCTTCTGCACGAAGGACTCCATCGAGAGCTTGGCGAGATTGAATTTCTCCTGGTTGAGCAAACGCAGCGAGACGCTCTCGCCCTCGACGGTCGGCACGGTGGCGACGCGGACGTCGATGGTGGCACCCTCGAATTGCAGGTTGATGCGGCCGTCCTGCGGGACGCGGCGCTCGGCAATGTCGAGGCGCGCCATGATCTTCAGCCGCGCGATCACCGAGCTTTGCAGCGCCTTGATGTTTTCCGGCACGGCGACTTCGATCAGGCGGCCGTCAATGCGGTAGCGGATGCGCAGGTTGGTGGCGAGCGGCTCGACGTGGATGTCGGTCGCCCGTTGTTCAAGCGCCTCGCGGATGATCTGATTGACGAACTTGACGACGCTGGCCTCCTCGTCGTCGTCCTGGTCGATCACGTTGGCCTCGTCCTCGCCGGCCTCGATGGCGTCGTAGTCGAAATCCCGGCCTTCGAGGATCTGCTCGAAGGTGTCCGCACCCACGCCGTAGAGCCGGCGCAGGGCCTCGTGGAGACGCTTGCGGGAGGTCATGCACCAGTCGATGGGCAGATCGAGATCCTGGGCGGCGGCTTGGCGGGCGACGAGGTTGAAGGGATCGAAAGTGGCGAGCTTGAGGCGTTTGTGCCCTTCCTCGCCGGTGATTTCGATGGGCAGGAGGCGGTGGCGCAGGGCGATGCGCGGCCCGCAGGCCTCGCGCAGGGGCAGTGGGACTTCGGGTGCCGGGATGGAATCGAGCCACTCGATACCGAGATCGTGGGCGAGTTCCCGCATGTAGGGTTCCTCGTCCACCACGCCGGCGTCGAGCACGTCGTCGATGGGCGAACGTTGGCGCTGGGTGGCAGCTTCCAGCACCACGCTGAGCGCGGCAAGGTCGTCGCATCCGGTGCGGCGGGCGGGTTCTATGAGAAGCTCGGTCATGTTTCCTGCGCTTGTTGTCGCGTAAAACCGCCGCGGGCGCAATCTGTCTGTTGCAATTACAGCCCGCGATTTGCGGAATTGGACTTGTCAGGCCTTGCAGCGGAAGATTGGATGGCGATGCAACAACCCGGGTAATCTATGATTAAAGAGTTCAAGGAATTCATCCTCAAAGGCAACGCGATCGACCTTGCGGTCGGCGTATTGATCGGTGCTGCCTTTGGCGGTTTTGTTTCCGCGGTGACCGAGGGCATCATCAAGCCGGTCATCAGCGCGGTGGGCGGAAATCCCGAGGTTTCACTGAAACTCGGCATCCTGGACATCGGCATCGTCATCAACGCGGCGGTTTCCCTGCTGATCACCGGGGCGGTGCTTTTTTTCGTGTTCGTCCAGCCGATGAACAAACTCAAGGCATTGGGCCAGAAACCCGCCGCGCCTGCCGCACCACCGGAACCCTCTGCCCAGGAAAAGCTCCTCGCGGAAATCCGCGACTTGTTGAAAAAGAGTTCGTAAGAAGGCAAATCGCGGGTGTTGCGAAAATTCCAGCAAATTGGCACGACCAGTGCTTTACCCATTTCACCAATCCACCGAATTATGAAAAAAATCGAAGCCATCATCAAACCGTTCAAGCTTGAAGAAGTCAAGGAGGCCCTCGCCGAGGTGGGTGTGCAAGGCATGACAGTGACCGAAGTCAAGGGTTTCGGCCGTCAGAAGGGGCACACGGAAATTTACCGGGGTTCCGAATACACCGTGGATTTCCTGCCCAAGGTGAAAATCGAAATCGTGGTGGATGACGAGCAGTCCGAGAATGTGGCGTCCGTCATCGTGAAGAGCGCCAACACCGGCAAGATCGGCGATGGCAAGGTTTTCATTTCTCCAGTGGAGCAGGCGATCCGCATCCGCACCGGCGAGACCGGTTCCTTGGCGGTGGCGGTGAATTGAGGGGTAGTCCCGGATTTTCGATCGCAAAACCAACGGTCCAAATTTTCAGGGCCGTTGGTTTATTGCGTTTCAGCGGGCGGCGGCGCGCCAGTCGTGAAAGGCCGCTCCAAGATAGAGGGCGGTGTCCGACGGGGTGAGTGACTCGGCGGACATGCCACGGCTGCGGCTGGCGGTTTCCGAGGCACGGCCGCAAATCCATGCCCCGAGCGCGGCGGCTTCGGTGCTGGCCAGCCCGCCCGCCAAGAGTGCGCCGATCACGCCCGCCAGCAGGTCGCCCTGACCGCCGGTGGCCATGCCCGGTGTACCGGTGGAATTGACCCACAGCGGGTGTTCCCGCCGGCTCACCAGGCTGCGGGCACCTTTGAGCAGCAGCGTGGCGGAGTGGCGCACGGTGAAAGCACGCGCCGCGTCTTCGCGTGGCAGGTCGCCAAGATCCGCCGCCAACCGCCGAAACTCGCCGGGGTGGGGGGTCAGCAGATGGTTTTCACGGAAAACATCGCTGCATCCGGACTTCGCCAGCCAGTTGAGGGCGTCGGCATCGAGGACGGTGGGAATCCGGACACCCGCGAGCCAGTTGCGGAAAGCGGCAATGCCTGCGGCGTCGGTTTCACCCAATCCGCAGCCGACGACACATGAACCACAGTCTCCGATAATGAGATCGCGGAACGAGCGGTAACTGCGAATGATGATTTCAGGCGGGCATTTCGCGGCGATGATGGGCGCGCAGGACTCCGGCACATGCAGGGTGACGAGGCCTGCACCGGCGCGCAGGGCACCGCTGGCGGCGAGCACGGCGGCTCCTGGATAAGCGGCGGATCCCGCGACCACCGCCACTTTTCCGGCCAGGCCTTTGTGGAAATCGAACGGACGCACGGCCTTGCCGAAATCCATTTCCTGCGGCGCAATCAGTTCGATCGGCCCGTCCGCGGCTATGGCAAGCGGCTCCACGGGCACCAGCGCCAGCACCCCGGTCTCGTTCACCGCAGTGCTGTGCAACGCGCCGGCTTTCGCATTGCCGATCAGGAATGTGATGTCCGCCGTGACGCCGCCCTCCGCCATTTCGCCGCGGTCTGGATCGAGTCCCGACGGCAGATCCACTGCGGCCACGATGGCACCGGACTTTTGGCGCAGCCGTTCCATTTCCGCAGCCAATTCCGCCAGCGGTCTGCGCAATGCTCCGGTGGCTCCGATACCCAGCAACCCATCGAGCAAAACCAGCGGCACCCGCGGATGCGCCGGCGGGCCGTCAAGCGGAGATGCGAGCCCGAGTTCCACCCACTTCTGGCGGGTGAGTGGCGCGCACGATTCGATTCCGAACGCGCACCTTGCCGCGACTTGCCAGCCGTATGCGTCGCGCAGCACGCGCAGCGCGACGAGCGTGTCGCCGGCATTGTGGCCCTTGCCAAGGTATCCGACGGCGGTTCCGGGATGGGGAAAATGCCGCCCGAGCGCATGGCCGAGCTGAGTGCCGGCGTGGTCCAGCATGCGCTCCTCGGTCCATCCCGAGTCCATCGCCGCGCGCTCGATGGCGCGCATCTCCGCGCAATTCACCGTTCCCATGACCAGAAACTAACCGCTTGCGGGCGGATTGCAGTTCCAAAATCGGGCTGGCGGCTTGCATGCGCCGCGCTTCCGCGCTCTTTTCGTCACATCATTCATCATGCCCGACCCCCAACCGCATTCCTTGCTGCGTGACATCATCGGACTGGCCGTTTGGATCGTGCTGTCTTTCTGCGCGGCCTTGACGGGTGCGTTTTTTCCGCCGGACGAGTGGTATGCCGCATTACAGAAACCCATGTGGAACCCGCCCGCATGGATCTTCGGTCCGGTGTGGACCGCGCTCTATCTGATGATGGCGGTGGCCGCCTGGATGGTGTGGCGGCGTCATGGCTGGCACCGGGCCATCATGATTTATCTGCTGCAACTTCTGCTCAACGCGGCATGGACGCCGGTGTTCTTCGGCCTGCGCGAACCCGGCTGGGCCTTCGCCGTCATCATCGCGCTGTGGTTCGCGATCTGGCTCACCATGCGCGCTTTTTCTCACCTCAACCGGACCGCGGCATGGCTGCTCGCCCCTTACGCCGCATGGGTCACCTTCGCCGCCGTGCTGAATTTCACGCTCTGGCGGCTGAATCCTTGAATCCTCCCTACAACGCCAGCCGCAAGCCATCCCACGCCACACGCACCCCGGGTGGCAGCTCGACCGCCAGCTTGTGATGATCGTTTTCATGGCCGAGATGGGTCAGCCATGCCTCGCCCGGCTGGCATTCCTGGATCGCCGCCAGCGCCTCGCCCACCGAGAAATGAGTGGGATGCGGTTGCGGGCGGAGCGCGTCGATGATGAGAATGTCCACCTCCTTGATGTGCCACATCGTGTCGTTCGGGATATGTTTCACATCCGGCAGGTAGGCAATGCTGCGCGCGCCGTGATGATCAAAGCGGTATCCAATGGTCGGCACCGCTGCATGATCCACCGGCAGTGGAGTGATCTTGACGCCTCCATAATGAAACGGTCCGTCGATGATCCGCGGGTCCGGTTTCACATAGCCCTTGTAAACGTTCTCCTCGGAAAACGCCCAACCGAACATCTGCACCAGCGTGTCCATGCACCCGCGCGTGGCATGCATCGGCAGCGGATTTTCGCGGTGCCAGCAGAACGCCCGCAGCTCGTCGAAACCCGCCACGTGGTCGAGGTGTGCGTGGGTGTAGAGCACGGCGTCGATTTCCCGCAGCCTCTCGCGCAGCGCCTGCACGCGCAGGTCGGGGCCGGAATCGATCAGCAGCGTGTACCCGCCCAGCCTGACCAGCGCGGAAGAGCGCAGCCGCTGGTTTTCTGGATCTTCCGAAACGCAGACCCCGCAGCCACAGCCGATCACCGGCACCCCCACTGAGGTTCCCGTGCCCAAAAATGTGAACGATGGCTCCGCCGTCATTGATTCCGGGCGCAACCCTTGCATAATGCGCCGCGCGCCGCAAAACGAATGCTCACCCTGCTCAAAATCCGCAACCTCGCCCTGGTGGACGAACTCGTCTGGGAACTCGGCCCCGGCCTGATCGGCGTGACTGGCGAGACCGGCGCGGGAAAATCCGTCATCGTCGGCGCGCTCAAGCTCGTGCTCGGCGAACGTGCCGAAAAATCGCTCATCCGCACCGGCGAGGACACCTGCACCGTCGAGGCCGTGTTCGAACTCGGCGACCCGCGTGAAATCAACGCCATCCTCGAAGACGGCGGCCTCGCCCCCTGCGACGACACCCAGCTCATCGTCCGGCGCGCCATCGGCCAGTCGGCCAACCGCCAGTTCGTCAATGACTCGCCGGTCACCCTCAATCTGCTCAAGCGCATCGGCGAGCACCTCGTGGACCTCCACGGCCCGCACGACCACCAATCACTGCTCTCCACCGAACGCCAACTCGCCATGCTCGATGCCTACGCCGGCGCGGAGCAATCACACGCCGCCTACCGCGCCGCCTATCGCGAGTGGCGCACCAAGGCTGCAGAACTCGACGACCTCCGCCATGCGGAAAACGCCAGCGAGCAGGAAATCGAGCTGCTCCGATACCAAATCCAGGAAATCGACGCCGCCCATCTCAAGCCCGAGGACGAACAGGACCTCGAAGACCGCTGGCGGCGCGCCTCGAATGCCAGCCGCCTGTTGGAAAACGCCGCCCACGCCGCCGCCGCGCTCAATGGCGACAACGGCCTTCTGTCCCAACTCGCTGAAGTCCAACGCCTCGTCCGCGAACTCGAAAAACTCGACCCCTCGATCCGCGAACGAACCGCCTCGCTGGAAAGCGCCGCGCTCGAACTCGAAGACCTCGGCGGCAATCTGACCGACTACGCCGAGGAGCTCGACATCAATCCCGCCGAGGCTGCTGCCTTGGAGGAGCGCGTCAATCTCGTCGAATCACTCAAGCGCAAATACGGCCCGGCCATCGCCGATGTCATCGCGCGCCGCGAAAGCGCCGCCGCCCGCCTCGATTCCATCGAGAACCGCGGCGAAAAACTCGAAGCACTCGAAAAGGAACTCGCCGCTTCGCGCGCCAAGCTCGACGCAGCCGGCAAATCGCTCACCGCGCTGCGCAAGAAGGCCGCGCCCAAACTCGCCAGTGAAATCGCCGGACAGCTCAAGGACCTCGGTTTCAAACAGGCATCATTCGAAGCACCGCTATACGCCCTCACAGAACCCGGCCCGCAGGGCTGCGAGGGCGTCGAATTCCAGTTCGGCCCCAACCCCGGAGAACCGCTGCTGCCGCTGCGCCAGATCGCCTCGTCCGGTGAAATCAGCCGCGTGATGCTCGCCGTGAAATCCGCCCTCGCTGAGCAGGACGACACCCCGCTCATGGTATTCGACGAGATCGACGCCAATGTCGGCGGCGAGGTCGCACGCGCGGTCGGCCGCAAGATGGCCGCGCTCGGCACCCGCCACCAGGTCGTCGCCATCACCCACTTCCCGCAGGTCGCCGCCACCGCTTCATTGCACTTCGTGGTCATGAAGGAAGTGTCCGGCGGCCGCACCCGCTCGCGGCTCTTCCCGGTCCATGGCGAAACCCGCATCCAGGAACTCGTCCGCATGCTCGGTGGCGGCGGGGAACAGGCCCGCGCCATGGCCGCGGCGCTGTTGGAAAATTGAAGCTTCCGGCCGGATTTGAGGAAAAATTGATCTTTCAACTTTCCGGATTATCCCCATAATTTGCGTGTTCTGCACCGGTTTTTAGCCTGCGCGGAATACCGGCCGAAACCGGGCATGGCCGATAACTTCCGACTCGATCTCCGGGGGGAAGTCATTCGGATGCGGCCAACGCCGGCAAGGTTTGGAAGAAAAGCGCTCGTTGCGAGATCCGGGGGGAATTCCAACGCGCGCTTTTCGTTTTTACCCTGTTCCCGACGTTGAAATCCGCTCGGCCGTGTTCTATTTTCCATCAAAATCATCACACGCCATGGGACTCGAAAAAATGACGCAAAAGCTCCAGGAGGCGCTGCATGCCGCTCAAGGCATCGCCTCGAAATCCGCCCATCCGGAACTCAAAAGCAACCACGTGCTGCTCGCCCTGCTCCAGCAGGATGGCGGCATCGCCGCGCCCATCCTCCAGAAGGCCGGAGCGGACGTTGCGCAACTCAAGGCCGCCACAGCCGCCGCGCTCTCGCGCGAGCCGAGCGTGCAGGGCGCGTCCACCCAGCCACAGATCAGTATCGGTCTGCGCGCCACGCTCGACGCTGCGGACCAGGCACGCGAAAAGCTCGGCGACGATTTCCTCAGCGTCGAACATTTCCTGCTCGGCGCGCTCAAGGGTGATTCGCCTGCCGGCAAGTTGCTCAAGGATTCCGGCCTGGATGAAAAAAACGCACTCGCCGCCATCAAGGCCGTGCGCGGATCACAGAAGGTCACCGACGAGAATCCGGAGGGAAAATACCAGACGCTGGAAAAATACGGCACCGACCTGACTGCCCGCGCGCGTGAGGGAAAGATCGATCCGGTCATCGGCCGCGATCACGAGATCCGCCGCGTGCTGCAAGTGCTTTCCCGCCGCACCAAGAACAACCCGGTGCTCATCGGCGAGCCGGGCGTGGGCAAGACCGCCATCGTCGAGGGGCTCGCCCGCCGCATCGTTTCCGGTGACGTGCCGGATTCAATGAAGGACAAGACAGTCATCGCCATGGACCTCGGCGCGATGCTCGCCGGCGCGAAATACCGCGGCGAGTTCGAGGACCGTCTCAAGGCCTTCCTCAAGGAAATCACCGGATCCGAAGGCCGCATCATCCTTTTCATTGACGAACTCCACACCATCGTCGGCGCGGGCAAGACCGAGGGCAGCCCGGACGCGGGCAATCTCCTCAAGCCCCAGCTCGCCCGCGGCGAACTCCACACCATCGGCGCAACCACGCTGGATGAATACCGCAAGTATATCGAAAAAGACGCCGCGCTCGAACGCCGGTTCCAGCCGGTGATGGTCGGCGAGCCATCGGTGGAAGACACCGTCGCCATCCTGCGCGGCCTCAAGGAGCGCTACGAGGTCCACCACGGTGTGCGCATCCAGGACGGCGCGCTCGTCGCCGCCGCCGCCCTCTCGGACAGATACATATCCGATCGATTTCTCCCGGACAAGGCCGTGGACCTCGTCGATGAGGCGGCCTCGCGGCTCAAAATCGAACTCGACTCCATGCCCACCGAGATCGATGTGCTGGAACGACAGATCCTCCAGCTTGAGATGGAGAAAAAGGCGCTCGAAAAGGAAACCGACAAGGCCTCCGCCGCGCGCTTGGAAAAAGTGAAGGAAGAACAGGCAAACCTGCGCGAGCAATCGTCCGGACTGATGGCCCAGTGGCGGAATGAAAAGGCGGTCATCGACCAGGTCCGCACCGCGCAGGAGAAAATCGAAACGCTGAAAGGCGAGTCCGAACGCGCCCAGCGCATTGGCGACCTGACGCGTGCCTCGCAGATCACCTACGGCGATTTGCCCGAGGCGAACAAGACGCTTGAAGCGGCCAACGAACAGCTCGCCGTGCTGCAGAAAAACGGCGCGATGCTCAAGGAGGAGGTCACTGATGAGGACATCGCCCGCGTCGTTTCCTCGTGGACCGGCATCCCCGTGAGCCGCCTGCAGGAAGGCGAGAAGGAAAAACTCGTGCACATGGAGCAACGGCTCGGCGAACGCGTGGTCGGCCAGAAGAAGGCGATCACCGCCGTTTCCAATGCGGTTAGAAGGGCGCGCGCCGGCTTGCAGGACGAGAACCGGCCGATTGGATCGTTCCTGTTCCTCGGTCCCACCGGCGTCGGGAAAACGGAGTTGTCGAAAGCACTCGCTGAATTTCTCTTCGATGACGAGGGCGCGATGGTCCGTATCGACATGTCCGAATACATGGAAAAGCACAGTGTCGCGCGCCTGATCGGCGCGCCGCCGGGATACGTCGGCTACGAGGAAGGCGGCCAGCTTTCCGAAACCGTGCGCCGCAAGCCGTATTGCGTGGTGCTTTTCGACGAGATCGAAAAAGCGCACCACGATGTCTTCAATGTCCTCTTGCAGGTGTTGGACGACGGCCGCATCACCGATGGCCAGGGCCGCACGGTGGATTTCCGCAACACCGTCATTATTTTGACTTCCAACATCGGCTCGCAATACATCCTTGGCGAGAACAATGCCGAGCAGCGAGAGGCCAAGGTGACCGATGCCCTGCGCGCTCGTATTCGACACCCTTATGCACGAGGAGCGTGGCATCGCCACCGTCGTCGAGGATCATGTTCGGGCCGTCGCCATCGGGCCACGTCATCATCTGTTCGGTCGCCCACCAGTACTCCTCGAGTGTCTCGCCCTTCCA
>JALRFY010000057.1 GCA_023253625.1 Akkermansiaceae bacterium | reverse complement strand
CTCCGCGGAGAGGGCCGAGACCGGGCGTGTGTCCCACCCGAACTCCAGGTAGCACTCATCCGAGGCGATGATCGCGCCGTGCGTGCGAGCGGCGTCGATGGCTGCGCGCAACTCCGCGACTGACATGACGCGACCGGTGGGATTGCCCGGGGTGTTGATCCAGACGAGCTTGGCGCCACGCGCAGCCTCGGGATCATCGGACGCCACGACCTCGCACCCGGCGACGAGCGCGCCGACCGCGTAGGTGGGATACGCGACCTCCGGGATCACGACGCGATCGCCCGGTCTCAGGCCGAGGAGGAAGGGCAGCAGCGCGACGAGTTCCTTCGAGCCGATCGAGGGGATGATGCCCAGGGCCGCAGCGCTCACGCCCGCGCGGCGCTGGAGCCACGCGGCGAAGGCGGCGTTCGTCGTCGGAGCACCGGCGACGGTGGGATAGCCCGGGGAATCTGCCGCCTCCGCAAGCGCCGCTCGCACGAGGGGCGGGGTGGGATCGACGGGACTGCCGATGGACAGGTCCGCCGGCTGCGACCGCACGGTGCTGGCACTGATCTGCGAGGCCTTCGATGAGGAAACCCTGACAGACGACAAGGGCAGGGAGGACGTCCGCACCGTGCTGCGCTTCAAGCCGGCGATGGCTCCGGTCAAAGTAGGTGTTTTCCCGCTGCTGAAGAAGAACGGGGAGCAGGTGCGCATCGCGAAGGAAATCCAGAGGAAGCTGCAGAAGTGGATGACCGTCTTCTACGACGACAGCGGTGCCGTCGGCCGCCGCTACCGCCGCCAGGATGAAATCGGCACGCCGTTCTGCGTGACGGTGGATTTCGAGACGCTCGGCGAGCAGGGTGAGGAGCTCAAGGACACCGTCACGATCCGCCACCGCGATTCGATGGAGCAGGAGCGCATGAAAATCGACGCGCTGCTGCCGTGGTTGCTGGAACGGGTGCGCTGAAAGGGTTTTTTCGAATTCCTTTTTCCGCGATCGCGGCGATGGTGGCCTGCCGCCCAGTGCCATGGATCCAGCGCCGCAAAACGATGTGCACGAACCGGAGGTTTCCGAAGACCTCGCGGAAGTCGGGCGTTATGCGGACCCCGCCGAGGCGCACGAGCATGGCTTGGTGATCCTGGCGATGCGCGAGCCGTATTGGTTGATGCCGGCGGACGGGACCGGGTGCTATCCGCTTTTGGCGGAGGCCGCTGCGGCAGCCGGGATCAGCCGGGAAATCGCGGCCTATGAGGAGGAGAAATCCAGCGCCCCGGCCGCGCGCCGCGAGGTGGGCGAGGTGTTCCGCCATTCGCCCGGATGGAGCCTGTGCGCGGTGTGGGCGGCGGTGTTGATCGGCGTGTTCGCATGGCAGATGGCGGACCCCGGGCTGGTGAATCATGCGGCATCCTCCAGCACGGCCTTGATTGGCAAAAAGGAACTCTGGCGGCCGTTCACCGCGCTTTTCCTGCACGCGGATGTGGCCCATCTCGCCGGCAATCTGATCAGCGGCACGATCTTCGGCACCTTGCTCTCACGCCTCGTCGGCAGCTGGCGCGCATGGCTGGGGATCCTGATCTGCGGGACACTCGGCAACGCGATCGTTTCCGCCCTGGCATGGCCGGAGGCTTTCTCTTCCATCGGTGCCTCGACCGCCGTGTTCGGCGCGCTCGGCATCCTGTGCGGGTTGGGATTCGCCGGCCTGTTGCGCGCCCGCGCCCGCCTGCCATGGACCAGAACCACCGCTCCGGTGGTGGCCGGCATCATTCTGCTGGGCTGGCTCGGCGGCGGCGGCGTGGATACGAACACCGACGTGCTCGGCCATGTCTTCGGCTTTGCCTGCGGACTGCTGGCGGGCACCGCGGGCGGCTTCCAGGGCGGCTGCATCAGGGAGAGCAAAGAGGCCTAACCGCAGATGAACTGGATCAACGCAGATCAAAATAAGGGAACCCGTGGCCCAAACCGCATCCCCGCAGTCCAACAGGCAATCAATTGGCAGATGTTCTGCCCATTTCCCTCTTCTATCTGCGTCTATCCCGTTCATCCGCGGTTGATTCCTTCGGTTCATACGGACCATTTCCCCTAGTATAGGGCCCCTGGGGCGGCTTCGTCTCTCCACGGATTGACGGGAGGCGGACATGTGTTCACGCAGGCCTGCGGAGTTGACATCATTTCCGTGATTTATTATGGATCATTCAGTTGGATCCTACCCCCCCTTGCCATGCTCCTTCCAGCCAGCCTCCGGTTCCATCGCGGATGGAATCCCGCCCTTCTTGCCAGCGCCCTCTGCTGTGGCACGGCGGGAGCCCAGGATTTCGCGCTCCGGGTGGCGGAATCCGACCCGCTCGGGCTGGGCCGTTTCGTGCCGACCACTGCCGAGCTGCTGCAGGAATCCGCCGGGATCGAGAGTGGGATCAAAGGTGCCTACGCGCTGGATGCCACTTTGGAGACCGTTTATGACTCGAACTTCTTCCTCGCCCCAAGCCATGCCGAGGATGAAATCTCGGTGCTCTTCCGGCCCACGCTGTCCTACACCTCGGATCCGGAAGGCGGCGCGATTTATACCTTTGCGGCCCGCTACGAGCCCACTTTCCGCGCCTTCCTGGACCATTCCGATCTCAATGACATCGATCACACCGGCGATCTTCTTTTCACCATGCGCGGCAGCCGCTCCGAGCTGTCCTTGTTCGCGCGCTACGACGAACTCACCGGCACCGACCGCCTCACGGGCTCCTTCAATACCGGCTGGCTGTTCGCCGGCGGTGTGCGCGCCAGCCGGGAAATCGCCAGCCGCACCTCGATCGATGGCGGATTGAACTATTCCATTTCCGAGTTCGATGGCGGTGGCCTCGAAGGTGCCACCGTTTACAGCGGATACCTCGGCGCGCTCTGGCAGGCCACGGGCCGCACGTCCATGGGTGCCACCCTGCGCTACACCCAGACGGAATCCGACCACTCCGGCACCCGCGACGCATGGGCCCTGTTGCTGGAAGCCCGCTACCGCGCCGGCGAGCGGATCTGGCTCTCGGCCACGCTCGGCCCGGAATTCGCCACCGACTCGATCAGTGACGACCACAGCGTGAACCTGCGCGCCAACCTCCAGTGCCGCTATGTGATCAGCGAGCGCTGGAGCTGGATCAACTCGCTGCGCACCGCCACCGTGCCATCACCCAGCAGCACCGGCTATGTGGTCAACAACCACGGATTCATGACGCAACTCGAACACCGCTTGATACAGGGCACCGTGCGTGGCGGCCTGGAGTTGAACTATTCGGAATACGACGATGTCGGCATCACCCTGGTGAACCGCGACGACGAGAAAAATTACAGCATCTTCCTCGCCTACGGCCGGGGGTTTTTCAACGACCGCCTGGGTTTTGACACCTCCGTGCGCTACCGGATCAACGATGGCTCCACGGATTGGAACCAATGGCTCGTCTCGGCATCCGTGAGCATGCCGTTCTGAGCTCACACCTTGCCATAAAGCGGGCCGTAGTTCGCGCAGGCGCGGAAGTCCGCCCCCTCGAGGTCCGCGGTGCCGAAGGCGCGCCAGGCGCTGGGGCGGAAAATGCGGTTCTCGCCCACGTTGTGCATGTAAACCGGAATGCGCAGCATCGAGGCGAGTGTGATATACAAGTGGCCGACGTGGCCGCAGGTCATCACGCAATGGTTGGCACCCCAGTGGTTCATCACCTCGTAAGTGCTGCGGAAGGCCCCTGTGCCTGTCAGATTGGGCGCAAACCAGGTGGTCGGCCAGGTCGGGTTGGTGCGTTGGTCGAGCGCGTCGTGGATTGCATCCGGCAGGTCGATTGTCCGGCCCTCGGCGATTTGCAGGGCGGGGCCGAGTCCATCGACGAGGTTGAGCCGGATCATGGTGGCGGGCATGCCGCCCTTGGTGCGGTAGCGGGTGCTCCAGCCGCCGCCGGGAAAGTATTCGGTGATCGATGGGTGCCAGGTGGTGGCCTCGAGGCAGCGGTTCATTTCCGCGTCGGTGATTTCCCAGAACGGTTTCATGGCGGGCTCGCCCATGCGTTTCTGCTCGCCGGTGCCGTCGAGCGCGGCGGGGCCGGAGTTGATGAGGTGGAGGATGCCGTCCCCGACGTCCGGGTGGCTGAGGCTGTGGCCGCTCGCCTTTTCGATGGCCTCCAAGCTCCAGTAGGTGCGGAGGTCGGCGAAGATCTGCGCGCTGTGGGTGAGCAACCAGCCGAAGAGCATGCCGGCACCGTTGAGCGCGTCGTTCTCGGTGGCGAGGAGGTAGGGCGGGCGCTTGCCATTCCAATCGAACGACGAATTCAGGATCGCCTCCATGAAGTCGCCATTCGGGAAATGGTCGGTCCACTGGCGTTGTCCCTGGAAACCGGCGGCGATGGCATTGTGGCCGTGAGCCTGCTCACCGAGCTTCATTTTTTCGAGCGCCGGATTGCCGGCCATCAGGTCGCGGGTGATGAGCGCCATCTTCACGCTGTCCTCCCACTCCTGGTCGAGTTGTTCGCGCGGGCGGGTGGTTTGCGGCGAGTTGTAGTCCTTGCCTTCCTTGCAGTGTTTTTGCACCCAGGCCATGGCGGTCTTGAACTCATCGGGGTCATACCAACCCTTGCGCATGCGGCCGGCGATCTCGCTCATGTCCACGGCTTCCACGCGCATGCCGAGCCATTTTTCCCACATCGCGGGATTCACCACCGAGCCGGCGATGCCCATCGAGGTGCCACCAATGGATAGATAGGACTTGCCGCGCATCAGGGCCACGGCCAGCCCGCACTGGGCGAAGGAGAGAAGTTTTTCCTGAACGTCCGCCGGAATCCCGGTGGCGGTGGCGGCTTGCACGTCCTTGCCGTAGATGCCGAAGGCCGGCAGGCCTTTTTGCGTGTGGCCGGCGAGCACGGCCGCGAGATAGACCGCACCGGGGCGCTCGGTGCCGTTGAATCCCCACACCGCCTTGGGCGTGTGCGGATCCATGTCCATCGTTTCCGAACCGTAGCACCAGCAGGGGGTGACGGTCAGGGAGACGCCGATGTTGTCGAGCTTGAATTGCTCCGCGCAGGCCGCGGCCTCGGCCACGCCGCCGATGCAGGTGCTGGCGATCACACACTGCACGGGCGTGCCGTCGGGATAATGCAGGTTGGAAGTGAAAAGCTCCGCCACCGCCTTGGCCTGCTCCATGGTGCGCTTTTCGAGCGACTCACGCACGCCGCCAAGACGGCCGTCGATGGTGGGGCGGATGCCGATTTTGGGATAGCTGGCTTTTTCCATGATCCAATAGGGTGGGTGGGTCGTGCCCATGCTGGATGAGCCAGCACAAATGTCAGTTGTTTTTGATGCCAATTTGATTCCTATGCTTCCGTTACTGCCAATCTGCTCAGGAATTGAATTGTGCATAGTCATATTAAAAAATGGCAGTTTAGCGGACTTCGACACCGCAATGACGTG
>JALRFY010000020.1 GCA_023253625.1 Akkermansiaceae bacterium | reverse complement strand
CGCAAGCCGAAGGCCACGGTGACGACATCGAATCCGGCATCCGGAAACGGCAGCTTCAGCGCATCCGCCACCAGGGTCTCGACCACGCCACGGCTGCTGGCATGGGCGAGCATCTCCGCGCAGAAATCCGTGGCCACCACCCCGCAATCGGGACATTGCTCCTGGATTTCCAACGCGAGATCGCCGGTGCCGGACGCCACGTCGAGCAGGCGCTTCGGTTTCCACCGACGAATGCGCGCGGTGACCACCTTGCGCCACCAGATGTCCGCGCCGCCGCTGAGCACGTGGTTGGCGAGCACATAGCGATCGGCGATCCGGGCGAACGCGTCGCGAATGTAATCGGCATCCTGCATGGCCGGAGCTTTGGAGGACCGCCGCATGGAATCAAGTGGCAAACCGAAAACCACCCATTGCCACGGGTTCAACCGCTATCCATGGAGCCGAACCTGTCACCAGCCGGAAATCATCTGCTGATGCTGGAGCGAAGGCGGTGATTGCGGAATCGCCAGGAGCCCGGGGAATCAGACGTCGATGGTGGACTCGCGCGCGCTTTTCGGGGCCGGTTTTCCGGAGCGCGGGCCAAGAACCGGCAGCCAGCGGCGGATGTCGTAGCCGAGCCATGACATCGACTTCACGAAAATGGCGAGCGCGGCCGCTTCGTCGAGGAAGGGCAGCGGGTCAAGCATCGGCCCCACGAACAACAGATAGAGACCGGAGAAAATGGCGACAAACCAGGCAAGGCGGCGTTTCATCTGGACAGCCTATCATCGATCATGGCTGCGGCAAGCCGCCGCCGCGCGCGATATTGACAGGGAGCTGCGTTTTTCGATGCTTGCAGACGATGAGTTCACTGGGCCTGCGGCCGTCATTTTCCCATGTGATGGGCCAGGAGGCCGAGGCGCTGCGCGCACGGTTGCTGGCGGCTGCGGCGGCCGACGTCCGCTGCGAGGCAATCGGCTTTCCGGGCTTCGTCTGCCTCCGCGTGCCGCAACAGGAGCGCCGGTTCTGGTCGCCGCGGCTGCATCTGAGCTTTGAGCCCCAGCCGAATGGCGGCACGCTGGTGCAAGGCACTTACGGCCCGAATGCCAACATGTGGTCCTCCTTTCTCTACAGCTATCTGCTGGTGGGATCGGTGGCGCTGTTTTCCGGCATCATCGGCGGCTGCCAGGTGCGGCTGGGCATGACCGCCTGGGCCCTGTGGGTTTTCTGGGTCATGGTGGCCGCGGCGGTGGCCATCTATGCGCTGGCGCGCACCGGCAGGAACCTCGGCGCCGCGCAAACCGCGATGCTGCATCAGATCTATCAACAAACCACCGGTGTGGAAGTGGAGTTGAAATGAGGCCCGATGCCGCCCCACCCTCCTGCAACCTTGCAAGCCGTTCGGGAAAACCATAAGCATCGCCGCCATGAGCGACACACCACCGGCGATCCAGCGCAAGCCGTCATGGAAGCGCATCGTCGTGCGCATCATCATGATCTGCGCGGGCTGCGTGGCGATCCTCCTGCCCGCTTGGCTGCCGGACCGCGGCAAGGCACCCATCCAGCGCGGCACGGTGGAATTGCTGCAAGCTTTCCTGCTGGCGGGCGCCTCGGTGGTGGCCTTCGGAGCCTCGTCACACGCCGGTGCCTACCGCCCGGTGTGCCGTGTGCTGGGGATGGGATTTTTCGCGGCCTTCGTGGGTGAAATCGAAGACTTCGTTTCGGAAATCCTGCAGTGGCCTTTCCCGGAGGCATGGGTGATCGGGGTCATTCTGATGGCGGTCCTGATCACGGTCCTGCGCCACCGCAAGGTGATGGCGCATTTCCTGGCCACGCTCGGCCATCACGCTGGCTCGGGACTCATCGCCGGTGCCCTGCTCATCATCTACGTGTTCAATCGCGTGATCGGCAGCGAGGCGTTCTGGATGGTCTCGCTCGGCGACGCGTTTTCGCCCAAGATTCCCGAAATCTGCGAGAGCTATCTGGAGCTGCTTGCCTGTTACCTGATCTTCATCGGCGCGCTTGGCCTGTCCATCACTCTCGCCCGGCGCAGGGATCCACCCTGAGCACCCGCCATGTTTCACATCGTCCTGTTAGAACCGGAGATTCCCCACAATGCGGGTGCCGCGGGCCGGCTCGCGCTGGCCACAGGGTCCACGCTGCACCTGGTGGAGCCGCTCGGGTTTTCTCTTGGTGACAAACACGTCCGCCGCACCGGCCTCGATTACTGGCACAGCGTGGATCTGCGCGTCTGGAAATCCTTCGATGAACTCCAGGCGGCGGCTTCGCGCGAGGCGGCGTTCTGGTTTCTGAGCACCAAGGCGCAACGCACCGCATGGAACGCACCCTACCGGGCTGGCGACTATCTGGTCTTTGGCCGGGAAACCAAAGGCCTGCCCGAAGAAATGGTCCACGCTGCCGGTGACCAGGCACTGCGCATCCCGATGCAGCCCGGCGGAACCCGCAGCCTCAACCTGTCCACCGCCATCGCCATCGTGCTCTACGAGGCTGTGCGCCGGCAGAATCCGGACTGGTGACCCTCGCCAGACGTCCTTGGAAAAATCCAATTTCGGGGTTGTCATTCTCTTGGTTGTGGGAATGGTTAGTATGCATTGATTGATTTTACCCCATCGACTTTGGCTGAAGGTGGCATGAAAACCGCTGGTGACGGTCCGGCGGCAGGCGTTTGCCCGCTCCGATCATCCATCCCGTTCACCCCCGCAATCCCATGATTCACCGCAACGAAGAGTCGCAAGGCGCGCTTTTTGAGGAAAACGCCCGGATTCCATCCGCCGTCAGGCGCGGCAAGTCCGCCAACAACGCTCCACGGCCCGAGGACTTCGGGCTCACCGCGCCGTCCCAACTGGTCAAGAACTACGTGCTGGACACCAACGTCCTGCTGCACGACCCGGCGTCGCTGGAGCGCTTCAAGGAAAACCACCTGTGTATTCCTGCGGACGTGCTCGCGGAACTGGACAAGTTCAAGAGCGAGCAGACCGAGCGCGGGGCCAATGCGCGCCGCGTGCACCGTCGGCTCAACGAAATGTTCTCCAGTGCCACGCAAGTCACCCGTGGCGTTTCCAACGGCCACGGCGGCACCGTGCGGATGGTCATCTACGATCCCGCCGCCTGCCCGAAAAATTCCGAGGCGCTCAACCGCTTCCACCGCATTTTCCCCGACCGCGAGCGGGTGGACCACCGTATCCTCGCTGCCTGCCTGCTGCTCATGCGGCACAATTCCGCGCCGGTCGTCCTGGTCACCAAGGACCTCAACATGCAACTCAAGGCCCGCGCCGTGGGCATCGTGTGCCAGGACTACCTCAACGACAAAGTGGACGCCCGCGAGGTCTCCAACTACGAGGTCCATCGTATCGAGGTCGATCCCGGCGAACTCCAGC
>JALRFY010000014.1 GCA_023253625.1 Akkermansiaceae bacterium | reverse complement strand
ATTTCTTCGCGTTGTCCCATGCGCCACCGGAGTTCGCCATGAACACGGCAAGCACGAACCCCGTCGCCAGACCGCCGGAGAGCAGCCCGAAGACTCCCGGCACGCCGAACAGCAGGCCGACAACGATCGGCACGGCGACGGCGAGTGCGGAGGGCAGCACCATTTCACGCTGCGCACCGGCGGTGGAAATCGCCACGCAGCGCGCATAGTCGGGTTTTTCCTCGCCCCTGAGAATACCGGGCTTTTCTTTGAACTGGCGGCGCACTTCCTCAACCATGCTCGCGGCCGCACGGCCGACCGCATTGATGGTGAGTCCGCAGAAGACAAATGACATCATCGAGCCAATGAACACGCCGAGGATCACCTTCGGGTTCAGCAGTTGCACTTCGAAGTGCGTCATGAACTGCGTGAGCGTGGCAGTGGCGACATTCACCGATTCGCCCGCCACCAGCATCGTTTTCTGGCCGGCGTGAAGCATGGCGATCTTCAATTCTTCAACGTAAGAGGCAAGCAGTGCCAAGGCTGTCAGGGCAGCGGAACCGATGGCGAATCCCTTGCCGGTGGCGGCGGTGGTGTTGCCCAGCGAGTCGAGCGCGTCGGTGCGCCGGCGCACTTCCGGCGGCAGGCCGGACATTTCGGCATTGCCGCCGGCGTTGTCCGCGATCGGCCCGTAGGCATCGGTGGCGAGCGTGATGCCAAGCGTGGAAAGCATGCCAACTGCGGCGATGCCGATGCCATAGAGGCCCATGCCGATGGTGGCGGTGGAGAAATCCCAACTGCCCGAGGCAAGGCAATAAGCGAACGTGGTGCCAACCACCACCGCGGCCACGGGCACGACGGTCGAAAGCATGCCGACCCCGAGGCCGGAAATGATCACCGTGGCCGGACCGGTCTTCGCACTCGTCGCGATGTCCTTGGTCGGCTGGTATTCCTGCGAGGTGAAATACTCGGTCGCCTTGCCGATGACGATGCCGGTGATCAGGCCGACGACGATCGCACCCCAGATGCCGGCGTAGTTCGGCAGGTCGAGCCATTTCAGGATGAAAAAGGCGGCGAAAAAAATGAGCAGGGAACTCAGGTTGATGCCGCGGCCCAAGGCGTTGAGCAGGTCACGCTGGGATGCACCGCGCTTCACCCTGACAGCAAAGATGCCGACAATCGAGAGGATGGTGCCGGCCGATGCGACGATCATCGGCGCGACCACGGCACGGAAGGCGTTTTCGGCATCGCCTTGCTGGGCGAAGGCCGCGGCACCGAGCGCCGCGGTGGCGAGGATCGAACCGACGTAGGATTCGTAAAGGTCCGCTCCCATGCCAGCCACGTCGCCCACGTTGTCGCCCACGTTGTCCGCGATGGTCGCCGGGTTGCGCGGATCATCCTCGGGAATCCCGGCCTCGACCTTGCCAACGAGGTCCGCACCGACATCGGCCGCCTTGGTGAATATGCCACCGCCGACTCGGGCGAAGAGCGCCTGCAACGAGGCACCCATGCCGAATGTGAGCATGGTGGTGGTGATGACCACCAGTTTGTGTGTGGGGCTCGCGTCCTCAATGAAGGCGTTGAGCACATAGAACCACACCGAGATGTCGAGCAGCGCCAGACCGACGACCACCAGACCCATCACCGCGCCGGAGCGGAAGGCGAGGCGCAGTCCGGCATCAAGCGTCTGGTTGGCGGCGTGGGCCACGCGCGCGGCGGCATATGTCGCGGTTTTCATGCCGAAGAAACCGGCGAGACCGGAAAACAATCCACCTGTCAGAAAGGCGAACGGCACCCACGGGTTCTGCAAATGCAGCCCGTAGGCAAGCCACGCGAAGACCAGCGTGATGATGGCGAAGACAATGCCCACCACCTTGTATTGCTGCTTGAGATATGCCATCGCGCCGACGCGGACGTGCGACGCGATCTCCTTCATCAGCGGGGTGCCTTCAGGGCAGGCGACCATGCTGCGGAAGAACCACGTGGCGAAACCGAGCGATACGACGGAGGCGGCGGGAACGATCCAGAAAATCGAATGTTGCATGAAACGCGAAAGTTATAGGTAGTTCAATCAAAGACCGGAGCGCAGGGCGGAGCGCCACCAGGGGTAATGCGTGGTTTCCAGTTCCTCGCGCGCCGGCATCGGGAACCACCTGAAGCCGCCACCCGCATGTGCCACATAAAACCCGCGGTGGATGGTGCGGAACAGGACGTCCTGCTCGAGATGGCGCACCACGAGCTTGGAACTCTTGCCGGTCTTGGCGCGCAACTCGCGCAGGCAGTCGCGCAGGTGCTCAAGACCGCCATACGGCAGGTTGTCCACACCGCTGGCCTCGGAATCGTCGCCAAGCCGGTCGAGCTGGAGTTCCGCGAAAACCAAGGCCGGCAGCGAAACCGTCCGTGTGGTGTCGGTGATCTGCTCGGCGAACTCCCGCGGCTCAAGTTCACTGACCACCCGCGGGGTGATCGGGCAGAACTCCTGATAGAGATGATAACGCGGCCCGGGCGCGGCCTCATACGCCTTTGGCTGCAGGGCGAGCACATGACCGTCGTTGGTGATGAGATGCAGCGATTCGAGCGCATCAAGCGGCGTTTGTTCCAATACGCGGTGAATGCCGAGGTAGGCCGACCGCCGCAGCCGGCCGTTGCGCAGTTCCTCGATCCCGGGATGGGACTCCAGCCGCGCCCGCGCGTAGTCATCCTTGAGTTTGAAGAAAATCCCCTGCCCATGGGAGCGCTTCTTCGAGCCAAGCGCGAGGTAGCTGCCGTATTCATCGGGTGGCAGATGCGAAGCCACCAGCGCTTCCGGAATGAGCGACAGATAGAGGAATATGTTCATCGTGGCGTGCGGTTGGAGCTATGGAGTCCACCACCGCGGCTGGCGGCGACGAAGCGAAGCCTACACCTGTGTGATTAAGGCTGCTGCGCGCCCGCTGCGATATGCTGTGCGCAGGTTGCGGGACAGTTTTATCATATCCATGGCTTTCCGGCTTCCGGGTGGCGGATGCGGGCGCTCATGATCAAAACGTGGCGGAGCGGCTTGCCGCGGCGGCCATGCAGGCACTGGGCCTGCCGTCGAATGCACCCGAACTGGCGGGCAGAGGAATGTGGATCGAGGAGATGTCATGGAGCGCCACGTTGATTCAAAAACGAACCGGTGTAAAAAAACCGATGGGCCGCGGGGCGACTCGCCATGGGTCACGAAGGCAAGGTCACGGGCTATCCGCCGCGTGAACGGACACGCTGCCCGGAGCAGGAAGCCGGCGAAACTGCAAGCAATGCTTGTTAGTCGGGACTGACCCTTATGACTGACCCTTATGATGATGGCTGCCGGTATCCGGTCACGTCCGGAATCGGGCAGGGATATCAAAACCGCCAGGAAGGCGGAACGGAGGCCTCCGCCAGAATCCCCGTCATTGGAATGCAGGGTTGCGGTGTGCCCCGTCCGGGCTTTCACTACCCCCGCCTGCCAGCACGCGGGCACCCGATCATGTCCGAGAGCCTGTTCAGCCCGATCGATGAAATCATCGCCGAAATCGCCGCCGGCCGCATGGTCATCTGCGCCGATGATCCCTCGCGCGAAAACGAGCTCGATCTGATATGCGCCGCCTCGCTTTGCAGTGCGGAAACCGTGAATTTCATGGCCGTCCACGGCCGCGGCCTGATTTGCGCGCCGCTCGCCGCCGCGCGCACCGAGGATCTCGACCTGCCGCAAATGACACGCCGCAATTTCGAGGGCCAGAAAACCGCCTTTACCGTCAGTGTGGACGCCGCCAAGGGCATCACCACCGGCATATCCGCCGCCGATCGCGCGCACACCATCCGCCTGCTCGCTGATCCCGCCGCCGGTGCCGAATCCTTCGTTCGCCCCGGTCATGTGTTTCCGCTTCGCGGTATCCCCGATGGTGTCCTGCGCCGCGCAGGCCACACCGAGGCCGCGCTCGATCTCACCCGCCTCGCCGGGTTGCCTGAAGCCGCGGTGATCTGCGAGATCATCAACGACGACGGCACCATGGCCCGCGTAAGTGATCTCGCCGCCTACCAGCAGCGCCACGGACTCAAAGCCTGCACCATCGCCCAGCTCATCGAATACCGTCGGCGGTCCGAGAAACTCGTCGCCCGTGAGGAAACCATCAAGATGCCCACCGACTTCGGCGAGTTCGATTGCCACCTCTACCGCGTCAGCACCGATGGCAGCCACCACCTCGCCCTCAGCCGCGGCCCCATCGATCCGGAAAAGCCCACGCTCGTCCGCGTCCACTCCGAGTGCCTCACCGGCGATGTGTTCCACTCGCAGCGCTGCGATTGCGGCGGCCAGCTTGCCGCGGCACTCGAACATATCTCAAAGGAAGGGGGCGTGTTGTTGTATCTCCGCCAGGAAGGCCGCGGCATCGGCCTGCCCGCCAAGATCCACGCCTACAAGCTCCAAGAGCAGGGACTCGACACCATCGAGGCAAATGAAAAACTCGGTTTCGCCTCGGACCTCCGCGACTACGGTATGGGCGCGCAGATCCTCTGCGACCTCGGCGTGCGCCGCATCCGCCTGCTCACCAACAACCCGAAGAAGGTCATCGGCCTCGACGGCTACGGCCTCGAAATCACCGAGCAGCTACCCATCACCCTGCCACCGAACCCCCACAACCAGAGATACCTCGAAACCAAGCGCACCCGCATGGGCCACCGCCTCTGAGCCGGTTTTTTTCTCCACCCCTACGATGCACCTACGTCTCACGGATCAGGAACTCGCCACCCTGGTGGAAATGGTCAGCCTCGCCGCCAATGTGGCGTCATGGAACCACAAGGAGACCGCCGCCGGGAAAATCGCCGAGTTTGAGGACCTCGAAAGCAAGATCCTTGAAAAGGCCGGCCACTCCGGCCTCGCCGATTGGATCGAGTTCGACGAGGAATCCCGCCGCTTTCGCATCCGCGAGGAAATCGAGCAGCGCCTGTTCTACAGCGAGTGTTACGAGGAATTCCGCAATGAGAGCTTCTGGGATGAACTCGCCATCCGCCTCGCCGACCGCGACCTCGCCCGTGCCATCGGCTACCACGCTTGGGAAAAACTCAGCGAGGAAGAACGCCGCGCCCGCACCGCCTCGCTCGAAAAACGCTACTGGGACGAGTTCAGCAACAACGGCGTCGAGCGCGTGATCGTCGTCGCCCCGCCCGGTGAGGGATGAGGCGCAAGACCCACCGGGCCCGCAGCGGGCCGCAGCAGTAAAATAGCGGCATCATTATTTCCGCAACTCCCGGCTGGCGGCAGGGTTTTTATAACGTTAGCGTCATTTCCATCATGAAAAATTCCTGGTTGATCCCAGTCACCACATTGATAGTGGGAGCCGCAGGCGGCTTCATTTCCGGCAAAAACACCCGGCCCGCCGGGGATGTGGAATCGGACTCCGAGGCCGGTTTACGCACCCGCTCCGCCCTGCGGGCGGATGCCAACGCCGCAGGCCCGTCCACCGCCAAACGCGGGTCGCGCCATGCCAGCCCGGAGCAAATCCGCAACCTGCCCGGCAACTCGACGCGCATCCAGGCGCTCATGGATTACTACGCCGGCCTCTCCCCGGAGCAGCTCGATGAAGAAGCCCGCAAGCTGGAAGCCCTACCGATGAACGAGCGTATCATGGCCTCGTTCCTGTTGTTCGGCCGCTGGGCGGAGGTCGATCCCACGTCAGCCATGGCATTTTCCAACACGATGGGCTTCACCGGCATGTTCGTGAGGCCCACCATTCTTCACAGCTGGGCCAGCGTGGATCCCGCCAACGCCGCAAAATACTATGCCGCCAATCCGCGCGAGTTCGCCATGATGGGAATAATGGGCGGTGGCAGTAGAGGGATGGGCGGCCAGGGCGGTGCCGCCATTATCGCCAGCGAGTGGGCACGCCAGGACCCCGCCGCCGCACTGGCCTGGGCCGGAACGCTCACCACCGAGAAATCCCAAGCCATGAGCGCCGCCGTCGGCGAGATTGCCAAAACCGACCCGAAAAAAGCCGCGGAAATGCTCGGCACGCTGGCAGGCGAGGACCTCACGGACGCCTACCGCTCGGTGGCCACCTCCTACGGCGCGAAAAATTTCGATGAGGCCCAGGCATGGATCCGCACACTACCGGCGGACCAGCAAGCCGAGGCCATGGCAGCAGCCATTGGCGGACTTTCGCGGGACGATCCCGCGGCCGCCGCTTACCAACTCGCCCAAATGCCCGAGGGCGATGCGAAAAACGAGGCCGCCACACGAATCATCGGCGATTGGGCACGCATTGATCCCGCCGCAGCCGCGGACTTGCTGCGCAAGCAGACCGATGAAGAGACCCAACGCGACAGCATGCGCGAGTTGATGCCCACCTGGGTGAACAAGGATCCCGCCGCCGCGCTCGCATTCGCGAATTCCTACCAACCCGGCCCGGTGCGCGACAGAGCCTTGCAATCCTATGTTTGGAGCAACCAAAGCGCCGAACCTTCCGAGCTCGTGCGGGTCGCTGAAACGATTGGCGACGAGGGCGAGCGCAGCCGCACCCTCAGCATGGCCGCCGCACGCTGGATGCGCGAATCACCGGATGAAGCGCGGACCTATATCCAACAGACCGAGACACTTTCCGATGAGGCCCGGGAGCGCATCCTCAATGGAAGCAACTGGTGGGGCGGAAGAGGACCCCGCTGAGGCGCGGCAGTTTCTCAAGTGCCCGGTCCCCCATACGCCTGATCCAGCGCCATGAACGCCTCGCCCGGACCATCAGGCTCGGTGAAAATGCACGCGTCCGCATGGCCGCCGTGCTCACGGACGAATGCGCCGAGCGTGAGCAGGCGTGCATCCCGGGCCCATGGCCGACTCCATTCAATGAGGTCGGTGAAATTCACATCCGCCGTCAGGTCCTGCCGGCCGGGATTCTGATAGACATCGATGCCGGTGAGCCGCTGGTGCATGAAGTAGGCGCGCAGCGTCCCGCACGGGCGGCGCTGGTAAAGATTCTCTGCGATGGCGCCATAATCCACAGTGAGCATGCGCCCGCCGCGCCACAGCGGCAGCCAGCTTTCAAGCCACTTGCGATAGCTTTCGTGGATTTCCACCCGCTGGCCCACGGAATGGTCGATGGCAAAAATCGACGATTGCGGCAGCTCCCGGGCCTCGAGCAGGCATTCCGTCACGCGGCCGTGGCTGTCTTTTGCCACTGCCACCTCCCGCCAGCCAGCGGCGGTTTTTTCAAACACGCGGGCCGGAAAGGCATCCACCAGCTCATTGGAGAAAACGACAGCCTTGCCGCCGCAGCAGGCGAGCGCACCGGCCGGATGCCCGTGCCACCGAGCGATGCGCCCGAGCCGCTGGCGCTGGATCTCCCTCAGCGGCGCGGATGTCTCCACCAGGTGCAGGCGGGTTTTCCAGCGCAGCGCCCATGGCAGCCGTTTCCAGACCGCCGCGGCCAGCACGCCCTCACCCGGCCCGATCTCCACCAGATGCCGCGATCCTGTCTCCCGCAGCGCCGCAGCCGCCCATGCCGCCACCGCCCGGGCCAGCGATGCATCCAGCATCGGTGCGGTGGTGAAATCACCTCGCCGGCCGACACCCGGGATACGACGCGCATAGTAGCCGTGCCGCGGATCGTGCAGGGCACGCCGCATGAACTCGCCGGCGGGCATGGGCTTTTCCGGGATCATCAGCACCTTCCGGGGCTTTCATGAAGGCACTCACACCGCCGTCTTGCCGCGCACAAGATTGAGAATGCCTGCGGTGTCGAGGGTGCCGGCGCGTTGGCGGATCTCCGGGAGATACTTGCCATGCAGTTGCCCGGCCTCACGGTTCAGCGGGGCATACATGGCCTTGAGGTCGGCCGCTCCGAGCTTGCGTCCACCGGCATAGTATTTCGCGGCGAGATGGCCGATGGCATAAGTGGAGGCGAAGGAGAATGCGGAGCCGGTGGCTTCATTGGCGATGCGGCCGATGAGCTTGCCGCCGAGCTTTTTGCCAAAGCCACCGATCAGTTTCCGGGCGAATCCCTCGACGACCTGGGAGCCGATCCCGATGCCGGCGGTGGCGAGGAATTCCTTGATGCTGGAGCGGTCCAATTCAAATCCATGGGCCATGCCGATGCGCCACACCATTTTCATCTGCAACGGGAGAATCGCCATGGTGGCCAGCGTTTCCGGCAGCAGTTCGAGCGCGCCATTAAGAATGGCGTAGCGCAGGATCATGCCGCTCTGGTCGGCCACGGCGACGGCCGGCTCTCCGGCATCGAGCGGCACGAGGGCCACCGAGTCCACCTCGTCGTCGAGAGTCTTGGCCTCGGATTCGCCAAGGGCGAGCTTGGCGCGGAGTTCGTTGAGAAACGCCTGTTCGGCTGCGGAAACCGAGCCGCCGGCCTCGCAAACAGCGCGCGCCATTTCGTAGCCGAGCATGCGGCCCTCGCGGGATTGCACTGCCGCCGCGGCATCATCCAGCGACACCCGGCCCATCAGGATGCGCCGCGACACGGCGGAAACGTCCCCGCCACCGAGCTCGGCGGCGAGCGTCTCGATTTGCGTACGCTCGTCGTCGGACTTGTCGCCATCGGCAAAGGCGGCAAACAGGCAGATGGCGAGCAGCGACTCGCTCTCGGGGTGCGTCTCGGGAACCAGCATGTGTCGGGTCTTGAGGGTGAATGCGGCGGCGGCGCGAATGTATTCAGAGCGGCTTGTCGGGCAATTCGCGGATCCAGATGTTGCGGTAGCGGACCGGGTTGCCGTGGTCCTGGAGGGAGATGGGCAGCTTGTCCGGATGGGCCTTGTATTCGGACACCGCGTGCGGCCCCATCCAGCCGGTGCCGCCGCTGAGGATCTCATGGTCCTGGATCACCACGCCATTGTGGAGCACGGTGAACATCGCGCGGCGGACGATCTTGCCATCCTCGCCGAAGATGGGACGCTGGAAAATGATATCATAACTCTGCCACTCGCCCGGTTTGCGCGATGCGTTCACCAGCGGCTTGCTGCGGCCATAGAGCGCGCCGGCCTGGCCGTCGGGGTAGGTTGTATTCTCATAACTGTCGAGCACCTGTATCTCGTATTGGCCCATCAGGAACACGCCGCTGTTGCCGCGTCCCTGGCCCTCGCCCTTGACTTCAACCGGGGCGGCCCACTCGATGTGGAGCTGGCACGAGCCGAATTGTCCCATCGTCTGGATGTAGCCGGCTCTCTTGACGGACTCGAGGGCTCCATCGACGATTTTCCACTGGCTTGGGTTGCCTTTGGTATCAGTCCAATTCTTCCGCAACGCTTCCTCGCTGCCATCGAAGAGCACAATGGCATCGGACGGCGGCGCGGCCATGCCCGCACCCTCGCCCGGCGTGACAACCGGCGGCAGCGGGTCCTTGGTCACATCGGTTTCGTGAACCTTGACGCCGTCGATGAACATGTAGAGGACGTCCTTGCCCTTCTCGTCCTTGCGGATCTCGGTGGTGATGACCGGCTTGCTGAGGTCGTCATGAGCAAGCACGGCGGCGGGAAGCGCGGCCAGCACGGCGGCGGACATCATTGCGCCGAAGCGCGGTGCGGATGAGGGAGTTTTCATGAGCATGTGGCGGATACGCAGGCAATGGGGCATTTCCTATCGGCCACCTGTCACGGCAATTCGATGCCGGCGGCCAGGCGAGCGGCATGCAGCCGTCCATTCCGGGCGTGCGGATTCTCCGTTTCCGGGCATATTCGCTGCGTGTCGCAGATGAAGGAAATTGCCGAGCGCGTCTTGTTCGCGGAGACGCTGGAGGAAAAACTCCGGCTCGCCCCGCTGGTGGCGTCCGATGACGATCCGGGCCGCCCGATCGTCCTGCCCGATGCGCCCGGGCGGCCCGCGGAACTGCGCGTCCGCGGCGATGGCGTGAAGGTGGAGTTTCCCGGCACGAACCGGCTCGATGACGAGCGCGAGCGCGGCATCCTGCTGCATTTCCTGGCGAACCACGAACTGCTTGCCGCCGAGTTGATGGCGCTGGTGCTGCTGCGTTTTCCGGACGCGCCGAAGGAATACCGCGCCGGCGTTTACGAAGCGATGCGCGAGGAGCAGGCTCACGCGCTGATGTATGTGCGGCGCATGCGCGACTGCGGCATCGCTTTCGGCGAACTGCCGGTGAGCGATTACTTCTGGCGTGTCGTCGCGCCGATGGAGACGCCGATGGATTTCGTGACGCGGCTCAATCTCACCTTCGAGCAGGCGAACCTCGATTTTTCAAAACACTATGCCGCGCTCTTTCGCGAGGTGGGCGATGCCTCGACGGCCGCGGTGCTGGAAAAAATCCACCTCGATGAAATCGGGCACGTCGGGCACGGCGTGAAATGGTTCCGCCGCTGGAAGCAACGCGGCGAGACGGATTGGGAGGGGTTCCGCCGCAGTTTGTCGTTTCCGCTCACTCCGGCGCGCGCCATGGGGCTGGCACCTTTCAATGCCGAAAGCCGCCGCCTCGCCGGTCTCGACGACGATTTCATCCGTCATCTGGAAGTCTGTGCGGCTTCGCGCGGCCGCACGCCGGTGCTGCATTGGTTCAACCCGAACGCCGAATCACACGCCCGCGCCGCGCACATCGGAAAACCATGGCAGCCCGATCAAACCGCCAGCGCGCTCGAGCACGACCTCGAAGCGCTCATGCTCGCCTGTTGCCGCCGGGACGACGCGATGATGATGCGCCGGCCACCATCGCTGGAACACCTTCACCGACTCAAGCAAGCCGGCCTGTCGGTTCCCGAAATCCTCCCCGCAAACACCGCCTCGGGCCGCAAGCTCGGCGGATTACGGCCATGGGCGTGGTCGCCCGATGCCTCACATGAACTCGCCCGCTTCGCGCCCGATATCGCGCCCGGCATGCCGCATCCATGGCGCGCGCCCCTGCCGGCGGAATGGTTTTCCAAGGCCATCGGAATCCGGCTCGAACATCTGTTAGGAGCTGTCCCGGAGACCGGCGGATTGCTGCGCGATGCGGACGCCGTGATGGAACTTATCGCCCGCCACCTCGCCACCGGTCAGGCCTTGCTGAAGGCCCCGTTCGCCTGCGCCGGCCGCGGCCACCTGCGCGTGAACCATCACAGCAACCCCGCCAAGACCCGCGGCTGGATCCACAACACGCTCGCCGCCCACGGCGCGGTCGCCATCGAACCGTGGCTCGACCGACTGCTCGATTTCTCTGCGCTCTATGAGGCAGGTGACGGGGGCGTCAGCCATATCGGATTCACCGTCATGGAAAACGACGCCGCCGGTCGTTTCACCGGCATCCAAGTGGGCCCGAAGTGGGGGAACTTGCTGGATCGCAAGACCGCCGCGTTCCTTTTCCGCGAAGCGGACGTGCTGACGCTCTATCAGAAAAAACTGCCGCATCTGCTCGCGGATCTGCTGCCGGGATACCGCGGCCCGCTCTGCGTGGATGCGATGGTCTACCGTCGCGTGGACGGTTCATGGGCGCTCAAGCCGGTGGTGGAGCTTAACGTGCGCCACACCATGGGCCGCCTCGCCTGGGAATGGATGCAGCTGCTCGGCGGCGGTCCCGGCCGCCTCCGCATCCTGCGCAAACCGGGACTTTCGCCACAGGAAATCCAAACGCTCGCCGATGGCCCCGGCCATTTCCTCAACGATCCCGCACAGGCAGTGCAATTCCTCGCCTATTGGACCTGCTGAAAAACCCGCAAGGCGGAAAATTCAGCCCACAGCGCGCCGGGCGGTCATCTCGCACCACCATGCGTGCGCGGCGCCACGGCATCAGGGCAATCATTTTGCCGGTGCACCATTTTCGCCGAGCCGCAACAGCACCAGCAGCAGCAAGCCCTTGGCCAACTCGTGGCTGCAGGGCGGCAGATCCACCACCCGCTCGCCACCAAACACAAAACGGCGGTGACGAAACTCGATCCCACCCTCTCCCGTGCGCCGCGGCATACCATCCAAGAAACCCACCTCGATGGGACGCAGCGCACACGCCAACTCGGCCACAACAAGCCGCACGAATCCGATGCTTGCCAAAATCTTTATCGATTGGTTTTCAATGAGTTACGTAATATCAAAAGGTTTTTTCAAAACACCGGAAGCTGCCGAGCCGAAGCTGTCTTTGACGAAACAGAGCGCCAACACGAAGAACCCGAGTCGGCTCGCGATAATTTTCTGCAGCCCCAGGAAATCAAAACCTTGCATGCCAATTTGAGGATTTCGATCACCGTTCTGACAAAATTTTCCCATGGCCTCAGGAATTGGTGATTTTCGCAGACAAAATAATCCGGCAACATCCCGGCATGAACGACGAAACCTTGTTGGCCTCAGCCTGGCGCGTGCGGGATCACGCTTATGCCCCATACTCGGAATTTGCCGTGGGCGCGGCATTACTGGCCGACGACGGGCGCATCTTCAGCGGCTGCAACGTGGAAAACCTGTCCTACGGTCTCACGATTTGCGCCGAGCGAGTGGCGCTGGCCTCCGCCATCGCGGCCGGGGCCCGGAATTTCACCGCGATCGCCGTGGTCGCGGACACCAATGTCCCGATTTCGCCCTGCGGCGCGTGCCGGCAAGTGATGGCAGAATTCCATGTCCCGCGCGTGATTCTGGCCAACCGCAGCGAACGTCTGCATTTTTCCCTGGCAGAACTGCTGCCACGAGCCACCACCGGCATCTTGGATCGAGCCGAATGATTGTTCCACGTGGAACGGCCACGCACCTGAACTGCCTGTAGCGGCGGTATATGATGATGCCCATGCCGGGCACACGAGCGGCGCTCCCGGCGGTAGCGCCCTATCTTACCGCCTGCATTCCGCAAGGTGGGGTTCCACCGCCGGGGGAACCGTGCGAATGGGTCGAGAATGAAGAGACATTGAATCCACGTTGCGGCT
>JALRFY010000272.1 GCA_023253625.1 Akkermansiaceae bacterium | reverse complement strand
GGGCTTGCGATTTACGACACCATGCAGTTCCTCACTTGCGATGTGAACACCTATTGCATCGGCATCGCCGCCTCGATGGGCTCGGTGCTGCTCACCGCCGGCACCAAGGGCAAGCGCTTCTGCCTGCCGAACTCGCACGTCATGATCCACCAGGTCTCCGGTGGCGCGCAGGGCACCGCCTCCGATGTCGAGCGCACCATCGGCTTCATGTTCAACCTCAAGAAGCGCCTCAACGGCATTCTCGCCAAACACACCGGCAAGACCGTCGAGGAGGTGGAGAAGGATTCGGATCGCGACAACTACATGACCGCCGAGGAATCCGTGGCTTATGGTCTCGTGGACAAGGTGCTCGAAAACCGCAAGCAGCTTCCCGACGTGGCCGCCGCGCTCGATGGCAAGGCTTCCTCCAAGGACTGATACCACCCAAACCCGCCTGAAATGGCCCGTGCATCCAATCTTACCATGTGCTCATTCTGCGGAAAGAGCCACTCCGAGGTCCGCAAATTGATCGCCGGTCCGGGCGTTTACATCTGCAACGAGTGCATCGACGTCTGTTCGAGCATTCTGGAGAAGGAAATGGGCGGCGCACCCGCCAAGGGCAAGACCGCCGCCGATAAATCCAACTTCCGCATTCCGCCGCCGGCCGAGATCGTGAAGCATCTCGATAATTTCGTGATCGGCCAGGAAAACGCCAAGAAGGTTCTCTCGGTGGCCGTTTACAACCATTACCAGCGGCTGCGCCAGGACCAGACACGGGTGGGCGATGAGTTCCGTGATGTCGAGATCGAGAAGTCCAACGTGCTGTTGCTGGGCCCCACCGGCTCCGGCAAGACTTTGCTGGCCCGCACGCTCGCGCGCATTCTCGACGTCCCTTTCTGCATCGTCGATGCCACCACGCTCACCGAGGCGGGATACGTCGGCGAGGATGTGGAAAACATCATCCTGCGGCTGCTCCAGGCGTCCGATTTCGATGTCGCCCGCGCCGAGCGCGGCATCATCTATGTGGATGAAATCGACAAGATCGGCCGCAAGACCGAGAATGTCTCGATCACTCGCGACGTGTCGGGCGAGGGCGTGCAGCAGGCATTGTTGAAAATCCTCGAAGGCACCATCTGCAACGTGCCGCCGCAGGGTGGGCGCAAGCATCCCCAGCAGGAATACATCCAGGTGAACACGGAGAAGATCCTGTTCGTCGTCGGCGGTGCATTCGTCGGGCTCGAGGACATCATCCGCCGCCGCCTCGGCCGCAACCTGCTCGGTTTCCACGCCGGCAACGACAGCGAGAATCTCGACGACTCGTCCGTCAACATCCTTGACCGCGTCCAGCCCGAGGATCTGCTGCACTTCGGGCTGATCCCCGAGTTCATCGGCCGCCTGCCGGTCATTTCCTCGCTGCGCAAGCTGACCGAGGACGAACTCATCACCATTCTCACCGAGCCGAGGAACGCGCTGGTCAAGCAATACGGCAAGCAACTCGCGATGAACGGTGTGAAACTCCGCATCACCCGCGATGCCCTGCGTGCCTTCGCCGAGGAGGCGTTCCGCCGCGGCACCGGCGCGCGTGCCCTGCGCTCGATCTTCGAGCGCGTCATGCTCGAGGTCATGTTCGACGTCCCGTCGCGCGACGACGTCGAGATGGTCACCATCAACCGCCAGGTCGTGCTCGGCGAGCGCGCGCCCTCGCTGCGCCGCAAGAAGGGCGCGGACCGCAACGCCGCCTGATCCGCTGGCATGCGCCCCGCCGCGAATCAACGGCGGGCCCTTTTCCACAAGCGACGGAAACCGGCATGCTGATCGCCGCGTCCACGCTCAATTCCCAGGTCGATGCCCCGGGCTGGCATGCTTCAGGCCATAGGCCATGGCGGAAACCTTGTGCCAGCGGACTCACACCGCGCAGCAGGTTGGGAAAGTTTGCCGCAGTGCACGGCGGCTGGTCGGCAGGGCTAATGCGAATAAGGCGCGTCAAGTCCAGTGGCCATCACGGCACCGTGATTTGCAGAAGATCGGTGCCTGCCATGGCCTTTAGCGGCGTTACCCCGCGCGGCAGCAGCAGCGTCCGGCCTTTTTCGAATCGCCTGCCATCCGCGCTGTTCAAGATTCCATCGATCACCATGACGATCGAGAATTTTTCCGGTTCCGGATTGGCGAGCGTGCCGCCGGCCTGGAGACGGATCCGCTCCGTCTTGAACCAGGGGCAATCCGCAAGACATCCCACGCGCGGCGCATCGATGGCGGGCTCGATGTCATTGAAGTCGATATTGGCCAGCGATTCCTCGATATGGAGTTGGCGCGGATTTCCGTCGAGACCCGCGCGGTTCCAATCGAAGACGCGATAAGTGGTGTCCGAGTTCTGCTGGATTTCGTGGATGAGGAATCCCGCGCCGATGGCATGCAAGCGCCCGGAAGGGATGAAAATCGAATCGCCGGGCCGTGGTGAGATGGCGTGCACACAAGCGGCCACGCTGCCATCCGCGAGCGCCCGCTCGAAGTCCGTGCGGGTCACACCGCGCTTGAGACCGGCATATAACTTCGCTCCCGGATCGCAATCGGCGATGAACCACATCTCGGTCTTCGGCTCCGCATTCGGCACCGCATGGTCCGCGCGCGGATGCACCTGGATGGAGAGGTCATCGCGGGCGTCAAGAATCTTGATGAGAACCGGAAAACGCGCGTGCGCTTCGTATCCGGCCCCAAAGAGGTCCTGGCGGTGCCGCATCCACAATTCATGCAGCGCAGCCCCCGCCATTGGCCCTTCATCGACGAGCGACTGCTCGTTTTCGCGATCGACGATTTCCCATGACTCGCCGTATGGCGTGTGTGCCTCGGGGAGGCGGCGGCCGTAAGCGCGCTCGAACTCGCGCCCGCCCCAGACGCGGGTCATATACAGTGGTTGGAAGGTAATGGGTTCCATGGCGGGCGGATCATCATCAGGGCGGAGCGGAACGCAATCATCCTGTGAATTTGTCGCAAAAGAGGCATTCCTTTCTCGACCCGTCGGGGGAATTGTTTCAACGTAGCTGTGCCCTTCATCCTCCCCTCTGTCATTCATGGAAACCGTTCTCAAAGTCCCCGATTTTTCTCCGCCCAGCACGCTTGCTGAAATCCTCGCCGCGCTCCGCAAGGAAGATCTCGATCCCCGCCATCAGGCAAAATCATGGGGCGATTGGATCATTCTCGAGTGCTACAGCACCGTGATCAGCATCGAGGTGAACCACGGCCTGAGCGGCAGCGCCACCATCGAACACGGTGAAGACGAGGAAGAAGGGGAGCCAATCAACGCGATCTTGCGCGCCTTTGGCAAACTTGGCTGGCATGGCCTGGACGACGAAGGCGAATACCCGCTCGCCTGATGGCGGCCGCCCTCCCCGCGCGGTCCTTGCGCCACACGCATTTTTACCTTGGACGGCTCGCGGGGACTTCCTAGCCTCTCCGCGGCGCAAGCCGGAACGTCCATGGCCAAAAAAGAATTCACGATCCTCAACAAGCTCGGCATTCATGCGCGGCCCGCCGCACAGTTCGTGAAAACCGCCAATCGCTTCAAGGCCGACGTCTTCGTCGAGAAAGACGGCGAGGAGGTGGACGGCAAGAGCATCATGGGGCTGATGATGCTGGCCGCTGGCCACGGATCGGTGATCTCGGTCAGCGCCGATGGGCCGGACGCGGAAGACGCATTGAGCGCCATCGAGGAACTCATTTCCCGCAAGTTTGAGGAGGATTGAGGTTCGCGCATGCTGTGCCGTCACAGGCAGACGCGACGGAACAACTCGTCGAGTGGAAGCTGCAGGCCGATGTAAAAGTCTCCAAATTCACCGTAGCGTGCCGAGACTTCATCGAAGCGCATTTCGTAAACGATCGCCTTGATGTCCAGCGTGTCCTTGGCGAGCAGGGTGACGCCCCATTCGTATTCATCGAGCCCGGTCGAGCCGGTGATGAGCTGGAGGATGCGCCCGGAATAGGTGCGTCCGACCCGCGCGTGGCCGGCCATCAGGCGGCGGCGGTCCTCGAAGGAAAGCGAATACCAGTTGTCGTTGCCATGGCGGCGCTTGGACATCGGGTAAAAGCAAATCACCGGCCAGTCCGGCAATACCGGATAGAGCCGGTGCTTGAGATAATGGGCCATGCGATCATCGAACTCCTTGAGCGCCGCATCGTAATCCGGGGTGCCTACGGCGAGCCCTTTTTCGGCGACGAGCGTCTCCGCGGCGTATTGTTCACGGGTGGTGGTGTATTCCGAGCTTTCGGTCTGCGAGAGATAGGAATACGCGGGGTTCAAGATGTCCGGACCGAGCGAGAGGGTGAGTTGCTTCTCGTAGGCATTTGCCACTTGGAGGTCCGGCGTGAGAAGCATGAAGCCGAGATCCGCCTTCGGGCTCGCCACCGCGAATCCCAGCAAATGCGTCTCCGGCGTGGCGCGGATCTCCTGCACCAGGCCGGTGAGCCGGGTCTTGGCCTGTCGCTGCTCCTCGTCGCTGAGCAGCGACCACTGGGCGTGATCGACATGATAAAAAAGGTGCAGCACATGCCAGCCCTCGCGCGGCACAACGGGAGTCACAGTATCATGGTTCATGGCGGGTCGATTCAACGGCGGTCGGTGGATATGTTCATTTCAAAAAGCAGCTTGAACCCGCTGCCCGGCGAGTTGACGGATTCCCCTTCGTAAACCGAAACGGTCCACGGCTTGGTGCCGCCGGTGCGGTAGGCCGCGTGCATGCCGGTATCCTCGAAGCCGGCCGTGGCGGAAATGCGCAGGTTCTCCTGGCCGTCCACCTCGCGCGTCACGGCATCGCCCACGAATTGCCGCGCGTCATCGCGGAAAAGCACTCGCAGCGCACCGTGCCCCTTAACCTTCATCCGGATCTCCGGCATCAACTGTGTGCCGCGGCGGACGGTATCGGCATTCGCCCCGCCGGTCACCGGGACCCGCCAATAGGTGTCCGCCACCTCGACGGACATGCGTGCTCCTTTGATCGGAAAATCGGTGGTCTCCGCCCGTTGCCTCTCAGACGGCAGGCGCTTGACGGAAAACAGATAGAAAGAAATGGCGACTGCGCACAACAATACCCCGAGCACGCCCAAGCCGATCCGCTCGAATCCGGACAGGCCGAGGCGCAGGCGGGGCGCGGCGGGAATCGCTTCCGGTCCAGTGGCGATGGTTGGTTTTTTCGCCACCGGCTGCGGCTCGTCTGCTGCTTCTGATGGCTGCGGCACGGCCGGTTGTTGAGGCATGGAAGCCGCACCGGCAGCCTGCGAAATTCCGCCCATGCCAGATACGTCGGGCTCATTGTCCCAGGCTTCCAAGTCGTCCAATTCACCGTATGGGGAAAATATCGCAGGGGGTTTTTGTTCGCCAGCAGGCGTGGTCCGGGGCTTGTCCTCGTTCATGCGCGCTTGTTCGCGCTGCGCTGGCGTCACTTCGCCGCTCTGTCCGGAAGTCTCGACCGCTTTGGCGGATATCGCGCGTTGGCGCGGTTCGGGCATGATGGCCCCCAGGGCGCGCACGGGTTCGTCGGGTGCGGGACCGTCTGAATCCAGATTGTCATCCAGCGACCACAGGTCGGTCTCGGTGGTCCTTTGCCCGAGTTCAACGAGGCTGGGCCGGTGGCGTGGCGGAAGAGGATTCACGCCCTCAGGCTGGTTGGGGTCTTGCTGGGAGCTCATGTTGCTGCGCGTTTTTAGCTAACGGCATCCGGGCGATTTGACCAGTGCGAATCCCGCATGACAAGTTCACGAAAAATCGGATTGCATCACGCTGTCTGCACGGCCATCCATGAGCCACACATTCCACCCCATTACCCATGGCCGATCGAGAAGATAAAAACGCTGAAAACGTCACCGGCAAATTCTATGTCGATAGCCAATGCATCGACTGCGACCTTTGCCGCGAAACCGCTCCCAACAATTTCCGTCGCTCGGACGATGAAGGTTATTCCTACGTTTTCAAACAACCCGAAAACGACGAAGAGGAAGCCCAATGCCGCGAAGCAATGGAAGGTTGCCCAGTGGAAGCCATTGGCGACGATGGCGACGAATGATCGCCGCTCCGGCGCTCCCCGCCGCAATCCAGCGCGTGCCGCACGGATCCGGTCACGGATCCTCACTGAGTGGCGCGGCTGCGATGAGGCGCTCGACCTTCAGTCCCATGTCCAGCGCGCCGGGACCTTCGTTGATGCCATCCTCAAATCCGCAGGCCTCGCCGAGGGCATCCAGGAACAGGAACTCAAAACCGCCTGGCGTGAAATTGCCGGTGAGTTCATCGCCCGCAACACCGAGCCGGCATCTGTCAAAAACGGCCTGCTCGTGCTGCGAGTCACCCAGCCCGCAATGCGTTTCCAACTCGAGCAGATGAAACCGATGCTGCTCAACCGCATCCGCGACAATCAGGCCACCGCACGCATCAAATCCATCAAATTCACCATCGGTTGAACGAACCGCCCGATCATGTTCCGCAATCTCATTTTCGATTGGTCCGGCACCTTGGTGGACGATCTCGGCCCGGTGATCGAGGCAACCAATGCGGTGCTGGGCAGATACGACCTTCCACCCTACGACCGTGAGAGGTTCCGCCGGAGCTTCCGCCTGCCTTACAGCGAGTTTTACGCGGAAATCCTGCCGGACGTGCCGCTGGAGGAGCTTGAGGCACATTTTCGCCCGGCTTTCGCCGCTGCCGCCGCACCCGTCACAGTGCTGCCGCACGCCCGGGAAAAACTCGAGTGGTGCGCAACGCTTGGAATCCGCTGCTTCGTGCTCACCTCGATGGATGAAGCCGCCTTCGCCCACCAACTCGACGATTTCGGCTTCCGCCACCTTTTCGAAGCCACCTACGCCGGCGTGCTCGACAAACGTGAAGTGATCCACCGCATTCTCGAAACCCACCGCCTGGCTCCCATTGAGACCGCCTTCGTGGGCGATATGACCCACGACGTGGAAACCGCGCGCCACGGCGGGCTGGCCTCCGTCGCCGTGCTCACGGGCTACAATCACCCGGAAATCCTCGCCAGCGTCAAACCAGACCTCACAGTGGCGGACCTCGGCGCGCTGCGCGCCCTCATGGAACGCCGCCATCGCGCCGCCGCCCCGGTGGCCACCGTCGGTGCCCTCATCGAGGACTGCCATGGCCGCGTGCTGATGGTCCGCACCCACAAGTGGAACAATCTCTGGGGAATTCCCGGCGGGAAAATCCGTCGCGGTGAGGCATCCATCGACGCCCTGCGCCGCGAAATCCGCGAGGAAACCTCTCTCGAAATCGAGGACATCCGCTTCCTGATGGCGCAGGATTGCATCGACTCGCCGGAGTTCATGCGTCCGGAGCATTTCCTGCTGCTCAATTACCTCGCGCGCGCCAACGGCACCGATGTCATGCTCAATGGCGAAGCAGAGGAATTCCGCTGGCTCACACCCCAGCAAGCGCGCACGCTCGAATTGAACCGGCCCACGCGACTGCTGCTGGATGAATGCCTCGGCCGCAACCTCCTCGAACATGCCCCTGCCTGACAGTATCGAAATCCGCCGCCTACAAGTGCGGGCTCACATCGGCGTGCCGGACGAAGAACGTGCCAACCCTCAGAAACTTTGGATCAGCGTGGAAATGATCCCGTCCCAGGGCTTCGACAGACTTGCGGACGAGATTTCGCGCACCGTGGATTACCACGCCGTCGCCATGCAGATCACCTCGCTCGCCGCCACCCGCCCGCGGCGGCTTATCGAAACGCTGGCAGTTGAAACCGCCGATCTGCTGCTGCGCCAATACCCGCTCGCAGGCGTCCGGGTGTGTGTGGAAAAACGCATCCTGCCGGACACCGATTGCGTAGCGGTGCGGATCGAGCGTTTCCGCTGAAAACCAGCCGGCATGTGGCTTTTTTTGCCGTTCATTCTTCTTGACTCAGCCTGGGCCGGGTCCTAAACCACGCGCCCCGAAAGTAGATTTTCCACCACCTGCCATGGCCAACGCACAAGTCATCCTCAAAGAAAAAATCCAAGGCCTCGGTGCCGAAGCCGATGTCATCAAAGTCCGCGCCGGCTATGCCCGCAATTTCCTCATTCCCCAAGGCAAGGCCTACGAGGCCACCCGTGCCAACCTCCGCCATGTGGAAGCCCTTAAGGCGACCCGCGCGCGCCGCGAGGGTGAGGAACTGCTCGCCTTCCAGGAAATCGCCACCCGCATTTCCAAAATCACTCCGAAGTTCACCCTTTCCACCGGCCAGGGCGGCAAGGCCTTCGGCTCCGTGACCAGCATCGATATCCACAAGGAACTCGAAGCCGCCGGCATCCAAATCGACCGCCACGCCATCGAACTCGAAAAACCGATCAAGAAATCCGGCAAGTCCGAGGTTGTCATCCGCCTGCATCCGCAGGTGAGCGCACTGCTCACCATCAAGGTCGAGGCCGGAGAAAATGCCACGGAAGAAGCCGTCGAGGCCTGACGCTCCGAATGCCGCCAAATCGGCACTGAAAAACCCCCGCTCCGCTTGCCGGACCGGGGGTTTTCGATTTTCTTGCTCATGAGCTGCCTGAACCGGATGGCATGGCACTATTTTCCCGCGCGAGGCGAGGTGCTCAATCTGCGCGATCAGAACGCAAGTCTTGAGCAGGCATCCGAACGCGCCGTTACAAATCGCATCAACCCCCTTCTCGCGCCCGTCGCAGACGGTCAGGATGAAGACTCAATACCTGCCCCTGCCACCACGAAGCAATCACAAGTCGGCATTCCGATGCGATCCCGATACCGGCCGCCCGCTGAAAACCACGCATTTTTCCAGCCGGGCGCCCTTCAGCACACGGGATCCGGGCCACAATACGGACTCGACCACCCGGGCACCCGCAGCAATTTCACAACCCGGCCCAATCACCGAGCGCTCGACCACCGCGCCACACCTCACACTGGCATCGGGATGGACTGGTGGCGCGAGATTCAGCCGCAAATTCGCCTCCAGATAGGCAGCGCGGTCACCCAGATCCAGCCATTCACCTTCGTCGATGACGACCGCCCCGAGCCGGCCCTCCCGGGCGAGTTCCACCATTGGGGGAATCACGGAAAATGCCCCACCCGCCGGCAGGCGATCGAAAAACTCCGGCTCGATGCAATACACACCGCTGAAGACATGACTTCCGGGATCCACCCCGAGCAGATGCCGCATGTCCGTCACACGGGTGCCACTGGCATCCACCCCGACCCGTCTCTCCGCTCCCCGCGAACGCAAGGCCAAGGTCACCGGACAGCCACTGGAAAGGTGAGCTGCGACGAGTTTCTCCAGCGGCAAAGTAGTGAAGATATCGCCGTTGTGAACCAGCAGCGGACCGTCTCCGGCCCATGACTCGATGTTCTTCAGGCCTCCTCCCGTATCCAGCAGCTCAGGCTCATGAAAAAAAGTCACATCCGCCCCGCCATGTCCGGCTGCCTCTGGAAATCCGCGCCAAGGCTCCGGCAGGTGATGCGTGTTGATCGCGAAGCGGCGGATTCCGGCACGCACACAGGCATCCATCGCCCATGCGGCAAGCGGCCGGTGATAGAGCGGAACGAGCGGCTTGGGCAGCCGGCCGGTGAGCGGACGCAAGCGCGTGCCAAGACCCGCGCCCAGGATAAATGCCTGCTCCATTTGCGCTCCGCACATGATGTCCGAATCACTAATCAAACCACCCCCGCCGGACAATCCGTATCCTTGCAAACACTGCGGACGCTAGCCCAAGTTTCTTTGAAAGGCGGGAGGCAATTGTCGCGCCTTGGCTCCTCTCCGGAAGACACTGCAAAATCGTCAGCTTTCGCGTCCGGGCTCCGGCTCGAATTCCCCCGCGGCAAATTCCCCGGCGTATCCCGCCCGGATGCTGCGCGTGATGTTGCTCAGGTGGCTCAAGCCGCGCTCCTTGATCAGGATCAGGGGTTTGGCGTGGCGACTCCTGTGCTGGCGGAATGATCTTTGGTAAATCATGAATACTTCAGAGAGTTTCCTCCCTGGTGAGCCTGGCCTTAAGCCGTTGGGCAGCTGTGCGGCCCAGCGTGACTGCTTTTGCTTCGCCCGAAAATGCCACCAGTGTCTCGTCACGGGAAAGCCAGCTCACGGTATGGATGTGGCTGATATTTATGATCATCGAGCGATCCAGACGTTGGAAAATTCCGGGCTCCAGGATGCCCTCCCAGTCCGCCATCGACTTCGGCACCATCAAAGGGTTTTCTTTGCCGGTGGTGTGGACCATGCTGTAATTTTGCTGCGCTTTAATCCATAAGATTTCTGCGGTGATCAGTCGAAAGATTTTGCCATCCATCTCGAGGGTCAGGCATTTTTCGGTGGCAATGGATTTGTGCAGGGGAATATGACGATCCAAACGCGCAAGCGCGATTTCCAACCGCTGCGAATCCACCGGTTTGACCAGATAATCACTCGCGCCGTAATCGAAAGCCTTGAGAGCGTATTCGGCGTAGGCAGTGACGAAAATGGTGCGGGTCGTTGCCGGGATAAACGACTCAAGCTCCAGTCCGGAGCCTCCCGGCATTTCGATATCCAGAAAGACAACGTCCGGCACTTGCAGCGCCAACAATGCCCGCGCTTCCTTCACGCAGCCAGCCATGCCGGTGATTTCAACTTGCCCATGCTCCGAGAGCAAAGTGGCCAGGGCAGCCCGTGCCAAGGGCTCATCGTCCACAATCAGAGCCTTGATTTGAGAATTCATTGGAAGCTTACTATGGAAGGATCGTGTTTTTTCCAGCTATGGGCATGCGGATCGTAATGGACACACTGTCCGAATCTGAGGAGATCGACAGACCGGCCTGCGCACCCTTCAGCAATGCGAGCCGGCGGCGCAGGCTATCCAAGCCCGTTCCCCGCGCCGCGCCCTTCACCGGCTCCTGCCACCGGCCGGAATTGAACACGTTCACTTCCAGCAAGCCGTCCACAATGCCCGCTTTCACTCTCACACGCAGCGGCAGCGGGCTGCTCAGCGGTGCGTATTTGAAGGCGTTCTCCAGCAAAGGCTGGATCAACATCGGAGGCACCATCACGCGCGATGCGGCGGGGCTTGCCTTGATGCTGCATTGCAGGCCGTCCTGAAAACGAGCCTGTTGGAGACCGAGATATGACTCCAGGGCATTGAGCTCCCGGCTCAGGGGTTCCAGTGGTCGGGATTCCGTCAGCGAAAAACGCAGGAAATCAGCGAGGTTTTGGACGATTTCACGGGCTTGGTGCTTTGTTTCCAAGCTCCCCATCACCGCATTCAAGGCATTGAACAGGAAATGCGGGTTGAGTTGCATTTGCAACTGTTTGAGCTCGGCGGCATGCGCTACTTCGCGCGCCTCGATGAGTTGCAACCGGGCCGTCCTTTGGTGGGAAATCAATACGAGACTGAAATAGGCAATGTTCCAGGTGAACAAAGAGTAGATCCGCAGGTTGGTGAAACTGGGTTGCGGCGAGCCCGGGGATGGTCCATAGGCCAGATCAATTAAAAACCTCCACAGGTAGGGGCCGATGCCAATGACAGCCAAGTTCAGAGCTACGATCCAGAGCCATTTTATGACGCGCGAAAACCCATGTGAGAAGGCGTGGCGGTAGGCGAGGAAGAGCGCACTCGTAAGCAGCACTCCCGTGAACACCCGCCCCGCAACAACAACTCCATCGACCCCGGCCGGTGAGGAATTCTGCAACACCCCCACCAGCGTGACCGCACTCACGAACCAGTAAATCGACTGGAAGACTAAAAACCCCCGCAGTCCAAGTTGATTCCGGGATGTCGCTCCGGTAAGCGCTCTCACCCATCGCCAGCTGCCTGCACCTCGCTCATCCTCGCTGCCCAAAGCCTCGTGCGGCAACGCAGTGTATGGTCTTTGGACAGGAGTGCCCGTTGTTTCTGCTGTAGGCATGACGGCTAAGATCAAAAACCTGCCTATCACGTCCTTTCCGGTTCCAGCAGTAAATTCTTTCCTGTTTTTGCAAAAGCTGCGGAACACCTTCGCGATATTTAACGGGCCACAGCGCACGCCGGCATTTGCACTCTACGACACCGCGTCATTAGCCGGAGCGCGAGCAATCCACCGATGACCAATGATGACGGCTCGGGAACCATGGAAATGTTGGTCGCCAAAACAAAATCCGATGTTTTCGCCTTGGTGTGATGGGTCGTGAAATCCACCCACTCGACTCCCGACCAGTTCATTTCCTTCACCCCGGTATCGAAGAAGGTATAGGAATAATCAAAAAAACCAGGAAACATCTCTTCGCTCTCTACCGTCGCGGAAAACGTCTGGGAGAATCCGGTGCTCGAGCTGATGGTGATCTCCGGGATCGTGGTCGCCGTAGCTTCATCGTGATACGGCTCCAAATCCTGCAGGTAAAACGAAGTGAAATCGAAAAGCCCCGTTGTCGAACTCAGCCGGAATGTGTTGGCCTGGGATTTGGAGATCAACTCCGTCGAGCCATAAAACAGAATCCCTGTGTTATTTTGGCGAGGGCTGGTGAGAAGGTCGATTACGAAGGGCGATGCATCCACCGACCCGGCGTCCACATATTGGGTGTAGTAGGTGAGCTGCTGATAGCTGGTGCCTGTCGGCACACGAGCGGTGTAATGATCGAGAATCGTGAAAGGCGTGGAGGCGTGGACGGATGGATGGGCGAAGAGCAAAACTGCCAGATATTTTGGGGTCATCAGATTTTTATCGGGATTAAGGTGAACAGACAGGTGTCGAAAATGTCAGACTCACAGCGATGCGGATTGACGCGATGCCGATTGGCTATCTGGGAGGGAATGACAGCCAGTTGACCTCTTGACACAGATATTTGAGGCTACGAATCAGCCACGCGCTCACATCAATTTGACCAATCCGGCAAAATTCATGATGAATCCGCCATTCTCATGCATGGACATGGGTGGCAACCGGGATTTTCGATTTCGGAACTCAGTGGCTGGCCTGCGCCTCCACTCAACCAAGCAACACCCGGGGCGACACCACTGCCAGCATTGGGCTAGCGGCCAGAGCCAATGGCTGGGCTTTCTTTGTAAGACTCTGTCAGTCTCTATCCTATGCCGCTTGCTCCGGGCTCTTTTCTGACCCCCAGGGAAGCTTTGGCCGCTGCTGAAGGTGGAGGCGCCGGTTTTTTACTGAAAATCCGCAAATTCCGTTGCTGAAGGCCGGGCGGGTGCTTGATTGCGGGTGTGAAATGGAAATTCGCACTCCTGCCCTGTTGTTTCCTTGCCGCGTCCTGCGTTCATTCTGCCCTTGGGGAGCCGGCCGCGCCGCCGAAGTATGTGGATGAGGCACCGCTGCCGAAAGGTTGGCCGACGCCCGGACCCTATGATGCGGTGGTGGAAAAGAAACTGCCCGCGTATCGAGCTGCCTTCACCACGCGAGCGGGGCAGAACGGGGCCTTCTGGACCCTGTTCCGCCACATTCAGCGCCATAACATCCCGATGACCGCGCCGGTCGAGATGGCGATGGAGCCGGCTGATGATTTGCTGCGCCAGGCCTCGATGGCATTCCTCTATCAGGACACTGACGTCGGCACCACCGGGCCGGACGGCGAGACCGTGGAGGTTCGGGATGTTCCCGCCGCTCAGGCCCTGACCTATGCCTGGCAGGGCCCGGATAACCGCGAGAACCTGCGCAATGCCAAGGAGGCGCTGGACGCCGAGTTGCAACGCCGGGGCATCAAGGCCGGCGGCTTCCGGTTGCTGGGTTACAACGGCCCCTCCACCCCCCGTGCCAAGAAGACATGGGAACTGCAGGCCCTGCTTCCGGAGCCCGGCAAAGCCCGATGACGGAGAAGCGGCAAGCATGCCTGATTCTGCCATTCGGAAGCTGAAGCAATTTCTCGCAAGCCATGATGGGGGAATTGATCCAGTGGACGGGCTGATTGGTTTCCTCCACATCGACGCGGAAATCGGTCAGTGCACGGGCGCTGTCCCAGCGCACCTCGAAGCCATCCGCCACCGCCACAATATGCTGATGCGGATACCAGGATCATTCGCTTTGCAATCGCGATGCACCACAGGCCTGTGGTGCCTATTGTGCTTTCTCACCAGCTTCCCATTTGCGTCCCACCACAGGAGTGTGGCGGGCTCCGTGGGTTTCGCGCCGAGTTGCCCTGCTTCGCCTTCCAGGCTACGAAGGCCATGAGGGCTTGGCGCTCCCGGGGGACGTGATTCAGTCAGTGGCCTCGGGGCGGGCGACAAGGGCGGTGAAGCGGTCTTCGAGTTGTTCGAGGACGGTGGGGTCGAGGACCTTGCCGCCTTCGGGGGTGGTGATGTAGAGGGTGTCCATGGCCACGCCCTTTTCGGTGCAGATGCGGGCGTGGGCGGTGTTGAGGCCGTAGAGGTTGATGGTGTGGAAGAGGTCGTGGAGCAGGCCGATGCGGTCGAGCGCCTGCAGCTCGACGGTGGTGCAGGATGGATGCAGTTCGTTGCTGACATAGGCGCGGACGGGAACGGGGATGCCGTTGTCGGTGCGGGGCTTGAGGAAATTGGCGCGGCGCTTGAGGAAACGCTCGGGGGTGTATGTTTCCGCGGCGAGAATGGCACCGAAGGTTTCGAGCACCCGCTTGCGGGTGGCATCGGACGAGACGGCTTCGAAGTTGGTGGTGCAGACTCGGAAAATGTTAACAACGATGCCGTCGCTGCGCGTGAAGAGGTCGGCTGATAGAATGTTGATCTGCTCGGCGGCGAGGGCGCAGCAGATTTTTTCCAGCAGCAAGGGCTTGTCGCGTGTGGCGAGGACGAGTTCGGAGTAGCCTTGGGCGCTGTGTTCGATCCACTTGATGCAGAAGGCGAGGGGATCTTGGTGCTCTGCCTCGCGCTGGAGGAAATGGCGCACGGTGCGCACCTGGGTGACGATTTGTTCGGGCTGGCGGAAGTGGAAGGCTGCGTCTGGCATGCTCTCGAAGTGGCGCTTGACGTCGGGGTGGTAGTCGACGCGCATCAGATCGATGACGGCGCGGCGCAGGGCTAGGCGGTCTTCGTCGAGTTTGCGCGAGTATTTTTCACGGCCGTTCTCAAGGAAATTGCGCGCGGCGTTGTGAAGCTGGAGCATCAGGCTTTGTTTCCAGCCGTTCCAGGAATCATGTGATGTGGCGTTCGAATCGATGTAGGTGAAGAGCAGCAGGGCGTCGAGGTTGGTGGTGGTCTTCATGATGGCGCAGAACTCGGCGATGACCTCGGGGTCGTCGAGATTGCGGGTGGTCGCGGTGCGCCAGAAGATGAGGTGGTTGTCCACCAGGAACATGATGAGGCGGCGGCGCGCGCCTTCGATCTGGAGGCGGTTGCAAAGTTTTGCGGCGAGAATGGCGGAGCCGTCGGTGTGCTCGCGGATGTTTTCGGCACGGCCGGTGTCGTGGAGGATCACGGCGAGATGGAAGGCGTAGGGATCGGCCACTTCGTGAAACAGACGGCGGAAAATTTCCGGGCGGGACTTGCCGTGGCCGACGAGGGCGTCGAGCTCGTCGATGCAGCGCAGCGTGTGTTCATCCGCGGTGTAGCGGTGGAAGAACTCGTGCTGGACCAGGCAATCGAGCGCGCCGAACTCGGGGAGATAGCGGCCGAGGAAGCCGATGCGGTGCATCAGCCGCAGGGTGCGGGCGACATCTCCCTTCCGTTCTAGGATGGCCTGGAAGATCTTGCGGTTTTCCTTGGAGTAGCGGAACTGGCGGTCGATGTCGCCCCAGTGCTGGGCGATGAGGCGGCGGAGTTGCGGGCTGAGACCGAGGTTGCGTAGCTGGCAATGCTGGAACAGCCGCATGAGGCGGTTGGGATCGTCCTTGAAGATGTCCTGGTGGGCGGGAAACAAGCGCCCCTCGCGGGCGATGAAGCCGTCGAACTCCTCGCGGCTTTTCCTGCGGAAGGTCAGGAACGAGCGGATGCCGGAATCGGCGCGCGTCGCCTGCTCGATCTCGAAGGCCTCCATCAGCGAGGTGGTGTGGCGGTAAATGTGGCGGGTGTGGCGGTAGTAATCGCGCATGAACGCCTCGGTGCTGCGCAGGATGTCGCGCTGCGGGTATTTGAAGGCGGTGGCCACCACGCCCTGGAGTTGGAGGGTGAGTTGGTCGGTGGACTTGCCGGTGTGATAGTGCAGTTCGTTGCGGACGCGGTGGAGGAAATCATAGGCCTGCTCCATTTCACCGAACGCGGCGGGTGTGAGCAGTTTGCTTTTCACCAGATCCTCGAGGCGGCCGCTGCCATTTTTCACTCGTGCCACCCATTGCACGCTCTGGTAGTCGCGCATGGCACCGCAGCCTTCCTTGACGTTGGGCTCCTGCAGGAAAACGGTGTGCGAATACTTGGCATGGCGGTCGCGCAGGTCCTGGCTGCGCAGTTCGAAGAACGCCTGCTGGCCCTTCGCGATGCATTCGCGGTCGAAGCGCGTGGTGAATTGGGCGAACAAATCCGCGTCGCCGGTAACCAGCCTTGCGTCCATCAGCGCGGTCTTGTTTTCCTGGTCGGCACGTGCCTGATCGATGCACTCGGAGATTGAGCGGCAGGCATGGCCCACCTTGAATCCCACATCCCAGAGGAAGTATAGCACATCCTGCACCAGTTCCTGCATGGGCTTGGGCAGCTTGGTGGAGGCGCGGGGAAGGAGAAACAGGAGATCGATGTCCGAGCGTGGATTGAGCAGGCCGCGGCCGTAGCCGCCGGAGGCGACCAGGGCAATGCGCGGAGCTTGCGAGCCGGCGCTGCGTTTCGCCAGCGCTGCGTCCAGTGTGGCGGTGAGAATGATGTCGATGAGCCGGGCACGGGTGCGGGCGATGTCGAGCCCGCCGGCTCCGGCGCGGTGGAAGGCGAGGATGCGTTTTTCCTCGATTTTGAGGAAGCGCTTGAACAAGGCGATGCGCTCGTCTGGCGAGAGTTCTCCCTGGATCGCGGGCTTGAGGAACTCCCGCGCGTGTTTTTCCAGCGTTATGGTGTGATCGGTCATGAAGTTCTCGGAACGCGTGGAGCTTGGACCGTGGCGGGGCGAGGTCAAGCGGTGCAAGCCATCCGCGTGCCGACACGGGCGTAGAGTTCGGTTTGTTGCGACGAGTGTTCCTGCAGATCCGCAGCCAGGACTACGGCGCCGGGTTCGAAGAGGGTCATCACGGATGATCCGCCGAATTCGAAATATCCTTTCTCGCCACCTTTCTCGACTTTGGATCCGGGGGCATAAGTCTGACGGATCGAGCCGACACAAGTGGCACCGATTTCCACGATCCACACGCTGCCGCAGCGGTCGCTTTCGAGCCTGGTAATGGCGCGTTTGTTCTCCCAGAGATAGCCGAGGCGTTTGCGCAACGCCAGAGGCGAGACCGAATAGAGCGGCCCGCCGATCAAGCGAGGCTCTTCCGGCGTGCCGGCCACCGGGAAATGGAAGCGGTGGTAATCCACCGGGCACAGGCGCGAGAGCACCAACGATCCGTCTTCCAGACGGCCAGCCAGGCGGTCATCGCCCAGCAGTTTTCCCAGATCGAATTGCTGTCCTTTGACGAATACCCCGGAGATCTCCGATGCCTTGGCGAATCCCAAATGCCGGCCGTCCGCAGGAAACACCACCGCCTCCCCGGAGGGATCGATGGGACGGGCTTCCGGGCTCAACTTGCGATAAAAAAATTCGTTGAAGCTGCGGAACGATTCCGGGCTATCCAAAAATTCCGCGGTATCCAGCCCGTAACGCTCGATGAACGGCCGGACTTTCTGCGCTGATGCCGGCTTGTCCATGCGGCGGCCATACCATGTGGAAAAAAAACGCCGCTTCACCAGCGCCGCCAGCGCGAGCGCGCCAAGCGGATGGCCGTAAGCCCAGCGCAGGAATCCCTCGCCATAGATTTCCTCGGTCTCCATTTGCCCGGTGTGGCGGTTGAAATAGCGGATCGGCTCCATATCCGTCCTTTAGCCGCGAATGCCGCGCCCGGCAAGGGTGACGGGAGGGAAGTATCCGGGAAATCCGAATTATCAGGTAAAATGGATTTCCTTTTTGCGCAGGAACATGTTAATGCCCGCTTGTGCGTTTTTTGAGTTGGTTCATTCCCATGTCCGTTTTGCTGGTCGTCTGCCTCCAGTGTCGGCCTGTCGGGCCGTCCATCGGGGTGTCGCGGATGCCCACTTCGTCGGGTTTCTCCGGGCAGACCGGCACGATCCCGCTGTCACGGATGCTGCGCGAGGTGAACCTGAAAGACGACATGGTGCCGCGCGGCAGGCATGGCCGCAAGGTGGTCCGTCCGATGCGGCCGCGCTACATCACCATTCACTCGACCCAAAATTACACCGCCGATGCCTGGCAGCACTCGCTGGCTCTGAAAAACGGCGCGCTCCGTTCTCCCAAAACGCGCTACGGCAACCGTATCGGATACCTCATCTGGCACTTCACCACCGACGACAAGGTGGCCATCCAGCACATGCCCACCAGCGAGCAGGGTGAGCACGCCGATTTCCACGGTCCCGGCAACCGCCTCTCCATCGGTATCGAGATGTGCGAACACCGTGGCAGCAACAAGCGTGAGACCATCGAGCGCACCGCCAAGCTCACCGCGGTGCTGATGAAGAAAAACAACATCCCTCTCCGCAACGTGGTGCCGCACTACCACTGGCCGCGCAAGGGGCGCAGCCCGGCCAATAAGAACTGTCCACATTTCCTGCTCGATAATGGCAAGCCCGGGAAAAAATGGCGCTGGTTCCTCAGCCGCGTGAATGACCATTACCAGCGCATCGAGTGACCGCGGCAAACCGGCGTTGACCGGGAAATCCGCCGCCCGCATCCTCTGCCCCGTGCGCGTCCTGGCCATCGATCCCGCTGTGAGAAATACCGGCTATGCCGTCTTGGAGGGCGATCCGCGCAGGCCCGCCGTGCTCGGTTACGAGGTGATCTCGATCTCCAAAAGCATTCCACAATCCGCCGCGCTGGCCGCCGTGCGGCAACACCTCTCCCACCTGATCGCCAAGTTTCAGCCTGATGAGGTCGCTGTCGAGGGCATCATTTACGTTCAGTCGCACCAGACCGCCATCACCATGGGTGCCGCGCGCGCGGCCGCGCTCATCGCCGCCGCTGACTCCGGCCTGAAGGTTTACGAATACCCGCCCAAGAAGGTGAAAAACGCAGTGGTCGGCCACGGCAATGCGGATAAATCCCAGGTCGCCTTCATGGTCCGTGCGCTGTTGGGGCTTGCGGAAACCCCGCCGCCGGACGCCGCCGACGCACTTGCCATCGCAATCGCCCACCTCCAAGCCTCGGATCCACTCAAGGCGAAATTGCTCGAGCGCCGGCTGGTTTGAACAACACCGCGCCCTGTAGCGGCGCTCTGTGAGCGTCGATGCGAAAGAACCGCGCGCAGAATCTTGATTGGCTTCTCCAACGGCATCTCGCCCTGATTGGAACCCGCGACGGTCACAGAGCGCTGCTACAGTTCAAAAGCAAACCGGCGTTGACCGTGCAATGGGTCGCCGTCATCGTTTCAACCGTGCTGCGCATCCTCCAAGTTCCCGAGCCCGTCAGCTATGAGGAAGGCCTGCGCTTGCAGCAGGAACATGTGGAGGCCATTCTGGCCGGAAAGGGAGAGGATGCTCTTATCCTGTTGGAGCATGACCCCGTATTCACCATCGGCCGCCTGCGCGATCGGTCGTCGTTGCGTGATGACTCAAAGCTTCCATATCCGGTGTTCGAGACCAACCGCGGTGGCCAGGCGACTTACCATGGCCCGGGGCAATTGGTCGGCTATCCGATCCTCGATCTGAACCGGCGTGGCCGCGACCTGCACGAGCATCTCCGCAACATCGAGGAGATCCTGATCCGCGCCTGTGCGGACTTCGGGGTGAACGCCGTGCGCCGCGAGGGGCTCACCGGCGTCTGGGTGGAGGACCGCAAGCTCGCCTCGATCGGCGTGGGGGTGAGGAAATGGATCGCGATGCACGGCTTCGCGCTCAACATCACCCGCGATTGCCTGCCGCCGTTTTTCGCCATCACCCCCTGTGGCCTCGATGGCGTGACCATGAGCTGCCTCGAAGTGGAGGCCGGGCGCGCGATCCCGGTGATGGAGGCCGCGGCAGTGATCGGACGCTTGTTTCAAAGCCTTTCGCGCAAGTGCTCAAGCAATCCCTGGCAGCCGTCCTCGACGATGTCCGCCACTTGCTCGAATCCCTGTGCGCCGCCGTAGTAGGGATCCGGAACGTGGCCGAGCGGATTGTCCGCACAAAACGCGGAAAACGGCCGGATTTCCGCGTGGTGCGCATCGCGCATCATACGCCGCAGCTCCGCCTCGTTCTCACCGTCCATCGGCAGGATCAGGTCGAACTCACCGAAATCCGCCACCCGCACCTGCCTGGCACGGCCGTGGGGCTGGTATCCGCGAGCCTTGAGCGTGGCGGACATCCTTCGGTCCGGTGGATTCCCGGCGTGGTAGCCGATGGTGCCGGCGGAATCGATTTCGATGCGATGATCGAGTCCGGCCGCAGTGATCATGTGGCGGAAAACGACTTCCGCAGCTGGCGAGCGGCAGATGTTTCCCATGCAGACGAAGAGGACGCGGAGGGTTCGGGGGCGGGATGTATCGTTCATGCGGCGGATGTTTTCCGGTCTCTGCGGGACGGCAAGCGAAACCTGCCTGCGGAGAGAATCGCCGAAACGCACAAAAAGAAGTGGCCATGCTGCGTTGAGGTGGTTGGCTGGGCGCGAGCACATGACCCATCACGCGATTCAATATCTCTTCAGTTGCGAGCACGCCACCTGCGCCGTGCCGGAGGCCTATCGGGAACTTTTCAAGGGCGAGGAAGACGTGGTGGCATCCGGCGAAGGCTGGGAACCCGGCGTGCTCAATCTCTGCCAGGCTTTCTCGATGCGCTACCACACGCCGCTGGTGCATGGCGATGTCACGCGCCTGTTGATTGATCTGGAACAAGACGGCGATGCGCGCTGGAGCCGCTACACGGCAAAACTCCCCGAGGCCACGCGCCTGAAGCTGGCAGATCGGCACCAGCGGCCATTCCGCACACAGCTATCGCAGCGGGTGCGCGACGGCTTGAGGCGCCAACAGCCGTTATTTCACCTGCTGGCCCACACCTCCCCGGAGGTGGACGGGCGGGTGGTCCTGGAAACCTTCGCCGGCATGCGTCCGGCCGAGGAGCTGGCCTCGGCATGGCGCGGCCTGCTGCGCGCCGCCAGTGTGGATGTGATGCACCTCCACAATGCCACCCCCAACGCGCTCGAAGCATGGCTCATCGGCCAGGCGGGCGAGGGTGCCTATACGCCCGTGCGGCTCACGGTGGCCCAGTCATTTTTCCTGGAAGGCCGACCGCGCCGCTGGGATGAAATGAAAAAGTTGTTCATCGAAACGCTCAACCGGGCCTTGTCCGAAGCCCCTCCGCTCAACGGCCCAGAATCCCACGCGACTGCTCAAGGCTGAGCTTGCGCTGTTCGCTCCAATCGATGATTTCCGGCGGTTGAAAGACGCGCCGGCGCACATCGGTCTCGGCATCGGACGGTTTGTCGAGCCGGCGGGCCGAGGATTCGCGGGCACCGCCGGTGCGGTAGCCACCCGTGCGGTAGGATTCGTCGCCGCCATGCGCGGCGCGGCCCGTCTCGGGCGCACCCTGGCCTTGGAGGCGGGAGGCTTCGCGGAAGTGGTTGGCATCGGTGTTGCCAAGATAGCTGCTACGGCCGTAGTCCTTGCTGCCCCACCAGGATTTGCGGGCGTAGTCGCCGGTGCGGTATTCCTTGCCTTGGTTGGAATTGCCACCTTTGAAATACGGCGATTCGCCCTGCGATTCGAACGAGCTGCGGCGGTCGTTGCGGGGCACCCAGTTGCCTTCGGAATCGACGGCGAAGCCATTGCTTTCGTTGAGGCGCTGGCTCAGCGGCCTGGGGCCGCCATTCGCGGACGAGCCGGTGCCGCCATCCTTGGCGCAGGAAACGGCCAGGCAGCAGGCGATTGCCGGCATGATGGATTTCATGGTTTGGCGATTTTCTCCTCCAATCCCGGATCGGGCAGCGCGCCGCGCTCAAGTGCTTGCCGGTAGTATCCTCGAGCCTCCTCCATGCGGCCCTCGCGCGAGCAGATGAGGGCGAGGTTGTAATAGGGTTCGCTCAGCAGCGGGGCCGTGTTGATGGCGGCCTTGAAATGGGATTCCGCCTCGTCGCCTTGGCCCAGACGGTAGAGCACGGTGGCAAGCAGGATCTGGCTCTTGACCTCCGCAGGTTCGAGCTCCACGGCCTGCCGCGCCGCTTGCCCGGCAGCAGGCATTTCTCCGAGCCGCATCAGTGTGAATGCGAGCATCCGGTGGGCGTAGGCATTGCCGGCATCGAGTTCGACGGCGCGGCGGAAGGCATCCGCCGCCTCCTCGGTTTCCTCCAACCGCAGGTGTACCACCCCGAGACGACACAGGGAAGGGGTGTGGCCCGGGTGTTGCTCGAGGATCATCTGATAGAGCTCGCGGGTCGGCAGCATGCGGCCGGCGAGGAACGATTTCTCGGCAGTGCGCTCGAACACGGCGATGTCGCGCTGCAGCTCGCCGGTGGAGCGGTCCACACTGGCGCGGTCACGGGCAAACGGGGAGACGAACTCGCCGTCCACCTCGCGGTCGGCGATGAGTTTCTGTTCCTCGGGGGTGAGCGCGATTTCCTGGCCGTTGAAAAGCTTGATGGCCTCGGCGAGGCGTTCGTCGCCGGTGCCGAGTTCGCTGGCGGCGGCGATGAGGAGTTCGCGCGCCTGGCGGCGGCGCTCCTGCACGCGGAGCTGGCGGCGGATGATGTCGCGGAGCATTTCCACCTCGGCGGGGTCAGCATCGATGCGGCCGCCTGCCAGAGCGCCTTCCTCGTCGCGGAGTCGTTGTTCGAGTTCGGCAAGGCGGCGCTTTTGTTCGCGATTTTCCTGGTTGAGACTGTTGATCTGGGACTTGGCGATGGCGAGATCGCGGAGGGCTTCGGTGTAGGCGTCCTTGTCCGCGTTGCTCTCGCGGTGCAGGCGATCGATTTTCTCGTTGGCCTCGCGCAGGTTTTTGGCGAGTGCCATGTTTTGCTCGATGAGGTCCTGGATGCGGCTGGCCTCGTTGAGCTGGAGCAGCGCGGCCATTTGATCGCGTTCCTGCAGCAGTGAGTCGCGCTCGTCGCGGAGTTGGGAAAAAGCCTGGCGGCTTTCCTCCAGTTCCTGGAGCAGTCCGGAAATGCGCAGGTTGGCGGCGTTGAGTTCCTCGTTTTTCTGTTTGAGTTGGTTTTCCAGCGCATCGAGCTGGCGGCGCTGGCCGGCCACCACGGAATTGGCAATCTTGCGCTCGGCATCGAGATCGCGTTTCAGGTCGGCCTGTTGTTGGCGCAAGTCATTGAGCTCCGCTTCCAGTGCGGCATTGCGGCTCCGGGCCTCCTCATGCGCGCGGCGGCTTTGGTTCAGGGCCATGGCCATGGCATCGCGCTCTTGTTCGAGGGACTCGATGCGGCGGTTGATTGCAGACATTTCCCGCTGCATCGGTGCAGCCGAGAGTGACGCGCGCAAGGATCGCACAGTCGCCTCCGCAGCATTCAGGCGGGCCTTCAGTTCGTTGCCACCTGAGGGCTGGTTGCGCAGGCGCTCGACTTCCGCCTCGGCATCGCGCAGGCGGCGGGCGGCGAGCGGGTCCACCTCAAGGATGCCGGGGGATAGTGGCGCCGCCGGGTCCGGCAGGGTGGTGCCGCCGCGCAGTCCGCCTTCCAGTTCGGCGAGTGCGCTGCGGCGGTTCATGAGTTCCTGTTGCGCCTGCGGGCGGATGCGGCCGATGGTTTCTGCGGTCTTCTCGCCGCGCCCGGTCACCATGGCGGATTTCCAGTCCGGGTGGAACCTCCGGATCGTGCCGAACAATTGTTCCGCCTTTTCGAGTTTTTCGAGCGCTCCGATGAAATCGCCCGCCTCCTCGAGTTGCTCGGCCGCGCGCGCTGCGAGATAGCCTTGGAAAAAAACGTCTGAAGGGTCGAACTGTGCCGTGGCTGCGGGCGGGGCCGATTGTGCCATGGCGGGCATTGCCAGAAGCATATACCCCAGCACGATCGCGCGGCGCAGGCGCGCCATGGATGGAATCGTGGGCCGTCTCAGCATGGGCCGGCAAGTTAGGCATGCGCCGCCAGTGCGGCAAGCCGTAAACCGCAATGCCGAGGCAGGCCCGCAGAGGTCTGCTGGCTCATGCCCGCGATGGTCAGAGGCCGTCATCGGGTGTGCCGGCGGCATCCATCATGAGTCGGGCAAAGTATTCCGGATCTTCGTTGACGGCACCGATTTCGGCCTGGATGAGGCCGGCGGCGGCGGGATCGCCGGCATCGCGAAGTGGCTGCATTCTCAGGTTGAGTCCGTGGAGATAGGTTTTCTGGTGCTCTGCGAGCGCGGTCTTGAGCGTTTCATCGATGCGCGTCTCGGTTTCCTGATATTGCTTGTGGAGTTCGACGAGCCATTTTTTGAACTTCAGGGGTTTCTCCAGTTCCTTGCCCAGGCGGTGGCCGTTGTGTTCGCATTGCGCGATGAAATTGGCCAATTCCCTGCCGCCGGCATCGTGATAGACGGGCTCGAGGTTCGCCTGGATGAGTCCAAGACCCTCGCGTTGGAACCCGGCGAGGTTTTTTTCCAGTGCGGCATGGTGTTTGAGGATCTCCGGCTCGCAGCGCTTGAGCATGACGGAGCGGGCATGGGCGAAAAAGCCGTTCACATCGAACTTTGGCTTGGGGCCCGGCGGGGGCGCAGGGTCCACGGGGGGCAGGTGGGATGCCACCGGATCCGGCTCGACGGGGGGTGTGGGCAGTGGGGATGCGGGTTCCGGCTCGGCGGGAGATGGGGTGACCGCCACCGGTTCCGGCTCGGTGGCTGGCGTTTCGGGGGCCGGAACAACGGCTGTGGGCGGATTTTCCGCCACCGGGGCGGGAGCTGGTCCGGTTTTTTCACTGATTTTGCTGCGGTAAACGATCAGCGCCACGACCGCGGCTGCCATCACGAGGATTACCAGCAGCTTGCCGAAGCCCGATTTTTCGGCGGGCGGCCGTGGATAGGCCGGTGCGATTGGCCTTCTGGTGGGGGCGGTCTTGGCGGTGCGCAAGACCCGTGGGCCGGCGATGGTGGAGATCTTTTGCAGCGCGTCGGCGATTTCCGTGGCGTGGTGATAGCGCTGCTGTGGATCGGGGTGGGTGGCCTTGCGCACCACGGCATCGAAGCGCGGGTCGCAATGCGGGATTCCCGATGGTGCGCGCGGGTCATCGCCGGGCAACTGGCCGGTGAGCAGTTCGTGCAGGAGCACGCCGAGCGAGAAAATGTCCGCCCGCTGGTCCATCGCGTGTGGTGGTTCGAGCACCTCGGGCGCGGTGTAGCCGGGAGTGCCGAAAATCGTCTCGCCGGCGTGGAACTGGGCGTCCACCGGGCGGGCGAGTCCGAAGTCCCCGATCTTGGGTTGCAAGTGGGAATCGAGCAGGATGTTGGCCGGCTTGATGTCGCGGTGGAGAATGCCGTGCTGGTGGGCGTGGGCAAGGCCGAGCGAGATTCCAGTCATCAGGCGGATCACCTCGCCCGGGTCCACTGCGGAGCCATTGCAGGCGTCATGCAGCGATTGTCCGGGCACGTATTCCATCACGATGAATAGCATGCCCTCCACCTCGCCAAAATCATATACGCCGATGAGGTTCGGGTGGTTGAGCCTGGCCATGGCCTTGGCCTCCGCCGCAAAGGCCGCACAGAAGTCCGGATCGTTGCCGGATTCCACTGGCAGGATCTTGATGGCGACCTCGCGCTCCAGCGAGGTTTGCACCGCATGATACACGGCTCCCATCCCGCCTGTGGCGATCAGTGAGAGAATCTGATAATTGGGGAAATGGGGTGCGAGTTCCTCGGTCCGTGGCGCGCGGAATTCGTTTTCGGTCTGGCTCATGATGCGGTTGGGACCTCCTACGTATTTATCCGTAATATTGTATCGATCGTCCCGGCCGGATACAAGGCGGAAACCGGCGGCGGAATTTTGGTGAGATGCCGGCGGTCCGGTGCTTTCGTTCTTGCGCCCACGCAAGGTGCGCATTTGCAGTCTGCTGGCGAGCGGGAAGCGAGCCGGATTATGCGCTTGCAGGGGCACGGGGCGGCCGGAAGTCTGCGCCGGTGATCTCGGTGTTCGATGTTCTGGCCTCGGTGCTGCCGGTTTACCTGCTGCTGGCCGGCGGAGTGCTGCTGCGGCGGACTGGTGTGCTGCGGCGCGAGCATGACGACGGTATCATGCGTGCGGTCTATGTGGTGATGCTGCCGGCCTTCATGCTCGACAAGATCCTGGGCAGCGACGTGTTGCGCAGCGGCACGGTGATCTTCAGCGCGGTGCTGATGGGGCTGGGGATGATGGTCACTGGCATGCTGATCGGTTTCGTGGTCGGGCGCTTGATCGGCCTGGAGCGTGGCAATGGCATGCGGACCTTCGCGCTGACGGCAGGCTATCAGAACTTCGGCTTCACCGCAGTGCCGGTGGTGGAAATCCTGTGGAGCACCGGTGCGCTGGCGGTGCTCTTTGTTCACAACATCGGCTGCGAGATCGCGATGTGGTCGGTGGGTGTGATGGTGATGAGCGCGAGCAGCGGAATGCAGTGGAAGCGGCTCGTCAATGGTCCGCTCATCGCCGTGTTGTGTGGATTGGCGCTGGTGGCGATGGGCTTGGACCATCATGCCACGGGGGCACCGCGAGCGGCGCTCTCGATGGTCGGTGTCGGCGCGGTGCCCTTGGCACTTGTGCTGATAGGCTGCAGTGTTTCGGATCTTTTCGCGGCCGAGAAACCCACCGCCAAAATCGTCTTCGGCTCCGCGCTGGTGCGGTTGGTTTTGGCACCGATCGCGATCCTGGCCGCCGCGAAGTTCCTGCCATTGGCAACCGAGCTGAAGCAGGTGCTGGTGGTGCAGGCGGCGATGCCCGCGGCGGTGACGCCGATCATCCTTGCGCGGCTCTACGGCGGCCGCTCGGCGGTGGCGGCGCAGGTGGTCGTTTTCACCACCGCGCTCAGTCTTTTCACGCTGCCGTGGATTATCGCCTTCGGCTGTAAATGGATCGGGCTGAAACCCATGCTGCCATGATTTCCACGCGAGCGCCGTGCCCTGGCTCGGCCTGCTACATGCTTGATGAACGCTTGGCGAAAAACACGCCACTTTTGTCTTGCCATGGGTGGGGCCGCCTCTAGCCTGCCCGCCCCATGCCAAGAGTCTCCGGAAAAGCAAAGACACGGAAAGCCGTAGCCAAGCGCTTCAAAGTCACCGGAACGGGCAAGGTCCTCCGTCGCAGCCAAGGGGCACGCCACTTGCTTCAATGCAAGAACAGCAAGCGCAAGCGCAGGCTGGGTCAAGCCACCCTCGTCTCCGACGCCGACATCAAAAACGTCAAGGAGAACCTGCCCTTCCATTGATCCCGCGCCGGCCACGCCGCAACGCCCCCGTCCGCGAATCGGACGGCCTCCACACCGCCTGATCCCGCGAGGGAGACACGAACCGGTGAGACTGTGGGAGGAAAGATAACCAACGACCGGTTCACAACAGAAACAGAAACATGCCACGTGCCACCAACTCACCGGCCAGCCGCAAGCGTCGCAAGCGCGTGCTGCTGCGCGCCAAGGGTTTCCGCGGATTCCGCTCGAAACTCTTTCGTTACGCCAAGGACGCCGTCCGCAAGGCGTTGACCTACGAATACCGCGACCGCAAGCGCCGCAAAGGCCAGTTCCGCCGTCTGTGGACCCAGCGGATCAATGCCGCCACCCGCGCCGAAGGGATGACCTACTCGCGCTTTATCGAAGGCCTCAAGGCCGCCGGGATCGAAACCGACCGTAAGATCCTCGCCGATCTTGCCGTCCACGATGCCGCCGCCTTCTCCGCCATCGTCGCCCAGGCGAGACAGGCTCTTGAAGCCAAAGCCGCCAAGGCCAGCGCCTGATCGCGCATCGGAAACCACTGCTCAATACCGCCGTCCGGTCTTCCGGGCGGCGGTTTTTTTATGCCGAAAACTCGTAGCGCAGCGCGCTGAGGCAGAACAATGTTGCGGTTTCCACCCGCAGGACGGTGTTGCCGAGCGAGACCGGCAGAAACCCGGCAGTCATTGCGGCGGTGGTTTCCTCCGCGGTGAAATCGCCCTCGGGGCCGATGAGCAGTGTGGCGGCGGCGGTCTCCGGGTGCGCACGGAGCACTTCGCGCAGCGGATTCGCGCCGGGTGCGAGTGAGGCGATGAGTTTGAGAGCACGGGCGGCGGGCAGGATGCCCGCGCCACGGGCGATCCAACGCTCGAAGGGCAGGGGATCGGCGATGTGTGGCAGCGTGTCCTGGCCGCATTGCTTGCAGGCTTCCAGCGCGGTGCGCCGCCACTTGTCCGACTTCCCTTCGCCGGGGTGGACGATGGTGTTTTTCGTCACCAGCGGCTGGATCGCCGCGACGCCGAGTTCCACGGCCTTCTGGACGATGAGGTCCATGTTTTTACCCTTGGGAATCGCCTGGGCGAGCGTGATCTCCGGGCGTGGTGCGGGTGGCGTGATGGTCTCACCGAGCCGCAATGCCACTTCGTGGCGCGAGGCTGTTAGAACCTCGGCCGCGGCCCGTGTTCCATGACCGTCGAAAACCGTGATCGTCTCACCCGGTTTGATGCGCAGCACCTGCGTGAGATGACGCGCCTCGTCACCGGACAGGACGGCGGCTTGCCAATCGGCGGGCGGCAGGTGGAAGCGGGGCATGGCTAGGTGATTCAGGGGTCTGGATTTCTCTCAGCTGTTCTGACCCAACCAGGATCACGCCATTCCGAATTCCCGGTGGATCGACGCATGGTCATGGCTGCGTCCTTCCTTCAAGTCCTTCAGGCCGGCTTCGATTTTCTGGCGGACGAGTATTTCGTAGATCAGATCGTCCCAACTGGCGGTTTCCGGCAATTCGCGCACCAACTTGGCGGCAGCCTTCTTGATGGAATTGCTTTGGTCGGGTGGGGGCGTGACAGGAATCAGCCCCAAACCATGACACAATGCAAGCCACCCCGGATCAAAGATCGAAAAACCGCTTCGCCTTCTCGAGGAATCCCTCGTGCATCGGCGAGTTGTGCTGGCCGATGGATTCGGCGAACTCGCGGAGTTTTTCCTGCTGGCTGGAGTTGAGCTTGGTGGGCACCTCGACCTGCACGCGCACGTTGAGATCGCCACGGCGTCCGCCGGAGAGGGCGGGCATGCCTTTTTCGCGGACCCGGAACACCGTGCCGCCCTGGGTGCCGGCGGGAATCTTGATTGATGACTGCCCATCGAGCGTGGGCACCTTCAACTCGCCACCGAGCGCGGCGGTGGCGAAGGGCAGGGGAACCTCGCAGAACAGATCTGAATCGTCGCGCGTGAAGACGTCGTGATCGCGGACGTGGAGGAAGACATACAGATCGCCCGCCGAGCCACCGCGCACACCCGCGTCGCCATTGCCGGTGGAGCGCAGGCGTGTGCCGGTGTCCACCCCGGCGGGGATGCGCAGCTTGATGCGGCTGTCGCGCTGCACGCGGCCTTCGCCGTGGCAGCTGTTGCAGGGATCGGAGATCGTCTCGCCCGCACCGCGGCATTCCGGGCAGGTCGTTTGCTGGATGAAGATGCCCGCCTGGCGCGCGACCACTCCGCGTCCGCCGCAGGTCGAGCAGGCTTTCACGCTACCCGAGCCCTTGGTGCCGCGCGCATTGCAGGTATCGCAAGGGACGTAGCGCTCGATTTCCAATTCCTTCTCCACGCCGCGGGCAGCTTCCTCGAGGGTGATTTCGAGGTCGTAGCGGAGATCGGAGCCGCGTTGCTGGCCGGAGCCGCGGCGGCGCGTGCCACCTCCACCGCTGAAGAACTCCTCGAAACCGCCGCCGAAGATCTGCGAGAAGATGTCCATCGGATCATGGAAACCACCGCGGGCACCGCCGCCCGGGCCATTGAATGCGGCGTGACCGTAGCGGTCGTAGGCGGCACGCTTGTCCGCATCGCTGAGCGCCTCGTAGGCCTCGCCCAGTTCCTTGAATTTCTCCTCGGCGGTGTGGTCGCCCGGGTTTTTGTCCGGATGGAACTTCACCGCGAGCTTGCGGTAGGCCTTCTTGATTTCATCGGCGCCCGCATCGCGCGAAACGCCGAGCACTTCGTAATAGTCGCGTTTGGCGGACATGGAACTTAAGCGTCGCCTCCTTCCGCGGGGGCTTCGGTTGGCAGTTTGGAAACGACCACGCTGGCCGGGCGCAGCAGGCGGTCGCGCAGCTTGTAACCCTTGCGTGTGACGCGCAGAACGCGGCCCTCGTCGCCCTTGGCGCAATCTTCCTGCGACACGGCTTCGTGCTGGTTGGGGTCGAACATTCCGCCGGTGTCGAGTTCCTCCACGCCTTGGGCGCTGAGGAACTCGTTGAGCTGGCGGCGCACCATATCCATGCCGATGTAAATCATCGATGAACTGTCCTGCGCGGCGGCCTGCATGCCCATGTCGAAGTTGTCGATGACTGGCAGCAGTTCTTCCAGCAAACGTTGGTTGGCGTAGCGGATCGCCTCCTCGCGTTCGCGGGCGGTGCGTTTGCGCAGGTTGTCCATTTCCGCGGCGGTGCGGATCGAGAGTTCCCTCCACTTCACCACATCGGCCTCAAGCTCCTCCCATGGATCGAGTTCCGGCTTTCCTGCGGCTGCGGGCTGCGGGTCTGCGGGCGGATGTTCCATGTTTCCCGGCGCTTCCGCGGGGTCTTGAGGGGCGTTGTCGGCTTGCATGGCGGATAGCTGTAGCCAGCCAGACCGCCGCGTCAACCCCCGGGGCGGGTCAGCCGGTCCACCGCCAGTTCATCACCACCGCGATGTCCGGATGGAGGCTGTGATGCACCGGACAACCGCGCCCGGTGGCCTCGAAAAACGTGCGCTCCGGGTGGTCCGGCGGCAATGGCACGTCCAGGTCGAGTTCCAGCATGGAAATGCGCCGCGGGGTGTCGGCGGACATGTGTTTGCGCACCGCCACCTTCATTCCCACCAGCGGGACGTTTTTCCGCTGCGCGGCGATTCCCATGACGGTGGCCATGCAGGCCCCCAGGGCCGTGGCCACCAGATCGGTGGGGGAAAACGACTCTCCGCGGCCGTTGTTGTCCACCGGTGCATCGGTCGCGATGACCGTTCCGGACGGGCCGTGGCTGGCCCGGCAGTGGAGCTCTCCTTCGTATTCGATATCGATGTGGATCATGTTGGTGATCGGTTGGGCGTCTTCGATTGTTCGCCGCCTGCGTGCTTCAACAAGTCAGTCACAGCAGCTTTTCCCGCAGCAGTTCGGTCACCTGTTTCGGGTTCGGTTTGGTGGCGGCGGACTTCATCACCTGGCCGGTTAGGAAATTGAGCAGCTTTTCGTTGCCTGCCCTCACGGCGGCCACCTCGTGCGGGTTGTTGGCAATCGCCTGGTCCACCAGCGCCTCCAGCTCGCCGGCTTCGGCTTTCCTGAATCCGAGGCTGTCGGCGATGGCGGCTGGGGCCTTGTCCGGATTCCGGTAGAGAACGGCGAAGACCTCGTTGGCCTGGTTCGGGGCCAGCGTGCCGGCCTCGACGAGCAACAGCAGCGCGCGGAGTTTTTCCGGTGGCACCGGGCAGCCGCCGATGGCAACACCTTCCTCATTCAGTTTGCCCAACAGATTATTGATGATGAAATTCGCGGTTTTCTTCGCCGGCACGCCGGGATCGAGCGCGGCCTCGAAATATGAAGCGAGATGGCGGTCGGACGAGAGCACGGAGGCGTCGTAGGCGGTGACGCCGTGCTCCTGCTCGAAACGCCCGGCGAGTTCGTGCGGCAGCTCGGGCACCAGCGGGCGGACTTTTTCCAACAGCGGCGCGGTCTGGATCGGCAGCAGGTCGGGGCAGGAGAAATAGCGGTAATCGTGCGCGTCCTCCTTGGTGCGCATGAGCTGGGTTTCGCCGCGGTCGTCGTCCCAGCGGCGGGTCGATTGGATCTGGTGGATGCCGCGGTCGAGGTCCTCGCCCTGGCGATGGATCTCGAAGTGGATGGCCCGGCGCACGGCGGAGATCGAGTTGAGGTTTTTCAATTCCACCTTGGGGCCGAGCGGATCCTCCGGGTGCCTGCGCAGTGAGATGTTCACGTCGCAGCGGAGCTGGCCTTTTTCCATATCGGCGTCCGAGACACCGCCTTGCTGCAGGATCATCTGCAACGAGCGGAGATACGCGAAGGCCTCCTCGGCGGACTCGAGGTCCGGCTCGGAAACAATCTCCATCAGCGGCGTGCCGGCGCGGTTGAAATCGATCAGCGAGGAATTGCCGAGGTGGGTGGACTTGGCCACGTCCTCCTCGAGGTGGATGCGGTTGAGACGGACTTTTTTCCCGGGATTGGCGATCTGTTTCCGGTGATCGGTGGGGTAGCAGTGTTCGTAGAGCGGAACCTCGCCGCCGAGGCAGAGCGGCAGTTCCATCTGCGTCGTCTGATAGTTTTTCGGCATGTCCGGATAGAAGTAGTTCTTGCGGTCCCACTTCGAGATTTCCGGGGTCGAGCAATCGATCATCAGTCCGGCGACGAGCGTCTTCTCGATCGCCTCGCGGTTGAGCACCGGCAGCGCGCCGGGCAGGCCGAGGCAGACGGGGCAGGTGTGGGTGTTCGGTTCGTCGCCGAACGAGGTGCGGCAGGCGCAGAACATCTTGGTGGCCGTTTTGACCTGGCAGTGGACTTCGAGGCCGATGGTGACGAGGTAGGACATGGGAGAGTCGAAATGAAATCGAATGTGGCTTCAAATACTGGATCAGCGTTGCGGTTTGGGTTGTTCGAGCCACTTGCCGAGCAGCGGATGCCGCAGCAGCGTGCCGAATTTTCCCTCACGGGCAAGGTTTTGAAGTTCGGGATCTTCCACGATGATGGCGCGCGGGATCGGCTTGCCGGTGGCGGGGTCGATCGCGGGTTCGCGCGGTTCGCTGGCACGGGCGGCGATCTCCTTGGCCAGTGCCATTCGCGCGGGATCGGCCAGCGGATCGAGTTTCCTGAGCCACGATTCCGGCAGCGCCGTATCGATGGATTGCTTCAGCCGCTGCGTGAACTTGGCGGGCGTGGACTGATCGATGCCGGGCTTTGCCCCGGCGTGGGCTCTCAATTCGGCGATGCTGCCGGTGTGGTGAACCAGCACGACGCCGATGGTCCAGAGGATCGCGGTGGGAATAAGGGCAAGCAGCAGGCGGACGGACAGGCTGCTGGATGATCCCGTTTCGTCCTCCTTTCTTCCGAACGGGCGGGCAATTGTTTTGGCGGTCCAGCGCAGCAGCGCGAACGAGACGAGAAAGGCGGCGAGCGGCAGGCCATAGGCCAGCCATGCATCGGTCTTGCCGAGGTATTGCAATGACATTGCAGGAGCCTCGCGCCAGACGGCGAAGCCGATCCACGCGCTGAGGGCGAGCACCACGGTGCCGACCAGCATCCGCGCCAAGCCCCGCAGCATCACGAAGCCCGCGCACGCCATGAAAATCACGAGCGCCGCCGTGCCCAGGCTGATCTGCGGGATGGAGTCGGGGGACATGATCTCAATCGCCGTAGTGGGTCCACATCCGCAGGATCAGCACTTTCTTTTGCTCCATGAAGGATGGCGTCACTCCCATTCGATGCTCGCCGGTGGTTTGGTGGACACGTCGTAGAGCACGCGGTTGATGCCTTTCACCTCGTTGAGGATGCGGTGGCTGGTCTCGCGCAGGAGCTGGTAGGGGAGATCCACCCAGTCGGCGGTCATGGCGTCCTCGGAAACCACGGCCCGCAGCGAGATCGCCCATTCGTAGGAGCGTTCGTCGCCCTTCACGCCCACCGTTTTCACTGGCACGAGCCCGGCGTAGGCCTGCCACACGCGGTCATACCAGCCGTGCTCCTTGAGTTTGCCGATGAAAATGGCGTCGCACTCGCGGATGATGTCGAGCCGGTCCTGGGTCACCACGCCGGGGCAGCGCACGGCCAATCCGGGGCCGGGAAATGGGTGGCGGTGCAGGATGTCGTGCGGGATGCCCAGCGATGCGCCGAGCGCGCGCACCTCGTCCTTGAACAACTCGGCAAGCGGTTCGAGCACCTTGCCTTGCGCTTGCAGTTCCAGGATCCGGTCCACCCGGTTGTGGTGCGTCTTGATTTTCGACGCCTT
>JALRFY010000267.1 GCA_023253625.1 Akkermansiaceae bacterium | reverse complement strand
TCGGCGATTTGCCGTCGGGAAACCTCAAACCGCCTTTGGGATAGGGGTAGAAATAATCGTCGAGGTGCACGCCATCGATATCATATCTGCGCACCACATCCATGATGACGCGCAGCGAATGGGCGGCCGTCTCCGGATGAGCGGGATCGAGCCATTTCATGTCGCCGTAGCGTTTGGTGATATGCGGCTTGGAACGGGTGACGTGGTTCGATGAAACCTGCTGCGAGGTGTTGGAGAGCGCGCGGTAGGGATTGAACCAGGCATGCACCTCGATGCCGCGCGCGTGCGCCTCGCGGATCCAGAATGCCAGCGGATCGTATCCCGGCGAGCGGCCCATCGTGCCGGTCAGCCACGGGCTCCACGGTTCGAGCGAAGATTGATAGAGCGCATCGCACTGCGGCCGCACCTGGAACATGACGGCGTTCATTTTCAGCGACGCGAGCCGGTCGAGGATGGCGCGTGCCTGCGTCTGCTGCGATGCGGCGCTCTGGCCCTTGGACGATGGCCAGTCGATGTTGTAAATGGTGGCCACCCATGCCCCGCGGAACTCGCGCGCCAGCGCCGGCGGGCGTTCATTGGCCGGCATGTAGGATTGCGCGGCGGCGGGAAACGCCAACACGAGAAAAGCGATCAACTGGCGCATCATCATGTGCGGCCATGATGCCGCAAGACCGGCCGGCCCGCAAGCGCCCATGGCGGAATCCATTCCATGTTGCGCGGGAGCATCCCGCCGCTAGCCTGACCTCAGAGTGATTGAAGTGCGATTCCAACGCGGCCTTTACCTGCCCGAGTGCGACCTCTGGCTCGATCCGTGGGACGCGAAGCCGCGGGCCTTCGTTTCGCACGGCCATGCCGACCACTTCGCGCGCCACACGCAGGTGATTTGCTCGGAACGCTCCGCCACGGTGCTGCGCGCACGTTTCCGCGTGGCGGCGGACCGGCTCGCCCCGCTGCCGTTCCAAGTGCCGGAAACCATCGACGGCTTCCGCATCCGGCTGCTGCCCGCAGGCCACGCGCTCGGTTCGGCGATGATCCACATCACGCGGCTCAGCGACCAATCCACGCTGTTATACACCGGCGACTTCAAGACCCGCAGGTCGCGCATCGCCGAGCCTGCAGTGTTCACGGCCGCAGACACACTGATCCTCGAAACCACCTTCGGCCTGCCCTCGCTCGCGTTTCCGTCGCAAATGGAAATCGAGGCGGCGGTGATGGCTTTCGTGAACGCCGCCTTCGCTGATGGCGAAACGCCGGTGCTGCTCGGTTATTCGTTCGGCAAGGCCCAGGAGGCGCTGGCCCTGTTGACAGAGCATGGCGTGCCCGTGCTGCTGCACCCGGTGGTCGCGGAAATGACGCGCATCTGCCGATATGCCGGCGCCGCCCTGCCCGAACCTCTGGTTTTGGAAGATGGCGCGTCCGTTCCACCCGGCCACGCCGTGATCGCCCCGCCGCATGCCCTGCGCGCCAAGCTCATCCGGGGATTGAAAAACACCCGCAGCGCCATGCTCAGCGGCTGGGCGCTGCAGCCCGGCGCGACCTACCGCTACCGCGTCGATGAGGCGATCCCGATGTCCGACCACGCCGACCACCCGGGCCTGCTCGAATGCCTCCAGCGTGTGCGCCCGCGCCGCGTGCTCACCGTGCACGGCTACGCCCGCGAATTCGCCGCCGAACTCCGCGCCCGCGGCATCGAGGCATGGTCCGCCGCCGGTGGCGACCAGCTCGAATTCGCCCCCGTCCTCGCCTCCCACGCCAAAACACCCGCCACCACGCCGCGCCACTCGCGCCCGGTCTGCGCGCTGGCGGATTTCGGCGACGTCTGCCGCCGCGTCGGCGAAACCCGCAGCCGGCTCGCGAAAATCGAATCTCTATCCGCCTACCTCGCCGCGCTGGAATCCACCGACGATCTCCGCCTCGCCGCCTTCTGGCTGAGCGGCGAGGCCCTGCCGCGTCGCGCCGGGCGGCGCAGCCTGCATGTCGGTCCGGCCATATTGCGCCGCGCCTTGCTCGCGTTGCCGGGCAGCCGTGAAGACCGCTACCGCGAAATTTCCGCCAGCCAGAACGACTCCGCCCGCACCGCCAGGCTGGTGCTGCAGGAACTCTCGCCGAATCCCGAGCCGCTCGATCTCTCTGAATTGCAACGGTTTTTCCTCAGCCTCGCGGAAACCTCGGGCTCGATCGCCAGGATGGAAATGCTCAGCCAGCGTCTCCGTATCCTGCATCCGATCGAGGCTGAGACACTTGTCAAACTGCTCACCGGCGATCTCCGCATCGGCCTGCGCGAGGGTCTCGTCGAGGAAGCCGTGGCCGCCGCCTTCAAGGCCGATCCCGCCGCCGTCCGCCAGGCCCACATGCTCACCGGAGACATCGGCGAAACCGCAGTGCTGGCCCGCGACGGCCGCCTCCACGAAGCCACGCTGCGCCCGCTCGTGCCGGTGAAATGCATGCTCGCCAGCCCCTTGGAGCGGTGTGAGGAAACACATCACCCGACCACCCGCTTCGCCCCCATCCCTTTCGCCGCCCCGTTCTGGCTGGAGCCGAAATTCGACGGCATCCGCGCCCAACTCCACAAGCACGGCATGCAGGCCGCCCTGTTCTCGCGCGACCTCCGCCCGCTCGATGCCGAGTTTCCCGAACTGCTCTGCGCCGCGCTGCGTGTCCCCGGCGATTTCATCCTCGATGGCGAGGTGATCGCCTACGCGGAGGGCCGCAAGCTCGGCTTCGCCGATCTCCAGAAGCGCCTCGGCCGCAAAACCGCCGAGGGCGACCTGTTTCTCGCTGCCAGCGACGGCGCGGCATCCATTCCGCTGCGCTTCATCGCGTTTGATTTGCTGTGGCAAAACGGTGCCGACCTGACCGCGCTCCCTCTAACAGAACGCCGCGCCGCGCTCGAAGCGCTCGATCTTTGCGCGCCCTTGGAAACCATCCCCCGCTTCCATGCCGACAGCGCCGCGGAAACCGACGGGTGTTTCAACCAAGCCATCCGCGACGGCCACGAGGGGCTCATCGCCAAGGACCCCGCCAGCCCCTACGCCCCCGGCCGGCGCGGCCGCGCATGGCTCAAGCTCAAGGGCGTGATGCCCACGCTCGACTGCGTCGTCACCCTCGCCGAGCAGGGCCACGGCAAGCGCTCGCACGTCTTATCCGACTACACCTTCGCCCTGCGCGACGAGGCCACCGGCGCGCTGCGCGTCATCGGCAAGGCCTACAGCGGCCTCACCGACGACGAGATCGAGGAACTTACCGAGCACTTCAAGCGCCACACCCTGCGCAAGGAGCGCCGCAAGCACCACGTCGAGCCGAACCTCGTGCTCGAGATCGCCTTCGATGCCATCCGCCCGTCCAACCGCCACGACTCCGGCCTCGCCCTGCGCTTCCCCCGCATCAAGGCGATCCGCCGCGACAAGACCGCCGCGGAAATCGACAGCCTGCAAACCGCCCGCAAGCTGCTGGGGTGACAGCGGACGGAGCCCGCCACACGGAGCCCGCCACACTCTTGTGGTGGGAGCGGATGCTTGGCGAATGAGAATGCCTCCTGGTCTCTACCCGTTCACATCCCATACGTCCGCACGACCTGAGTGTCGTGCCCGCCTGTCGCCACTGGCGGTTCTTGCATTCACTCTCAGCGAATGGGACGTTCGCGTGTCATACGCCGCCTGTCCGCAGGAGACGAAAGGCATCAACGGGCAACGACCGCTCGGAAATATGACGAAGATGTGGAATATTATAGCAAGCCCGCGGCGCACATGGCGAGACGGGGTCCGGGCGGGACGGGCGTGCCACCGTGAAAGGCGTGAACGCCGCGCGAACCGCGCTGCGGTGCTGAAAAAAGAAAAGTCCGCCGACAGAAAAGGATCATCGACTTTGTTATGTGAAGAGACACATATCAATCCATGAAACATCCCAAGCTGCACGCGCCCCCCATCCTGGCCGCTTTCTTGCTGACACTGTTGCCTGTGAATTTTGCATGGGCCCAGGCGGCAGCCACGGAGGCATCGGAAGTTCGCGACCTTTCCGAAACCCCGATCCGCAAGGTGGGTGCGAGCATCCATTTCAACACGCCTGACTGGAACGGCCGCGAACGCAAGGCCAGCGGTCCGGCGGTGGCGGTTCATTTCAGCGGCCCTGCCGCGCCGATCGAGCAGGTGGGCAAAACGGTCGCGCCCGGGCTGGTCCGGATGGATCCTGAGGTGCAGGGCGAGTGGAAATGGGCGGAATCGAAACGGCTCGAGTTTTTCCCTGCGGCCGGATGGCTGCCGCCGGGAAGCTATCGGTTCCAAGCGCGGGATGGACTGTTGGCGGACGACTGCCAGCTCGCGGAGAACACGCACTTCGACAGGTTCCGCACTGCGCCCAAGCTCACGGCGAGATTCGGGAATCGGGATTATCATATCGACCCCTCCACGCCCGCACTCCAGCAGTTGACGACCACCGTGGACTTTTCCCAGCCGGTTTCGCTGGAAGAGGCGCGGCGGCAATTCTCGGTGACGAGCGTGACAGATACCGAAATTTTCCAACCCGGAAGCCAGGCGCAAATTTTGCCCGAACCGGAGGATCCGCGCCGGTTTTATCTTCGCTCGCCTCTGATGAAGCCCGGGGAAAAGGAAGACCTCATCCTGTTCAAGTTCGCTGCCGGTATGAAACCGGTCACGGGTGGCGAACCGACCGGGGAGGATCTCCAGACCAAGCTCACCGCCTACAGCCGCGACTCGCTTTTCTTCGTCGATTCGATTGGCAGCATGCTGCGCAAGACTGCGGACGGCGAACCCGGGCAGGCGCTGCTCGTGGAACTGAGCATCCCGGCGATGCCGGCTTCCGTCGCGCAAGCCGTGGAGGCATGGAAACTTCCGCCGGAGGAAATGGACCGGAACGGAAACCGGAAATTCTGGACCAGGGAAAACGTCGGCGACGAGGTGCTGGCGAGGTCGCGGAAGATGGAGTTGGAGTTGATCCTCACGCCGGGCGCACCGCCGATGGAGCATGCGCTGGTTTTCCGTGTGCCGCAGCAACCGGGCGGCAAGGTGTTTCTCAAGATGCCGAAGGGAACCGCCGGGCCGGGCGGCTTCGTGACGCCGGAGGAATACCGCGAGGTGACCACCCTGGTGTCGATCCCGCGCGAGGCGGAGTTGATGGGGAATGGCGGCCTGCTCGCGCTCAATGGCGAACGGAAAATCAGCGTGCAATCGCGCGGCATCGATCACCTCCGCTACACCGTGGCACGGGTGAAACCGGAGCAGATCAACCACCTCGTCAGCCAGACGCTGGGCAGATTCCAGTCGCCTTACTTCCGGGGCGGCCTTGGATTTGAGGATATTTCGGACTATGAGCAGTCGGTGCAGGCGATCGCCAAATACAATGAGTATGCGCTGAATTACTCGTCCTTCGACTTCGCGCCGCTGGTCGATGACTCGCAGCCCGGTGGGAAGACCGGCCGCGGCCTGTTTTATCTAACCGTCGAAGGTGTGCGACCACGCACACCGGAGGATGGCGAGGTGGCAAAGGAATCGCCGGACCGCGAGTGGCTGCCGCTGACGCCCGTGTATTCTCCGAGCGATGGCTATTCGCATCGATACGATTCCGACTTCAGTTACCCCGCCGGCGACCGGATGCGGGACGAACGTTTCATCCTGGTCACCGATCTCGGGCTGATCATGAAGGAGGCGGCGGATGGCAGCCGCTCGATTTTCGTGCAGTCGTTCGGCGCGCGCGGCCCGGTCGCGGGTGTGGAGCTATCGGTGCTCGCTAAAAATGGCAATGTGCTGAAAACCGCGACCACCGATGCCGCCGGCATGGCGGGCATTCCATCGCTGCGCGGGCTCGAACGCGAACTCGTGCCCGCGGCGCTGGTGGCGAGGAAGGGCAACGACCTCGCGTTCATACGATGGACGGAAAGCGAGCGGCTCGTGGACAGCTCGCGCTACGACGTCGGCGGCGTGCGATACAGCGAAACCACCGCGCTGGCCGCCGCGCTCTTCACCGAGCGCGGGATTTACCGGCCGGGCGAGGACATCCACGTCGGTGGCATCGTCCGTCAGCGTGACTGGGCGGGTGAGCTGGCCGGTCTGCCGGTCGAGCTGGTGGTGACGAATGCCAAGCGCGACATCGCGGGCCGCTATCCGCTCAAGCTCGATGAGGATGGTGTGTTCTCGCAAACGATCCCCACTGCGGAATCGGCACCGACCGGTCCATGGTGGGTTTCCCTGGAGCGCCCGATGCCTGAAAAACACGGCATGCGCCGCGAGTCGGTGTTTCTCGGCGACACCGTCGTCCGCGTCGAGGAGTTCCAGCCGGACCGGCTCAAGATCAAGGCGGGCTTTGTGCCCGGTGCCGGTGACGGCTGGTGCGCGCCGGAGGGACTGGCGGTGGCGGTGCAACTCGACACCCTTTTCGGCATGCCCGCCGCGGATCGGCGCATCGCGGCCAAGCTCCACCTCGATCCCGTGAACCCGTATTTTGCCAAGTGGCCGGGATGGACATTCGGCCTATCTAACAGGAACCGCCGCGACACGCAGACCATCGACCTGCCCGACGCCACCACCGATGCACAGGGCCGGGCGAAGCTGCCGCTCAATCTGGAAGCACACACCGCGCCGATGCTGCGGGCGCGCGTGGAACTGGAGGGCTTCGAAGCCGATGGCGGGCGCGGCGTCCGCACCACGCTGGGCACCTTGGTTTCGCCGCAGGCGTATCTGATCGGCTACAAGGCCGCGCGGTTGGGTTATCTCGACGCACGCGAACCGGCCGAAGCAGAAGTGATGGCGATCGGTCCCGATGGCAAACCGGTGTCCGCCGCGGATCTCAGTCGCGTGTTGATCCAGACGAAGCATGTCTCGGTTCTCACGAAACAAAGCAACGGCAGCTTTGCTTATGAGTCGCAGCCGCGAGATACAACCCTCGAGACCGTCAAGGCTTCACTGCCCGCCGGACCGCAGGCGCTCGCGCTGCCGTTGGAAACGCCCGGCAGTTTCCGTTATGAATATCGCAATGCGGCCGGGCAGGTCCTGTGTTCGATCCCGTTCCATGTGGCGGGCAAGGGCGATGCCGCGAGAAATCTCGAACGCAGCGGTGAACTGGAAATCCGCTTTGCAGACAAAAAATGGCTGCCCGGCGAGGAACTGGAGTTTTCTTTAACCACACCGTTCACCGGGGCCGGACTCATCACCGTGGAGAAGGATCGCGTGCTGGCATCGAAGTGGTTCCAAGTGGACTCAAAGACCACTGTGCAAAGTATCCGGCTGCCCGACGAAATCGAGGGTGGCGTCTATCTGAGCGTGGTCATGGCGCGGGCGCTCGATTCGCCCGATGTCTTCCTCAACCCGCTGGCAAGTGGCATTATGCCAATCACCGCCGCGCGCGGTGACCGCGAAATGACAGTGACGCTCGATGCCGTGGACCGCGTGCGTCCCGGCCAGCGCCTGGCGATCGGCTACCAGGCGCCGAAGCACGGCAAGGTGGCCATCTGGGCCGTGGACGAGGGCATCCATCTGGTCAGCAATTATCAGGTGCCCGACCCGCTGCGCAGGCTGCTGCCCACCGCCGCGCTGGAGGTGGAAACCTACCAACTCATGGACGTGTTGATGCCCGAGTTCAGCTTGCTGCGCAAGGCGCTGGCGATCGGTGGAGACGGTGGTGAGGAGGCGGGTTCGTCCATTCCCGAACTCCAGATGGGCCTCAACCCCTTCAAGCGCCGCCGCGATGCGCCGGTGGTTTTCTGGAGCGGCTTCGTGCCCGCCGGACCGGAGCAGCGCGAGGTGTTCTATGATGTGCCAGACTACTTTGCCGGACGGCTGAAAATCATGGCGGTCGCCGTGTCCGCCGATGCCGTGGGCGTCGGCGAGGCCCAGACCATCGTCAAGGGCGACTTCGTTTTGCAGGCCACCACGCCGCTGTTCGTCGTGCCGGGCGACGAGTTCACCGCCTCGGTCACCATTTCGAACCAACTCGAAGGCGAGGCCGCCACCGACCAAGTGAAGATGGAAGTGGAAACGATCGGCGGCGTCGAGATCCTCGAAACCGCGCCCGGGACCCACACGATCCCGTTGGGAAGGGAAACCACGGTGAGTGTTCGCTGCCGCGCGACGGATCTGTTAGGCAATGCCGAGTTGAAGTTTACGGCATCGGCCGGAATGGCGAAGCAGATCACCCGCAGTTCCTTCAGCGTGCGTCCGGGCGTCGCCCGCGCGGCGAAGGTCCAGAGCGGGTGGTTCCGCAACGGCTCGCATGACGTGGCGGCGGATCACCCGATGTTCGAGGAACTGGCGGAGCGCCACGCGGTGGTTTCCACCACGCCGCTCGGCCTGGCCCACGGGCTCTCGGCCTATCTCAAGGAATACCCGCACGGCTGCACCGAGCAAATCACCAGCCGGGCCTTTCCATGGCTGGTGTTGAAGGATGATGCGAATTTCGGACTCGACCGTGAGCAGGCCGCCAAAGCGGTGGCCGACGTCATCAACCAACTCTCGCGCCGCCAGGGTTCGAATGGCGGATTCGGCTGGTGGTCGGAGGATTCGCCGGAGGGCTTCGACTACGTCACCCTCTATGTGGGCCATTTCCTGACCGAGTGCAAAAACAGCGGTTTCGAGGTTCCGGCCCGCCTCTATCAGGGCACCCTGCGGCGGCTCCGCTACATGGCGGATGCCGAGGTGGCGAAACCACGGGGCACCGAGCCCTACCGCTACGACCAAACCCGCTGGGAGGCCGAGATGCGCGCCGCCGCGATCTACCTGCTCACCCGCAACGAGGAGGTGACGACGAACTACGCCCTCAAGCTCCAGGACTTCATGGAGGCGAACGTGCCCGGGGAGTTATGGCATCGGGATTCTACCGCCGTCTGGCTGGCATCGATCTGGCGGATGCTGAAAAAAGAGGCGGCCGCCATGAAACTGCTCGATGCCCATCGTGCCGGGATCAAGAAGCCACTGCCGGGATACTGGAGATATGGCTATTACTTCTACCAAAGCAAACTGACCCGTGAAGCCACCACCTTCACCGTGCTGTGCCGTCATTTCCCCGAGATCGCCCGCAAGCTCACCTACGAGGAGATGAAGCCGCTCACCGGGATGATCGAGCAGGGCGACTTCCACACGCTCTCGGCGGCATGGAGCATCCAGGCATTGAAGGCCTACGCCGACCTCTCGAAGGACAGCGGCGTGAAGGCGGGCATCGCCGCGGTGAAGGACGATCAGGTCGAAGTGCTGGCCGAGCCGGCGATGGGCCAGCTACAGGTCAAGGTGCCGCAAGGCATGGTGCGCTTCTTCTTTGCCGATGGTTCGCCGAGCGGCCTCGGCGCGTGGTATCAGACGATCGAGAAAGGCTTTGCCAAGGAACTGCCGACCGAAGCCGGCGGCAAGCACCTCGAAATCCGCCGCGAGTTGCTGGATGCGGACGGCCAACCCGTCACCCACGGCAAGCTGGGGGAAACGATCATCGCCAAACTGACGATCCGCAACCTCACCAAGACCGAGTTGCCCAACCTGGCGATCACCGAGATGCTGCCGGGCGGCTTCGAACTCGCGCCGCCCGGCGAGACCGGTTCGCTGCGACCCGGCCTGGCGACCCGGCAGGGCACGGATTACATCGACGTCCGCGAGGATCGCGCGCTGATCTATCTGGGCCTCCAACCGGAAGCCGCGCTCACACTGGAATACGCGCTGCGCCCGACCTGCGCCGGGAACTACATCGTGCCCCCACCCTATGCCGAGGACATGTATGAAGCAACCATCCGGGCCAATGGCACTGGCGGGAAACTCATCGTCATGCCACGGAAATGACGGTGCGGAATACCTTGGAAAGGCACGGGCCATCCACAAGCAGTCACAGGGTTTGGGAATTCCATCCAATCAAATTCCTTGGCTTGACCTGCATGTGCTTCCCGCTCCTCGCGAAATTCGGCGAATTCATCGATAAGTTTTTTGTCCTCACGCCGCAGGGAACGGCGGCAAAGGTGATGAAAAGAATTTAGCCGAAATGATGGCGGGTGTTCCAGCCGTTGCGGGAACCTGGATCGAGGCGAACACCTCGAAACCTTGAGGAAAGCTGGCGGCATGAATCTGTTTTGAAGCCTCCAGCAACATGAAAAGCTGTCCGACTTCCGAGGGGCCGCTGTACCGCTTCACGAATTCTAGCGAGGTGACGCCAGCCAGGGGAAATGATAGATTTCATCCTGTGAGTCAGCGAGAAAGCCATTTTTCTAACGCAGCAATTGGGCGGCATTCATGGTGTGTGGGCATTCGATCGATTGCCAGTCTGGCAGCGATCTCGCTAGCCGTGGCCATGGCTCAGGATACCAGCGTAGAAGTGTCCCGCGGCCCCGGAAAATCCTGGACCAGAATGCCGGTGCGGACCCTCTCGATGCTTCCCGCCTTGAATTTGGATCCGGATTCCGGGCGTTTCGGTGGCACGCCCGTGAAGGGCGGCGTGGCGACGGGGTTCTTCCGGACGACGCGGAAGGACGGGCGGTGGTGGCTGGTTGATCCGGAAGGTTTTCTCTTCATCCACCGCGGCATTGCCTCGGTGCGGCCGGTGGCCAGCACCGGGGCATCCGAGGAGATGCGGAAACGTTACGGCGGAAGAACCGGCTGGGCGGAGGCCACGACGCGGCTGCTCAAGGACCATGGATTCAACGGCCTTGGGGCTTGGAGCGACGACAAGATTCTCCAGCCTGCACGCAGCGGCCTGGTTTATACTACAAACTGGAATTTCATGTCATCCTACGGCAAGCACCGCGGCGGCACCTGGCAGAAACCCGGCCACACCGGATATCCCGGCGATTGCCCGTTTGTTTTTGATCCGGAGTTCGCCTCATTTTGCGACGAGCACGCGCGCCAGTTGGCGGCCACCCGCGACGACCCGTGGTTGTTAGGCCACTTTACCGATAACGAGCTGCCTTGGAGCAGTAAAATGCTCGATAACTATCTCGCGCTGCCCGCATCTGATCCAGGGCATGGAGCCGCCTCGCGCTGGCTGCGCGAGCGCCGGGGCCGCGACTCCGGCCCCAAGCCGCAACTCACCCAAGCCGAGCGGTCCGCTTTCCTTGAATTCACCGCGGAAACGTATTTCTCAATAGTCTCCACGGCCATCCGCCGGCACGACCCGAACCACCTCGTTCTCGGCTCGCGGTTCCATGGCGGAGCATTGCGGCAGCCCGCGCTGTTCCGCGCGGCAGGCAGGCACATTGACGTGGTCAGCGTCAATTACTACCATGCTTGGCAGCCCGACCTGAAGCTTTTGGGCGGTTGGGCCTCCGATGCGGGAAAACCGGTGATCATCACCGAATGGTATGCCAAAGCGTCGGACACTCCGCTCGCCAACACCAGCGGCGCCGGCTGGCTGGTTCGGGACCAGGCGGCCCGTGGTGCATTCTATCAGACATTCGCACTCGGCCTGCTGGAGTCGCGCGTCTGCGTAGGCTGGCATTGGTTCCGCTATGCCGACAATGATCCGGACGAACGCGGCGCGGACCCCTCGAACCGCGACGCCAACAAGGGAATCGTCACCAGTCGCTACGAGCCCTATCGCGAATTGCTCGGTACGATGAAGGAAGTGAACCACCGCACCCTGGGCCTCATCCGTCACTTTGATGGCACGAAACCGGAGACAATCAACCGCTGACGCGAAGTATATGATATCAAAAAACCGTTCCATCACATTGATCTGCAATCCTCTTTTCGCCCTGGTGATGGTGGCCTCGCTTTTGAGTGCGGCCCCACCGGATCCGCCCCAAGAAGTCATTATCCGCCGTGATTTGTCCTATCTCGCCGCCGACCGTCAGGAAAAGCTTGATCTCTATCATCCTGCGGAACGTCCGGCTGGGACGCTTTCGCCCGCGGTAATCATCATTCACGGAGGCGGCTGGACCGGGGGCGACAAGGGGGCGAAGCGTGAGCTCATCACGGGCACCAACCTTGCCCGCGCCGGATATGTCTGCGCCAGTGTGAACTACTCGCTCAGTGAGAGGAGTCGCTGGCCCACCAATCTCCACGACTGCAAGAACGCCGTGCGCTGGATGCGCGCCAATGCGGAGGAGCTGGGTGTCGATCCGGAACGCATTGGCGTGATCGGCGGATCTGCCGGCGGTCACCTTGCCCTCATGGTGGCATACACTGCGGGAAACCCCGAATTCTCGCCGGCAGGTCCTTATCCGGGGGTGTCCGATCACGTAAGCGCTTGCGTCAACATGTATGGCATCACCAACCTGCTCACCCGCCGCCATACCGACGACAAAGGTGCCCCCATCGGAGCACTCAAGGACCATCAACTGTTTCCCGAAAAACGCGGCGAGGCTCCAGCGAAATGGCGTTCCGCTTCGCCTGTGAGCCACGTCAGGCGCGACTCGCCGCCGACTCTCACTCTGCATGGAACGGCGGACACCGTAGTTGACCGCGACCAAGCTGTCGAACTCGACCGCACCCTGCGCTTGGCCGGAGCCGAATCGATCTTGAGAATGGTGCAAGGAGCCAATCATGCGTGGCCGCTGAAAACCCAATCCTTTGACTTGACCGGCGAGGTGGTGGCTTTCTTCGACAAGCATTTGAAACCCTGACCCCGGCTTCTCACACCAACCGGTCCCGCAGGGCCCGTGCGGCTGCCGCGGCCCGGCAGCGGACACCGAGTTTGCGGAACAAGTGGCGGGTATGGGTGTCAATGGTGTGGATGCTCACCTCCAGCCGGTCTGCCATTTCCTTGGCGGTAAGCCCCTCGACGATGAACGCAAGCATTTCGCGCTCGCGGGGTGAGAGGGCGACCGGGGTGGCGGGCTTTGTCAGCCTGGCCAGCAGCTTGACTACACTGGCTGCCACCGCCGGCGACATCGGGGAACCGCCGGCGGACGCTTCATGAATCGCTTCCACAATCTCGTCCGGCCGCGCGGTCTTGAGCAGGTATCCACACGCTCCGGCGGCTATGGCCGCCGAGATTTTCTTGTCATCCTCAAAAACTGTTAAAATCACCACGCGACATTCGGGCAGCAGTTTCACCACGTCGGCGAGGGCCTCCAGGCCGCTTTTGCCGGGCAGGCCCACGTCCATTAAGATCACTCCGGGTTTCGATGAATCTTCGACCGCCCGAAGCGCCTGCAGCATGGCCTCAGCATTCGCAAACGCGGCACAGCGGTCCAATCCGCGTGCCGGCGAGCACAGCCGTTGCAGGTTGCGGCGGAGGATTTCATGATCCTCTACGATCCAAACAATAGGCCGCGTGGGCGACTGGGACGGGGAATTCTGATTCATGGGATTCGGCGTTTTTTCCAGCGGCGGCCGCGGGGAATGTCGAGATTCACGGTGGTTCCGCAGCCGGGAGCCGAGTCAAGGCGCATTTCCGCCTTCATGGTGGCTGCCCGCTCACGCAAGTTGGTCAATCCGTGGCCGCTGATGGTTTTGCCGGGATCGAAACCCACGCCATCGTCCTGGATCCTCACCCGCAAACCGCCGCCTGAGGTGGGACTTAGCTCGAACTTCACCTGACGCGGCCTGCCGTGTCGGACGGCGTTGTGCAGGGCTTCCTTGCAGAACAAATAAAGCTCGCGGCGTGTTTCGAGGTTCGGCTCCCAAACCAGAGGCTGCGCGGGCAGCGCGCAGTCGGTTTCCAGACCGCGCAGCACGCGCCCGGAAAGGTGACGGAGCACCTCAAGCCAATCGCCGCCAAGCCGGCCGGGCTGCCCGCCGAGAAGACAGATCATGTCGCGCATGGAGTCGGCGCTCTCCCGCGCCACCTGCTCGATTTCAGCAAGGTCCACACGCATCTGCGCGGCATGCTCCTGGCCTGAGAGCGACGATATCAGCGCGATGCTGCCAAGGTTCGATCCCAGTTCGTCATGCAGGTCACGGGCGAGACGCTCGCGAAATCTCTCGCGCTCCAACACCCGGAACCGGTGTCCCCTCCATGACATGACTCCGGCAATCATCACGATGCACACTGCGCCGCCGACGCTGCCGGCGATCAGATTGTGCTCGGCGCGGAGCAGGGTGCTTGAAAGCTGGGCCGCCAACGCCTCGCGGCGGGTTTCGAGCGTTTGCCGTTGCGCCAGGAGCTGGATCCAATCCGGCAGTTCCAGCAGCCTGCCGCCACCTGCAAGTCCGTCCGTCAGCCCTTCGGGCCGCCACTCGTCGTCCATGAGCGACCCGGGTGCATTCACTGCGGCGCCAAGCGCGATATTGCGGTCGCCCAGATAGGCCTGGAGTTCGCCCAACGCATATACATAATCGCCGGTGCGGGCGCGAAGCCTCATCGCGGTCATGCGCAAAAAGCGCGTCGGTCGCGGAATCTCGGCGAAAACCTGAAGATTCCGGCCCGGAGATTGCAGCGAGGTCGCGTTGCGGTCGTAGATCACAAACCAGGAGCCATCATCTCCATCTGTTGATCCCTCGATGCGGAAACGTGCGGGAAATCCGTAATGAGGATTCCAAGGCATGTGGCTGGTCCATGCTGGGACCAGACGGAGTTCCTCAATCGGGTGAACCGCACCGAGATCCACGGTGAAATGTTGGCTGCGTTCCTGCGCCTGGAATACCTCACCGTGCCAGCCCATTACAGGAGCGTCTGCCGGCGCTATCGGCAAACCAAGCGGTGTCACCATGTCGACGAGGTTGTAGCGCGACCAGGTGGGAGGAATCTCACGCGAACTTGACGCGTTCACACGCACGCCGCGTGTCATGTTGCGATTTCCTTTGAGAAGCATGATTTCGGACAACGCCAGAACCGGCGGGCCATCACCCAGCCACGGCTCGGTGACCGTCAGACGGATGCGGCGCAGCGCCAGATCGGAGGGCACGGGCGCGGACACCGGATAGCATCCGGGGTTCGGGAATGCCGTGTCGGTCCTGTCCAACAGAATCACTGGCTCATCGCTGTCGTTGGTGAATCCCTCCAGCAGGAAACGCCGCGGGAAACCGAATCCCGGAACCTGTTGTCCAGCTCCCTTGCCGAGCACTGGCACCAGCACCACCCAGTCAAGTTCTTTCGCAATGGGTAGATCGATTTCAATCGATGGGTCGCCACCCGGTGGGATGCCGGCGGTCTGATAGCCCATCCGATTGCCGCTATTGATCCCCGCCACGCCCGGTAGTCTGGCAATTTGCCTGTCGATGCGGTCGATTTCCTTCCGCAATCCATCGAACCCGGCATCGGTCCAGAACGCGATACGTTCCATCCAGCGAGGCGGTTGTGCCACTAGTTCGCCCTGACCGCTTAACACCACAGCAAACGCCAGCGCGATCCGTTTGTATATCCTCACGATGTGCGAGCCTAGCACCGGGAGGCATTCTGGCAATCCGGAAGGCGCAACGATTAATGATTGGGCACTCACAAATATTGGTGAGGTGACGCTTAGACGTGAGTTGGCAGGGTTGGTCAAAAAAACGCTGGGGACGATGGTGGCACCCGCGGGCAATCAGGTGCCATTGGCCGGCCAACTCGGTTTTATTTCTCCGGCAAGCATTCGCCCCGCTCCTTTTCAGCCAATCCATCCTATGCCGCGGTCCGATCACCAATTTTCGTGAGGTGACTACTTGGAGGGCGATGCCACGATCGATCAAATGAAAACCCGATTCCTAAACATTTTTTGGCCTTCCATTCTTGTTATCTGGCTGGCGCCGGTCATGCCGCTCGCCGCGCTAACGCTTGTTGAGTGGGACATTCCCACGGGCACCACTTCCAGCGCTTCGGTGAGGTCCAGCACCACCGGTGTGAACGCCTCGCCCATCACCCTCAGCAGCGGATTGAACATCAACTCGGCCTCCAGTTTGTGGCGGACCCGGGGTTACAATTCCACCACCACGAGATACATCACCTTCTCTCTCAGCGCGGCACCGGGCCGGACAGTGGTGCTCGAGGAACTCATATTCACCGCCAACGCCCAGGCGGGCAGCGGCTCTGCATGGACCAGCCCGACCTTGAAGTTCGAATACAGCCAGAGCGCGGATTTTTCCTCGCCGGTTAACGCTGGTTCGCTCGGGCTTGGCCCGGACCTGAACGCAACGTCCGGCTCGCAATTCACCTCGGACGCAGCAACATTCTTCGCCACCGATCTGGTGATCAACGGTGGAGAAACCTATTACTTCAGGCTCGTCGGCATCGGAGCCAACAGTGGCACGAACAACCAGATCTCCTACCTCTCGTCCGCGGACATGCAACTCAACGGCAGCGTGGCCTCCTCCTCGGCCGATCTCGTCTGGGCGGGTGAGGATGGAGGCCATTGGAACTCCAGTGAACCAAACTTCACCAAGGACGGCATTCCGAGCCTGTTCGCGCCAACCGACAATGTGACTATCGAGACGCCCGGTGCCATTCAGATCGACGCTGGCGGAGTTACGGCGGGGATTGTGAGACACACTGGCGCAACAGGCACTTCCACGCTGCAGGGCGGCAATCTCACGATGGGTGCGCTGCTCAAGTCCGGTGCCGGCATCTTGGCCGTTGATAGCCCCGTCTCACTCAATACCGGCCTTGGCACCACCACGATCTCGGGAGGTTCCATCCAGGTGCGGAATGGAGCCAGCCTCGGCACCGGCGGGCTGGTCCTTTCCAGTGGTGGCATCCTCGCTCTGGAAAGCGGCGGCACGTTCACGGGCAGCGGGCCGAACTCGCTTGAGGCTGGAGGCGGCACACTTGATTTCGACAGTTCCGCGAGCCTTGCCAACATCGCCAACGTCATTGCGAACAACCCGCTCACCAAGGACGGAGGCGGCACGCTCACCGTCAGCGGCATGGGCACGCAAAACACAGGCGCGGTGGCCCTCGACATCCTCGGCGGTGCGGTCATCGCCAGCGGTCCGGCCGGCACCGCCCGCCAGATCAACATCGGCGGAGTTAATACCTTTGACGGCACACTGACTCTCAACGGCCCGGTGCTGATGCTGCATGGATCGACCATTTCCGGCACCGGATCGATCCTGATCAACGGCTCCACCTCATCGATCGCGTCGCGCCTCAATCTCGGGCCGGTCAACATCGACGTGCCGGTGGTCATGAGCAGCAGCCTCAATATCGATTCCCCCAACGGCAACAACCAGCTTCGTTTCAACCGCCTCATCAGCGGTGACCACAACATCGTGAAGAAGGGCAACGGAACCGTGGTTTTCGCCGCGGACCACACCTACACCGGCACCACCACGGTGGAGGCCGGCACGCTGCGCGTCGGCGCGGGCGGAGCCGCCGGAACACTCGGCGGCGGTGACATCGCCTTGTCCATCACCACCACCACGGGAAACCTCCTGTTTGACCGCAGCGACGCCATCGTTGTTCCAAACCTCGTCTCGGGAGAGGGTAATCTGACAGTTTCCGGCGCTGCCGCTTCCCGGGTGGCGCTCACCAATGCGAACACCTACACGGGAATCACCACCCTGACCCGCGGTGTACTCGAAGCCCCATTGCTTGCCGATGGTTATCAAGACTCCAGCATCGGAGCATCCGCCCCCGATGCCGACCGCTTGATCATCAACGGCGGCATACTTGCCCACACCGGGCCGAATGCCTCCACGGACCGTGAATTCACCTTGGGCATCAATGGCGGCACAATCGCCGCCGATGGCACCGGCCATGTCAAATGGACAAGCGAAGCCGATGTTTCACTCAGCGAGCCAAACCCTGTCACGGCCGGCGGCCTCACCATAGGGAACTATTACCGAATCGTTGAGCCCGGAGATACCGATTTCACCTTGATCGGCGCGCCGGACAACAACCCGGGAACGCGCTTCGAGGCGACCGGTCCCGGCGACGGCAACGGCACCGTGGTCTTCGCCAATATCAGGTCCATGCGTTTCGATGGAAACGCGCCGGGCATCAGCGTGTTCTCGCCCGTTCTCGCGGATGCCGAGAACGCTCCCACTTCAATCGCCAAGAATGGCGGCGGCACTTGGTCGCTCACCGGTTCGAATCGCCATACCGGAACCACCTCCATCAATGCTGGAACCCTGCGTGTCGATGGCAACAGCTCCGCCGCCACCGGCGTCGTGAGAGTCGAGGGCGGCGCCACCCTTGCCGGCAACGGCAGTTCGGGCGGGACGGTGGTCATGGCATCCAACAGCCGGATCGGCGTAGCCATCACCGATTGGACGGGGATGCCCGGCAAAGGTTACGATGATCTCGCTGTGGCTGGCCTCGACGCGGGTGGGAACCCATGGGAAATCATCGTCAGCACCACGGGCATGTCCAACTTCACCGATCAGGCCCGCTCGTTCACGATCCTCAACACGACCGGTGGCATCACCGGCCTCAATCCAGCCCTCGTCGTCGTCTCCGCTCCGGGATTCCCAGGCGCCGGCTTCTGGTCGGCGTCCACCTCGGGCAACTCGCTGGTGATCCAATACTCGCTCACCGCACCCGACCCATATCTGGCATGGATCGGTCCCTTTGCTGTCAGCGATCCAGCAAAAGCCGCCGATTCGGACAACGACGGCACAGTGAATCTGCTGGAGTTTGTGCTCGATGGAGATCCCGCTAAGCCCGATAACGGCAACCTGCCCTCGGTTCAACCGAGCTCCACGCACCTCGTTTTCCGCTTCGTCCGACGCGTTGATTCCATCGGAGTCGCACAGGTGGTCCAATACGGACCGGATCTGTCCTTCTGGACGGACCTGATGGTTCCTGACACGGCAGGCGATCACAGCTTGGACGGGGCAGCAATCCAAGTGGTTCGTGACAGCGGGGCAAGGACCGATACGGTGACCGTTTCGATTCCGCGCAACGGCCAATCGATGTTCGCCCGTTTGCGGGCCGGGGAAGCCGTGCAATGAAAGCTTGTTATGGAAATCAATCCCGTATGAGTTATTAAAATCATGAATCGAGATACTGACATATCCGGACCGCGGCGGGGTTTCACCCTCATTGAACTGCTGGTTTCGATTGCCATCATCGGTGTGCTCGCAGTGCTGGTTTTCGCGCTGGCACGCGGGTTCATAAGGCAGGCCGCCGCCACCCGCGATGCCAGCACCATGCGCCAGATGTGGACCTGCATCCGGATGTATGCCGATGATCACAACGACCTGATGCCCGGGCCTTTGTTCACGAGACAAAGCCCGGTTTACAACAAGGTCCCGCACACCAATCCCCGCGAGTGGCGGCGTCTGAGCGATTGCCTTGCGACTTATTTTGGGCATGAGGATCCGCAATCCGGCGACTTCATCGAAGGCATGGCCGCCTCGTGGCAGAAATCGCCTGAAAGCCATGGTGCCCCCGCGTATTACATGCAGCAAAAACTTCCCATCGGTGACGGCAATACCACCACCAACCCCTGGGGGCTTCCGGCTCCGGCGGCCAACGACAAACGCCTGCCGATGCGCATGAGCATGGTGTTATCCCAACCGCTGGTCGACAAGACTTGGGCGATTACCGAGTTTGATCAGTCCCACCCGGATGTGTCCGATCCGGAGCTCAAGCTTGGCACACCCGAAGGCATGGCACACGGCACCTATCGGCTGGGAATCTATTTCGATGGCAGGGTCGGAAAGCTCGACCGTGACAACAACCCGCTTTGAAGATATCAATTACCCGTCTATCAGTTTCGAGCGCAGGCGGAAGAACTCTGCTTGTCCGCGGCGATTCACGCGGATTGTGACTTCCGAAAATTGCGGGATGGCTTCCGTCTCGGTGAGCCCGGCCTCCGCCATCAGCGCCTGCATCGCTCCGCCGGATGTGGAAACCGCAATGTCATGCCATGGTCCGCCCGCAGAGGCGGCGCGCTGGCACGCGAGTTCAAGATCCGCGGCGGCGGCATTGCGTGCGAATCGGATCACGATGTCCTGACCGGCCGCGCGGATGGTTGGAAGCACTGCGGAGTCCGCGAGTGACGGGTGGCCGCCGAGCGCATATTCCAATAGGTTGGCGATGCCGTCGCGATCCGGATCCGCGGCCGTGCCGACAACTCCGGGACTGTCCGTTCCATTTCCGAAGCACGCCAGCCGCCACAACCGCCATGACGATGGCGGCTTGGGTTGATAGTCCAGTGTCACCGAGTCCGGCGCGATGCGCAGGCCGCTCACGTTGTTGCGGGTGTCATCCACTCCGGTGAGCACCAGCGTCACCTGGCCGCCGTATAGCACGTCGCCCAGACGCGGTATTTCCAGCACATGGGGTGCCAGCCCAGACCCTGGAGCGATCCGGACCGAATCAAGCCACCGGGCGGCCGACGGAACACCGATGCTCCACATGTCGTTGTCCTTGGTCGAGTTCGCGGGAGCGTTGTTCCAAGTCATTGCAGGATCGAGCGTGTCATCGAATCCGGCCAGTGACCAAAGGCGCACTTGGTGGGAAAACGAGTTCTGGAAACGCAGCGTCAATGAAGCGGGTGCGTCCGGATCCGCCAGCTCCGCCGGAAAGCGGAACTGGAAATAGGATTTTCGTGAAAACGACAGGTCGTTCGAATACTTGACCAGCAAGTAACCGGCGGCGGCCTCGTCCACGTCAGCATCTGCGAACGAGCCTCCGCGTATCGTGGACTCCCGGAAAACGCTCGCGGTGCCTGGCTGATAGACCAGCACACCGGCCGCTTGGCTGGCGGTTGCTCCAAAGATGTTTGAAACCACCACATCGTAGTCTCCGGAGTCAGCCGTTCCCACAGCGGGAATTTCCAGACGGTTGCCGGATTCTCCCTCAAGGTCCACGCCGTTTTTGCGCCATTGGTGGCCGAGCGGAGCAGGACCGGACGCCTCGACCTCAAGCACAAGCGGCGCACCTACGGGGAGCGTCGCCGCATTCGGATGACTCTCGATCACCGGTATCGCTGGCGGCATGATCGTGACCAAGCGCGGCGGCACCCCGCCCTTGTTCTCACGCGAACGGATCCGCAAGCCGGCGGGCTGCGTATCGCCACTTTCCAACGACGGCTGCGCGACATCCCAGCGGTGCTCCTGCACGATCAGAAAAGTGGCCATGCCGTCTGTTTGCGACTTGGCGAACCAGGTCACATCGATGCCCATGCGGTGCATCTCCGCGGAGTCCGTGGCAAGCTGGCCGAGAATCCGGGCGGTCACGCCGTGGCCGGTCACCACGTTGTGTTCGATCCGGTTGCCGGCCGGCACTCCGGATTTGAGAAACGCGGAAGCTTGCTGCCAGTTGAAGGTGTCTTCGGACCAGATGTTGGCTTCGATGCCATAGACATGGGCCACGGCACCGGTGGAGGCCACGCTGGAGGCCACGTCCATTTCCAACAAAATCCGGCCGTTTTCGTGAGCGGATAATTCCGGGATGGGAATTCGGATCAAGGCAACCTTGCGACCCTCCACTGTTCCATCGGCGCGCACTTCGATGAGATCGCTCCCGCCACCGCTTGGTGAATGCTCCGCGAGTTGGAGGTCCGCCAGCGCGTCGCTGCCGATCACGGTGGATGCCGCCACCGGCAGGGTTATCAGCCATACCGAGCGGGCGGGCATGTCGAGCACGCCGGTTTTGCCGGCGTAGAGCGTGCCGCGCTGGACCATGCCGCCGCGCCGGTGGTGGCTGACTTCCTCGATGAAAAACGGATTTTCAGGCCCGGTGGACAAGGCTGCAAAGTCGAGTTCGAGCGCTTTTGCGGTATCGTCAAGATTGGAGAGAAACAGATGGCAAAAGCCGCCGGGCACGTCTTGCGTGGCCATGCTCCAGAGCCCGCTATTCAGGCCGGGCGAGGCCCCGCTGCTGGCGGTGACGCGGTGGATGGGGCGTGAGCTTCCCGCCGCCTTAACAAACAACCGGTAAACCTCCGCCGCACCCGTCGCCCCGCCGTATTGCCGCGGTGACCCGGACGTGTTCTGGCAGTAGTGGGTGCCGTTCTTGGCGATTCCATAGAATGAATTGCTCGCCGTCTGCGCGAACTTGAACAGGTAGATCTGCGCGATGCCCCGGCCGGCCAGTCCGGCGAGGTTCGCGCCCAGCGCGCTGAAGTCCGCCGGGCTGTCCTGGGTGGCGGTCAGGGTGTCGTAAGCCGCGCCCGTCCGCACGTTCATCTCGGTGAGCGCCAGCGGCAGCCGTGGCTCGCCCGGCATGTCGGTTTCAATCAGCCCGCGCAACCCGTCGTAGTCTGTCAGGAATCCGGAATAGCCGCTCTCAGCGAACTGGCGGGTGGTGTATTTCTGATAACTGTAGACATGCAGGTTCATCCACGAGGGATCGCTGGTCCCATCGATACGCAGGTGACGGTTGCGCACGGCGATGGCCCCCCAGATGTTGCTTCCCGGCACGTCATACTTGTCCGCGCCATTCGCCGTGGTGGGAGCGAACACCCGTGGAACCAGCGAGCGCCCGTGGCGGAGGTTCATGTCGGCGATGCCCGCTTGGATCGCATCGCTGCATATCCTCAGGCGCTCGTGCCACTGTTCTTCGGTGAGGCTGGAACCGTTCGGTTCGTTGAACATCGAGAACCGCACCACCCCGTAATCACGCGCCAGCACGTGCGAAACCGCATAATAATGCTGCCAGAGTTCCCAACGGCCCGCCCAATCGTTTGCGCCCGTAACCGGAAAACGTCCTGGCGAAGCGCTCAGGTTCACGAGCACATCCACTCCAGCGTCACGCAGGGTCGCCAGCACATGGCTGGGGCGCAACACGTTGTTTCCCGTCGAGAGCTTGGCAAGGTTGGTGGTGAAGGAGTTCCAGTTGACGAAGGCAGGGGACAACGCCGTATTGGGATCCGCCACGTTTGCACGGAGCATGGCACGGCGCGCGAGGAACGACGATTCGCTGTCCACTCCATCGCCCGCCGGCGGGACGTCGTCTGCCGGTTCCAGATCGGACACGCTTATGAAGATCCGTGCCGAGTCCACACCGGAGTGGCGGAACCAATCCGCCGCGTTGGAGCTCTCAAGGAAATGACCGAGGTTGTATCCCAGGTGGTCGGGCGTGGAACCAACCACTTCCGCCCCGACCGTGAGCGTCTCGGCGGCGGCGGCCGATGGGGCCATGCCGAGCGCCAGTGTGCATGCCATGCTTTTTGTGTGCCGGAGGATTCTGAACAATAAAGTCATCACACTGGAGATTTTGCCGTATATGGTGGTCTGCGCCAGTAACGAGTATTATTGATGCAGGCTGTTTTTTCGATGATGAGGTTTGCTGTTGGCTGCGGGCAAACGTCATCATGGCGGCGGAATCGTTTCCGCTGCAGTTTGCTCACCGGCTCTCCATCTTGCGGGAACGTCTCCGTGCATCAATTACACGATTGAGACCGTCCGGGAGGAAGCGGAAACATCTTCCCATCTGGTTTCTTGGCTTTAAAGTTGCCAGACAATCGTGCACGCAACAGTCACGCAGTCCCGCCGTTCCAGATGGAAGCACCTCGGCGTTTTCTCGCTGAAGTCGGCGGCTATCTTGTCGGTCATCGCGGCGCTCATCTACGCATTTCTGCCCAAGCCGGATTTGCTGCCGCCGGAGCTGGAATTTTCCCGCACGGTGCTCGACCGCGATGGCGAGGTCATTTTCCTGACCACC
>JALRFY010000289.1 GCA_023253625.1 Akkermansiaceae bacterium | reverse complement strand
TGCCATCATCAGAAGGATCCCGGATCCCCGCTTCGAAATCTGCCTCTCAGTCTCACTTTATCACGAATGGCAGGCTGTCATGAGTCGTCCGGAGAATCTCCCTTCGGGCCAAACCCCCGCCGATGCCCTGAACTTCGTGCGTTACCTGGCAAGTATGGCTCACCTACAGGACATTCACTTCCTCTGGCGGCCGTTTTTGACTGATCCCGACGACGACATGGTGCTCGAACTGGCATTTGCAGCCAGAGCAGACCTGATCGTCACCCACAATCAGCGGGATTTCAGAGGTTGCGAAAGCCTCGGTGTTCGCGTTATTTCCCCAGCGGAATTCATCAAAAAACTGCCATGACCACACTGACTCTGAAAATTCCGGAAGGCGTGCTGCTCGCGATCCGTCAGTCGGCGGATGAAGCCGGCGTGAGTGTGGACCAATTCCTTTCCAGCGCCGCCGCAGAGAAACTGGCATCATGGAAGACTCTGGACTGGCTCAGATCCGAAGCGGCCATGGGCAAACGGGCTGACTTCGAACGCTTTCTCGGAGCTGTGCCCAATACCCCTCCGGTTCCGGGTGACGAATATTGAGTTGTCGATTTGCGTCTGCTGAGTTCCGGCAATGCCAGACAGGAGACAGGAGACCCCCACGCCTGGGTCCGCGAAAACGAACAAGCCCACGCCCAACTCGGGTAGGGTCCGACCGCCGGGCGGTCCCACTTGTCGCCATCGGCGTGAAATGCCAATGAACCGCAAGCGCCTCCTCATCTCCCTCGCTCTTCTCGCGTTTGCAGCCGCCCTGCTCTTCCTCTGCCGCGCGCCCATCCTCCGCACCGCGGCCGGGCTCTGGGTCATCGACCAGGTGCCCACCCGCGCCGATGCCATCGTCGTGCCCGGTGGCGGGCTCCATAACCGTCCCTTCGCTGCCGCAAGCCTCTATCACCGCGGACTTGCCGCAAGGATAGTGATCTTCCGCGTCAAATCCAATCCCTCCACCGATCTCGGCCTCATGCCCACCGAACAGGAACTCACCCGCCAGCTCCTCATCGCCGAGGGCGTGCCGGCCGCTGCCATTGTCGAGATCGGCCACGACGTGGCCTCCACCCGCGATGAAGCGCGCGCCACCCGCGCCTGGGCCGGCCATGCCAAACCTCGCTCCCTCATCCTCACCACCGATCTCTTCCACACCCGCCGCGTTCACTGGTTGTTCCGCAAAACCCTGCAGGGCACCTCCGCCACTTCCATCACCACCACCGTCGCCCCCCGTTCCGAATACAATGCCCGCAATTGGTGGACCACCGAATCCGGCCTCATCGACTTCCAGAACGAAGTCATCAAATCGATCTACTACCGCCTTTCCGAATAGCTCCATCGCCAATGAAAATGCCCTGTAGCGGCGCTCTGTGAGCGTCGATGCGAAAGAAACGCCCTGTAGCGGCGCTCTATGAGCGTCGAGGCCAAAGCCTCATCCTGCACTTCTCCAATTGAATGCCCACCCTCAGAATTAGCTAGCGATGGCCACATGCCGGCGCTATGTTTTTTTAAACCTCTCTTCCTTTCGCGCCATCTTGTCCCGCCGCAGCACGCGATGACGGATGGCGGTTCAAATCTCTTCAATCCAACATCCAACATTCGCTCCCTCCGCGGCCCCTCCCATGAACACCATCGCCATCGTCGGCCTAGGCTACGTCGGATTACCCTTGCTCCTCGCCTATGCCCGCAAGGGCTTCAACTCGATCGGCTTCGATATCGATCCCGCCAAGCCCGAGACCCTGCTCGCGGGCCGCTCCTACATCAAGCACATCCCCACCACGCAGGTGGCCGAGGCCCTCGCCGCCGGCACGCTGGATGCCACCACCGACTTCTCCCGCATCGCTGAGGCGGATGCCGTGACACATCGCGCCCAATTCATCGCCCGCAGGGCGACCGGCGCAGCCGGATTTCTCCATTCTCTTTCCCTGCGTCGCTTCTTGCGCACGCCTCTCTTGCTGTCCATCATCACTTCATGATCAAGACCGCCGAAATCCAAAAGCTGGCCCTGCAATTGCCTGCACGCTCAAGACTCAAACTGGCTGGAGAACTGCTCCGCAGCACAGCTCCCACATCGTCACCGGAAGAAACGCTTGCCGAAGCCGCCCGCCGCGACGAGGAAATCGCCTCCGGCAAAGTCCGGCCGCTCACTGAGGCGGAATTCTGGCGCGGCGTGAAAAAACGCTGACTCCGATGGCTCGCAGCCTCACCTTCCACCCGTTGGTTCAGAAGGATTTCAACGAAATCATCGATTATTACCACGACGAAGCCGGACCGCATGTCGCTGACCGCTTTGAGGCTGAGTTCCGAACCGCGATTGATGAAATCAAGGCCCATCCGCGGCGTTTTCCCTTCTACCTCTCCCAAAGGCGCTACCGCCGTCACTCGCTCCGGACTTTCCCTCATCTGATCCTCTATCTCGAATCTCCAGACGTGCTCCGCATCATGGTCCTCAAACACGTGAAACGGAATCCCACCTTCGGCCTGCGCCGGCGATAAGTCGGCGCGCCTACCGACCTCCGACAACGGACAACGGACAACGGACAACCGATCACCCTCTTCGGCGATGGCACGGCGACTCGCGATTTCACCCACATCGACGACATCGCCCGCGGCACCATCGCCGCGCTCAAGCCTCTCGGCTATGAAATCATCAACCTCGGCGGAGGCAACACACCGGTCGCCATCAATGACATGATCCACTCCTTGGAAAAGCATCTGGGAAAAACGGCCGTCATCGACCACCAACCCGCCATTGCCGCCGACATGCAGGACACGGCTGCCAATATCACCAAGGCCAATCAATTGCTCGCTTGGCAGCCCGAAGTTCCGCCAGAAGAGGGATTCATGCTCACTGCGGAGTGGCACAGGGAATACGCCACCTGGCTTGATGCCGTCCAGCTCTGAAAATCAAAGGTAGGGACAGATTTGACGAATCCGGCCCGCTTGCCGGATTCGGCCCTGTGGGCCACCTCGCTTTGCTCCTGTCCAAAACCGCTCCGGCCCTCGCGGTTTTTGCCGGGC
>JALRFY010000228.1 GCA_023253625.1 Akkermansiaceae bacterium | reverse complement strand
GGTGGCCTTGTGCGCGGCATCGACGCCTTCGATGTCGAAGGTCGGATCGGCCTCGGCGTAGCCCAGGCGCTGCGCCTCCTTCAGCACCGCGTCGAAGTCCAGTCCCTTGCTGCGCATCTCCGACAGGATGAAGTTGGTGGTGCCGTTGATGATGCCGGCGATCCACTCGATCCGGTTGGCGGTGAGCCCCTCGCGCAGCGCCTTGATGATCGGGATGCCTCCCGCCACCGCCGCCTCGAAGGCAACCATCACCCCCTTGGCCCGCGCCGCCTCGAAGATCTCCGTCCCATGCACCGCAAGCAGCGCCTTGTTCGCGGTGACCACATGCTTGCCAGCAGCGATGGCCTCCATCACCAGTTCCCGGGCAATCCCGTAGCCGCCGATCAATTCCACCACGATGGAAATCCCAGGGTCCGCGATCACCTGCCGGGCATCGGTCACCACCTTCACATCCGCACCCACAATCGAACGGGCACGCTCCGCATCCAGATCCGCAACTGCCGAAATCTCGATGTCACGCCCGGCGCGTCGGCGGATTTCCTCCTGATTTCGTGCAAGCACCTGAAATGTGCCGCCACCGACGGTGCCGATGCCAAGAAGTCCTACTTTGATGGGTTCCATGAATTGCTGCGCTGAAATGAAAACATCCGAAATGGCCGGACCCCCGGGGCCGACCCAGGTGCCGGAGACGCGTGAGTCTTGGCCGCAAAGCACCGCGATTCAATGTCAATCCGCTACGGGAAAAACCGTTGGCATACGGGGGATGACGTTTCCGCGGCTCCTGCTGGGGAAGAGCCGTGACATCGAAGAGGAGCGCGACCGGACCGATGCGATGTCCCTGAACGATGCAGCGCGCTAATCCGATGATGCGCCGGATTGGGGAATGAGCCAATGGACCGCGTTTTCGATCACCTTCAGGGGGAGGGCTTGGCGGAAGACGGGATAGGTTTCATGGCCAGGGCGGAAATAGAACACGCCGCCCTTGCCGATGTTCCAGACACAGCCGCTGCGGAAACGTTCGCCCTTGTCCCAACGTTCTTCGAAAACCACCGCGTCAGGTTCCGGCACGTGAAAGGGTTCATCATACATCTCCGTCTGCTCGATGCCCCAAGACGCGGGCAGTCCATCCGCGATCGGGTGGCGGGGCAGCAGGGTCGTGACACGCGACGGCGCGCCGTCCGGGCGATAGGCTGGGAACACGCAGGACGGCAGGGTAAGGTGCCACACACCATCCTTGAATTCGAGCGCTGGCGTCATGGGGGCGTCACGCAGGACGGCCCGTCCGATCGGCGTCTCGTTGGTGAACTGCCATTTTGCCGTTTCCCGCGCGGCTTCGGGCAACCGGGCAAGCGCATCGGCCTTGGCGCGTTCCTGCATCAGGCGGACAAACGGTTTGGCCCAATGCGCCGAGTGCAGGGCAAGGAATCCAAGGCGACCCTCACCAACCCTGCGGGCGATGCGTTCCGCATTCTCGTCGGTGACTGCGGCGTGCCGCACATGACCCCACCAGATCAGGACATCGGTCGCATCGAGCGTGGCATCGTCAAGGCCCTGCCCGGGCGTTTCCAGGTTCGCGTTCCTCACCTTCATTCCCGGCACGGATGCCAGGTGTGCGGCGATGGCCTCGCCGAGGAAAACTCCGCCATAAGTCTTCTTTTGGGCAGGTTGCTGCTCGTCCCAGACAAGGACCCTGACGCGGGTGGGATCCGCCGAGGCAAAATTCATGCCCGCAATGAACAGGGTGGCCGGAAGGATGATCAGCCACAACATCAAGGCACGACGGCCGAGGTTCATATGATTCATGGTCATGGGTTGCTCACTTGTTGTAATAAACCTGCTCCATGGCGGTCCATGACTTCGCGCCTGGCAGCGGGCGCTGCATCGGGTCGCAGACCTTGAGCCATTCCTTGATTCGCGGCTCGGCGTTCATCTTTGCCATGTCACCCTCGAAGTCGTCGCCGGTGTATTCGTAGTAGCCGAACTCATACCACTTGCCATCGATCTGGTGGAGGAAGATCGAGAAGTTGTGCATGTGGTATTTGTTGAGCAGGTCGCGCACGCCGGGGTGATTGTCGGCGTGAAGGCGTTTGTATTCCTTCATGTCGGCGGGGTTGAGGCCGACCACCATGCCCACCCGTTTGGTGGGAGTGTTGGTGACACAACTGGCGAAGAGCAGGGTGAAGGGAGCGAGGATCAGGTGGGACAGCCGGATGGCAGGGGATTTCATGGTGGTTTTACAGTTGGTTGTCGGGTTCATCAGGGTGAGATTCGGGCGGGAGTGCCTCCGGGCTCGGGTGTCAGGATGACTTCCGTCTCGGCCCCGCGGCGCACGTGGAAGCGGGTGTCCCCGATGGGGGCTCCGGAGATGATCCCGGTCAGTGCCTCGACGTCTGCGGCAGGAACGCCGTTCATCTGGATGAGCGTGTCGTTTTCCCGGAAGCCGGCCCGGTGAGCCGCGCTGTCCCCGGGAACGCGCACCAGAAGCACTCCACCGGACGCGCTCCGGATGGTCGCCCCCATCCATTCGTAGAGTGGCACGTCACCGGAGTCGCCAAGCTCCGGGGCACGCAACTTGGCAGCCATGGCCGACCACTTGCCCCGGGTTCCGAAGCGATCCAGCGGAAACGGCTTGAAACCGAGTTCCAACGCCGGGGAATCGCGCTCCAGACGAAAATCACCCCCTTCCCGATCCACAAACCGCGGATTGGCGAAAACGGAGCTTTTGTCAGCACCCAGCGCCTTCCACTCCGTGATGGCAAGGCCGCGCGACTTCGGCCGCCGGCCCTCGGCCGCAAGGCCCTGAAAGCCGAAAAGCGGTTCCATGCCGCGCGTGTTGAAATAAACATTGCGGTCAATCTCGATCGGAAGCGCCGCGGTGGACGGCCCGCGGTTCAGCGCCCAGGCGTCCCGCGTGTTGACGTAAATGTTATTGGCATAAACATCATCGCTGCCTTCGAAGCAGGCGTGCTTGCTGGGTGGATTCCCCCCGATGAAGATGTTGTTCCGGACCTCGCGGAAGTATCCCTCGCGAAGTTTCACGCTGCAACCGGTGCAGAGATTGTTTTCTATCAGATAGTTCGAGGACCCGTCATCAAGGTCGATTCCCCAGCTGAACCCTTCTTCATGGCGCAGGCGGTTGTTGCGGATCACCGTGGTCCGTTGGTTGTCGAGCCGCGCGTATTTCCGCGAGAGCGACATGTCACATGCCTGGCCCACCCGGTGCGGGCTCTGCCAGAAGCGGTCGCGCCCCCAGGCGTTGATCGGCCCGTGGTCGGAGGTTTCAAGGACGGTGAGGAAGAGGTCGTTGAACTCGATGAGGTGGCCGCCCCAGCACCCGTCGTTGATGCAGATGCCGGCCCGCGGAACCCGGCAGATCGTATTGTGGCTGACGTGGATGTCCGCGCAGGCGGACAGCCAGACGCCGGCCACCTGCTTGCCGAACACGCCTAGGCCGGTCATCAGGTTGTTGTGGATCCGGCAGTCGCCGGGGTAATCGGGCGTCGCCGGGCCCGGCTCGGTGTCGGTCAATTCATCGAGCGGCACATGGAAGTTGCGGTGCACGCGGTATTCGCGCACCGCCTTGTCCGAGCCCACCACGAGCACGGCACTGTCGCCGAGGTCGCTGAACAACGAATCGCGGACCTCGATCTTGCGGTTGTAATTGCTGAGCAGCACACCATTGCCTCCGAGTCCGGTGAATTCGCAGTCGCTCACAGAACAGTTCTCCGCACCCTCGAAATGAAGTGCCGCGCGGCGCACGATCGCCCAGTCTCCGCGAAGGCGGGTCTCGTAAGGATCGAGCAGGGTGCGCGCGGTGTGGGAAAATGCCAGCCGCTTGAAGTGCAGGTGGCGCACGGGATTTTCCGCACTCCCCTTGACCACCACCAGCTCCTTCGCCCCGCAGGCCGCCACTGCGGCCGAACCCATGTCCTCGCCCTCGGCGGGGTGATAGAACAAAGTGCGCGACTCCCCATCGAAGAACCACTCGCCCGGTGAGTCGAGTTCCTCGAACACGTTCTCGACGTAGAACTTCGAGTCGGGCGACACGACGTTGGCACGCCGGCTCTCCCAGAGTGTCCCGATCTGCCAGCCGCCCGCGCCGAGTTGCAGGAGCTGCTGGTCACGGTCGATGGCCGTCAGGCGCCATTGCATGTTTCCCCAGCCCATCGCTTGGAAGACATGCAGGACCGCCTGTTCGGGATTCTTCCATGTCCGCGGCGTGAACTGGTCCTTGTCGAAACGAAACGCCGCATAGTCCTGCAGCGGAGGATCCACCTTGCTGAAGGGAACCCCCGCCACCGGTGCAAGTCCCTTGCTGTAGCCGGCATCCACGCCGTGGGTACCGGCCTTGAAGTCCGGCCAGCGGGCCAGCCAGCGGCGGCTGCCATTGACGAACAACTGGTCGATCGCGGCACCATCGTCCGGGACCGCCGCTTTCAGGATCCCGTCACGGTGCGGGCGCCATTCGAGCTTCAGGTTTCTGCCGCCGCTGAGGATGACCTTCGCTCCGCCAGCCGCAGCCCAGGTGACCGGATGCTCCGCCGTGCCCGAGTCGCCGGGGCCGAAGACGAGCGGTGAGGCGATTTCATAGGTCCCGCCGTGAATCAGAACCGAAACGGTTTCCTTGCCGGCCATTTGACGCACCACGGCCTGCGCACGCTCCAGCGTGGCCAACGGCTTCGCGGCCGTTCCGGGATTCGCATCGTCCCCGCCGGGAGAGACGTGCAGCTCACCCGCCGCGAGGGGAAAACCGGCCACTAGGATCTGGAGCACGGCGGCAAGACCGCGCGGCGACATCGTTGCAAAATCCCGTCTCATTTTCAGCAGTGGTTACGTTTCACAAAAGTGGTTCTTCACTTCAAGAGGCGAACGGCGGTGCCCCGTGGCCGCGCGCAGATGCTTGGGCGGATGCATGCCCAATACCCTTCCCATGGCGGCACCCGGGCTGGAAGCAGCCAGGAAACCTGTCACCGACGCGGAGTCTCCACAGCTCCATCCCCGGTGAAAGGTTTTTTGTCACGCGCACTTATCCGTTGATTGGATAGGAAATGGGTTTTCCGGGCCGGCCGCGACCGGACCGCGCAAGGGAGCCTCAGGAATCGGGCGAGCGGGGGGCTTTGGCGTTCGTTTCCGGGGATACCCGCAGCTGAACATATCCTCCCCCTCTTGATGGGAGAATGTGCCACTGGGGGGATGACCCCGGAGAAGCGTTTGACAAATGTCACACTGCGCCCTCCATCCATGGATGTCCGGGCGTTGTCGTTGTGGATGGGAATCCCTGGTCGGTTGCCTGTTTCGGTTAGTTCGGAACGATTGGCAACTGTCCGAGCTTCCGATGGAAGCGTTCATAGGGAGTGTCGGGACACGCTGCGGGCTGGACTGCGGCGGTTTCCCGTGCCGCCTTGGCCTCATCCTGCCGGCCGAGATTCTCCAGGATCAGCGCCCGCGCGCGCTGCATGGCCAGCATGCTTTCACAAGGGCTGCGGGGGCGGCGCCGGAATCCCATCCGGTGCGCTTCGATGGCCGCATCGATGTCCAGCAGCGCCGCCGACCAGTCCTTCAATCCGATGTTCGCAAGGGCGCGGCCATGGGAGCGCGGGCCATGCCACTGGTAGCGCTCGTCCTGCTCGGGAAGGAAGGGGCCTGAGAACACCCGCTTGGCTTTCCCGAAATCGCCCTTCTCGAGTGCGCGGCAGGCGAACTCGGCGTCGCACACCTCGATGTGGAGCTTCATGGCAAGCCAGATGGCGAACTGATAACCGTAATCGGATTTGCAGTGGAACCCGGAGGTGTGCCAGGCAATCGTGCCATCGCGCCGGAGCAGGAAGACATTGGGGATGCGGTCCGCGGAGAGGATGCCGAGTTGCCGCACCAGCGGATTGTGGAGACCGCCCGGAACCATGGCTGCCCGGCACGGCCAAGCGTTCTTCGCCATCAAGCCCCGGACCCGCTCCGCGTCGTCGCAGAGAAACGCCGCAATCACTTCGACCTCTTTGTGAATGTGCAGTTCGGCACGCTCGAACGCATATCCCATGACCTTGCGGAGAAAATCATCCCCGGTGGGCGGGCCTCGTGAATCCAGGACGACCGGAAAGTCGGCCGCCGGATCCGGAGGCGGCTCGACGAACATCAGCAGGGTCAGCTTGTCCGCAGGATCCTGCGGCAGGCGTAAGGAGGCACCATCGAGGGTCTTGAGTTCGATCTTTGGCAGCGGTCGCGTCATCGCCTCGAGCCCGTTGTTGACAACATGCTCACGTGCCGGCTTGTCCACATCCTCGTGGCGTATGAAATTGGCCCTGAGCAGATACAGGGTGTGGTAGCGGTCGCGGAGAAACGCCAGCACGGGCCACAATGCCGGTTCTTCGGCATGCCGGTCGAGGAGGACTGTGCGGTAGTCTTCATGCAAGTCCCGTGAATTGGCGTCGAGCGCCAGGATGGCCGCGGCGGCAAGGGCGGTCCCGGGTGCCTCGCTTCCTCCCAGCTCATCGATCATGC
>JALRFY010000227.1 GCA_023253625.1 Akkermansiaceae bacterium | reverse complement strand
GAGCGGCCGGAAGAGGTCACCGATTTCGAGGAAACCGTCCATTGCCGCGTGTTTTCATCCACCTGCGACGAAGCGCCGCGCCGCCACGCCCAAGTGGCTGATCTGGTGCTCGAGCGGGCCAAGCGGCTGGTGGAAATGGGCAAGGACGTCGTCCTGCTGCTCGATTCGCTCACCCGCCTCGCCCGCGGCCACAACTCCGCCATGCAGGGCGGCCCGATCGGCTCCGGTGGCGTCAGCCCGGCGGCCTTGCAGAAATCCCGCAAGTTTTTCGGCACCGCCCGCAACGTCGAGGAAGGCGGCTCGCTCACCATCCTCGCCACCGCGCTGGTGGAAACCGAGAGCCGGCTCGACGACGTCGTCTTCGAGGAGTTCAAGGGCACGGGAAACATGGAGGTCCGGCTCGACCGCGAACTCGCCGAGCGCCGCGTCTATCCCGCCATTCACATCCCGCAGTCCGGCACCCGCAACGACGACCGCCTCTACCACCCCGACGAGTTCGTCAAGGTGGTGGACATCCGCCGCCAGCTCGCCGGCCTGCCCATCGGCGACGCCATCGAGACCTTGCTCAAGAACCTCAAGACGACCAAGACCAACGCCGAGCTGCTGCTGCGCGGCCTGCGGTGATCATCGCGCAGGGTTTTTGGCATTGATGGCCGGGCCCGAATGCGTTATCCACGCCTCCGGTGTCGCAGCGCGGCACGCTACTTCCTCCGCATTCCTTCATTTATGCCCGCACGCTCCAGAAACCAAGGAAATCGCCGCTCCGGCGGCAATCGCAACCGCTACGGCCCACCCAAAAGATCCACCAAGGACGATGAGGAAAAGGCGGTGGAAGTGGAAGGCGAGATCTCCGCGGTGCTTGCCGGCACCATGTTTCGGGTGCGCCTGCAGAGCGGCCACGAAGTGCTCGCCCACATCTCCGGGAAAATGCGCAAGCGCTTCATCCGCCTCGTCGTGGGCGACCGCGTCAAGATGGAGATGTCACCTTATGACCTGACCAAGGCGCGTATCGTTTTCCGCCTCGGTTGACTTTTCCGCGTGCTGCCGCCATATCCCGGCCATGTCCAACGCGTTGCCACCCAAGCCCAGGATCATCGGGCCCAAGGTCCGGATTTGCATCGTCGCCTCGAAGTTCAACGAACAATATTCCGACGCGCTCGTTGAAAACGCCATCGAGGAACTCGGCGAACTCATCCCCCATGGCCGGGTCGATCTGATCCGCGTCCCCGGAGCCTTCGAAATCCCGGTGACCGTGGCCTCCGTGCTGGAACGCGACCCACCCGCCTGCGTCATCGCCCTCGGCGTCATCCTGCGCGGAGCCACCGGCCATGCCGACTTGATCTCGCACTCGGTGACCGACGGTCTGCAACAACTCGCCCTGCGCTCGTTGCGCCCGGTCATTCACGAGGTGCTTTTATTGGATGACGAAAAGCAGGCCTACGCGCGCTGTATCGGCAGCCAGCTCAATCGCGGACGCGAGGCCGCCCGCGCCGCCGCATCCATGGTGGATGTGTTCCAGGAACTGGACCGCTCGATGCCCCGCAACTCCTTTGCCAAGAAATCACGTGATGCTTAGCCGCCGTCAGATCCGCGAGGCCGCGTTGCAGTTCCTGTATTGTGCGGATCTGGAAGGCGGGGCCGCTCCCGCCGCCTTGCGTGATGCATTCTGGGACTTCGTGACCGAGTCCGACCGCCGCAGCCTGCAAGTGGCCACCTTCCGCACCGTGCACCATCTGGCGCATGGCCGAGAAGGACGCTTGGGGGAATTCGTGATCCGTCAGCAAGCCGCCGCAGCGATGCTCGCTGCCTGGCCGGAAGCCGAACCGCTCAAGCGTGAACTCGCGCGCATCGCCGAAATGGAAGCCAAATGGTCCGGCATGCTCGACCGCCTCCAGCGCCTGCCGCGCGAGGACGACGACGCCACTGTGGCGCGCCAGTTCAACGCCGCGCTGGAGGAGTTTTTCGCCAACGACCGTGCGCTTGCCGTTGCCCGCCGCCGGTTTCTTGAGGGCATCGACGACTTCCCCACACTGCGCGGCCCGCTCGAAGCCGTGGCCGCCACCATCCGCCGCTTGCAGCGAGTCTCCGACCGCCTGCGCATGGTCGAGAATCCCGAGAAATTCCCCGAGCAAACCGATCTGGAAAAGCTCCGCAGCTCGAAAAAATTCCTCCGTGAGCTGCGCGCCGGCGCCGATCAGCTGGTGGACGCGGTGCTCGCGCACAAGGAGGGTATCGATGCCATGCTCGCCATCGTGGTCGAGCACTACGCGCCGGAACGGATCGATCCCGTGGACCGCGCGATCCTGCGGCTGGCCAGCTATGAAATCCTCCACGGCGACACACCGCCCAAGGTGGCCGTCAACGAAGCCGTCGAGCTGGCGAAGCGCTTCGGCACCAGCGATTCCGGGCGCTTCGTCAATGGCGTGCTCGACCGCGTGATGCGCTCCAAGGCCGGGCTTTCCCCGGAGGTATGAAACCGCAGAGATCCCAGCACGGCCAGCCCCAATGAGCCAGCCCACATCCTTCCAGCGCAAGACCCTGTGGAATGCCGCCACCGGCGTAGCCATCCTGGTCATCGGCCTGCTCACCGTTGGTTTCATCTGGCTCACCGGCCGCCTGTTCGGATTCCTGCAACCGGTGCTGGTTCCCCTGATCGTGGCCGGCATCGTCGCCTATGTGCTCGATCCGGTCGTCCGCCTGCTCGAAAAGCGGGGCATGAGCCGGCTGTGGTCGGTGGTCGCGGTGTTCGGCGCGCTGTTGGCCGGGGTGACGCTGTTGGTGGCGGCGGTGGTCCCCGGCATCCAGCGCGGCCATCAATCGCTCAAAAGCATGCTCTCGGTGGATGGAAGCGAGGTGCAGCCGCTGTCCCAAGTTCTCGCTCGCGAGCTCTCCGAGATGCGGCGCGACCACCGGGACAATGCCATCGGCTGGCTGCTCACCGAGACGGACGAGGCGGGCCTGCCGGTGGCCGCGCAAGCCGGGCCGCCCGCCAGTGACCTCACCCCCTTCATCCACAGCCGCGCCGGTCGATTCCTCTTTGAATACAAGGATGTGATTTTCACCAAACTGCGCGAGTGGGTCACAGCCGGCTCGACCCGGGTGGTCGGCTTCCTCGGCCTGGTGCTGGGCATGATCATGGTGCCCGTCTATCTGTTTTTCTTCCTCAAGGACTCCGCGGCGATCCGCGATCATTGGCACGACTACGTGCCGCTCAAGAACTCCGCCTTCAAGACCGGGCTGGTGGAAACACTGCAGGAAATCAATGGCTACCTCATCTCGTTCTTCCGCGGCCAGGTGCTGGTGGCGGTGATCGACGGACTGCTCGTCGGCATCGCGCTCTCGCTCTTCGGCCTGCCCTACGGATTCCTGATCGGTGTGTTCATGGCCATCCTCGGGGTGATCCCCTACATCGGCAACATCCTGTGCCTGATCCCCGCCTGCATCATCGCCTGGCTGCATGCCCGTGGCGGTGGCGCGGCCTTCGATCTCTCGCCATGGGCCTACGTCGGCAGCGTGCTGGCCATCTTCGTGGTGGTTCAGCAAATCAACTCGCTGGTCACCGCACCCAAGATCGTGGGTGACTCGGTGGGGCTGCATCCGCTGACGGTGATTTTCTCGATGTTGTTCTGGTCGCTGGTTCTGGGCGGCTTCGTGGGTGCCTTGCTGGCGGTGCCGCTCACCGCAGCGCTCAAGGTGCTATTCCGCCGTTTCATCTGGGAACCGCGTATGCGCGGGCAGGCTGGCGGTGCCACGGAAGCGCCCGCTTGATGGCGGCAAACACCCTGCGTGCCCGGGAGCGCCGGGCTCCGGATCGGCCCGAAATACCCATGGAGCAAACCGCTCGCCGCAAAGAGGACAAATGCCGGCCTCCAGCGCAGCGACGAATGCCCCCCGCTCCACGCGGCCGGAATTCCCCCCCCGGATCATCCCGGCTTGGCGCGAAACGAGAGGCATATGAAATTGCTCCCTCACTGCACGGACGGCAAGGGGATTGTCAGGGGATGCCGTCATGTAAGTGAAAACCCGCATGCGCCATGGTGGGAATCACTGATTCAACCGCTTGCGGATCGCCGCGAGCGTCTGGTCCAGCAACACGCGAAACTCCGGATCCGCATCCGCCATGGCCGCTTCCAGCATCGGCAGGCTGGCGGATCCACCAACGCGGCCGAGCAAACGCACCAAGGAACCGCGATGAGCCCCATCCGCCGTGGGCAACCTGCGCAACAGCGGCGTCTCGGCATCCGCACCGAGCTGGGCATAGGCCATTTCCCATTGATTCGGGTTTTGCTCCCACAGTTGGTGGATCAGCGGTCCCGTTCCGGGCGTTTTTTCCCTCAGCGCTAGCGAGATCATTTCGGGCGGCACGGGCGCATCGCGGGCCATCAGGCGGCCAGCTTCGCGCAGGGCGGCTTCTCCAGCCGGGCCGGGTTCATCTGACCAGACCTCGAGCGCACGGCATAGATTCCCCTTGAAATCCAGATCCGGCATCGCGAGCAGGGCCAGCAGATGGCGGGTGATGTCGCTGCGGTAAACACTCGGCGGGGCCTCGGCCAGCCGGTTCACGGCACGGCTCACGCGGCCCATGTCGATGCTTTCCAACTCGCGTTTGTTCAGTTTATAGAATGCCGGATCCTCCTGATCAGTCAGTTTCTCGATCGGGCCCTCGATGAAGTTCTGGTTGTCCACCATCACTTCCACGATATCGAGCTCGTGATGGATCCGGCGCACTGTTCCAAGCGGCTTGACCAAACTGGCGATTTCATCGATGGGCGTTTTGATGCCGGTGACCACCAGCAGGAAATCGCCTTGGCCGCGGGGGTAGAAGTGCGATTCCCTGTCCGCGCCGGTGGAGCGGAGGATGTATTCCATGATGAGGAAACGGTGCTGCTCGCGCATGTCGCGCAGCCACAGACCTACCGCGTGCCGGTCCCCGCCGGCGGCCGTCAGGCGTTGAATTTCTTCTTCCAAAGGACCGGTGCCGATGGTTTCCCGCAGCGCGGCCAGTTCCGGATCCATCTCCGCGCCGTCTGCACCGCTGTCCAGGGCTTGCTCGAAGAGATCGCGCTCCACGGGCCCCGACGCGGAACCGATGGACAAGGAACCCGAGGTGAAGAAGAGCGGCAGCGAAACCAGGCTGCAGCCCAAGAGCAGCCCTGACATCAAGGCCTTGAGCCGGGCGCGCGGGTTCGCGTAGACCAAAAGGCTGGTGCCGATAAGGGCGGTGAAGCCCGCCATCAGCATGCGCTTGGAGGTGATCATGCCATCCAGTGCGCCACCGCTGCGGGCACCGAAGATCAGCAGCAGTGCCATCAGAACGACGCCGGCCACGCCGATGATGCCGGCAAGGATGCGTTGCGGCGGTGCCGGCTCGAAAATAGCGGGGTCCGGAGCCTCCGCATAGTAAGCGATCTCGGTGCCCACCAGCGGCGGGGAAATCGACATGGGCACGCGCTGGAAATGCAGCAGGCGGACATCGCGCTTTTCGCCGGGGTAGAATTTCTTGCCGCGCACGATCACGTCCTCGGTGATTCGGAAGCGGTGGTCGCAAGCCCCGCACTCAACGGTGCGGCCTTGCATGTTTTCCCCGACCTTGAATCGCTGCCCGCATGAGGGGCAGCGGATCACGAGTTGGATCGTATCAGGAATCGGATCGGACATGCGCGTGGTGTTAATATTGATGGCATTGGCATCGAATGCAACACGCAAGCCGCGCTCAGCGGGCGGTGAATGGCAGTTCGCGGGCGGTGAGCCAGACGGCGGGTTGCAGGTTGTCGCCGCCGCCCTTCATCCCGAGCAGTATGACTTCGATTTCCCTGCCGACCATGGATTCATCGAGCGGGAAGAAATAGGTGTAGCCGGTCTTTTGTTGGCGCACGGGGTATTCCCATGCGTTTGACGGATAGGACGCGGCGCGGTCGGGTGCGCCGATCAGGCGCCCGCCGACGCGCAAGGCGGCGTAGCAGCCTTCGACACCGTGCTCGCCCTCCACCGCGACGCAGAGGTAAGAGGTGGGCGTGATTTCATCCACATTCACCGTGGCCGCCCACGCGCGGACGGCGGGCACGGCGGCGGGGTGGGCGAAGAAGTTGCTGGCGCGCCAGCCGTCGCGCGGGAGCTTGCTGTCGCCATTCCATGCCTCGATCTCGGCGACGCGCTCGGGCGCGAGCTGCATGCGGAAATAGCGCCACCCGCCGGCGGGCGGATGGATTTGAAGTGTGTCGCCACGGACGATCGCTTCAGCGGACGGCGACCAGGTGACGAGGTCGCGGCTGAACTGCGCGCCCAGCAGCTCGTTTTGGATGAGCGTGCTATCGAGCGCCTGGGTGTGGATTTCGATGCGGTCGAAGGCGATTTCCTTGGTGAAATCGACACGCAGGCAGCCTTCGGAAATCCGCATGTCCCTGTTGCGGACAAAGACGTCGAGCACGGTGAGGGGGTCGCCGTCGAAGAGATATTGGTCGGAAAGCGCGCGGGCTTTCATCAGCGGCTGGCGGAGGAATTCCCGGCGCGCCTTTTGCACGGCGGGAACCTGCGACGGGCCGGAGCGCGCGAGGCTGCGGAGTTCGAGCGCGTTGTTGTCGGCGGCGAACAGGGTGGCCTCGTAGAGCCCTTCCCAATCGGCGGGC
>JALRFY010000187.1 GCA_023253625.1 Akkermansiaceae bacterium | reverse complement strand
ATAGACTAGCGGACGGGCGGCTTCGACATTCGGGCTTTGAAAACCGACATCGTAAATATGAAATCCCAGATGCATAAACTTGCGGTCTAAATCAGGATAGGTTGCGGGCACAGAAAACAACGTCAGCGAGGAGAGCATGGCGGTTTTTTCCTCGCGGGAAATATTGGGGGACCAGACAACCTGGTCGCCGAGGCCGGCGGCTTCCAGTTGCTGCTTGAGTTGCCCGATCAGTTGCAAATCACCCGCAGTGGCGGCCCCGGCGATGTGCAGGCGGGCGTTGGGGTGTTTCAGGGCGGTGCGAAGATGGATGAATGCAGCGACCAGCTCCGGAAGACCCTTTTCCCGGATCATGCGGGCGAGGAAACCGATGACGGGAGGTGATGCGGGATTGGCGACGCGATAGCCGTCGAGGTCGATTCCGTTGGGCATGACTTCGATGCGAAGCCCGGGCGCATCGAGGCGCTGTCGCATGAGATCGGCATAAAATCGACTGGGAGCCACCAGCAAGTCCGCTTCATCAAGCCGGCTGCGCATTTCGGACCAGCAGGCGGACTTGAATGGCTCGGGAAGTCCGTCGAGGAAACTGTCCTCGCCTTGGAAACTACAGATGATTTTCACGCCGAGGCTCTGCTTGAGCTGGCGGATCATGCCTGCCTGGAGGGCGGTGCCGAGGCAGAGGATGTCGGGTTTGTCGGTGGCGAGCCAGTTGATGAGTTTATCAATTTCCTTGCCGAAGTGGCTGTCCTCGATGCGGAGCATGGAGAGGGCCATCGCGCCATGCGCGCTGGCGGAAGTCATGTGGCTCCGTTTGGCGGCGAAACGGAGGAGCCCGGAGTGATTGAGCAAATCATCCACCCAGCCGGGGGTGTGGCGGAAGAGGGAAACCTTTTGTTGGAGATACACATTGATGCCGCCGAAAAAAATCGGGTTTTCCGCCTGGGCAAGCCGCGCCTCATCGAGTTGCAGCGGGAGGTACATCGGGAGCAGGGAAACCCGATGGCCTGCGGCAAGGAGCGCCTTCGCCAGGGCATTGTCGCGCATGCAGGCCCCGCAGTAGTAGGAGCCGGTGCCGGGGGTGAGAAAGGCGAGGTTCATCGGAAGACTCAACACCGCAGGACACAAGACGCATGACCGGACCGGCGGTGGTGCGGAATTTGTGGGGCAGGTCGGCTGCTGGTTCAAGCCCCGGCGGGCACCCGTCCATACTCGAGGGGCTCGGGAAGTTCTGCGAAATCGGCCATGGCACGGGCGAGGACGGAGTAGTCCTTGCCTTCGACATTGCCGATCAGCACGTCGGTCAGATTGGAACGGAGATCGGGGTATTTGCGGATGAGTTTGGCGAAGCTGAAATCCTTGTCATAGAACGCATAAACCACCTTGCGCATGGTTTCGATGTGCCCGCACAAATCCTCGCCATAGCGGGCGAAAGCCGCGGCGGAGACATCGCCTTTTTCCAAGGCGGCGTGGGCGGCGTCGGCGGCCATTTCACCGGATTTCAGGGCGAGGAAGACGCCGGAAGAGAACACGGGATCGAGGAAAGCGAAGGCATCGCCGACGAGGACGAGCCCGTCGTCGGCGCAGTGTTCGGCACGGTAGGAATATTCACCGGTGACCCAGTATTCGCCGAATTGCCTGCCGACGGAAAGGTGCTCCTTGACCCATGCGTTGTTCTCGATCTCGCGGGCGAAGATTTCGGCAGGGTCACGGGTTTCGCCTGGTTTGAAAAGATAGTCGCGTTCGGCGACGATTCCGGAACTGACCACCCCGTTGCGCAACGGGATGTTCCAGAACCAGCCGCCTTCGGGAAGATAAGCGATCGTGGTGGCTCCTTCCTCGAGACCGGTGTCGCGTTTCGCATCCTGAAAGAGGGTCCAGATGGAAACCTTGTTCAGCATCGGGTCGCGTCTGCGGCTGCCGTTCTTCCGCTGATAGAGCGCGTCGCGGCCGGTGCAGTCGAGGGTGATGGGCGCGGTGGCTTCGAAGAGGTCCTCGTCACCGGTCCGGGCGCGGATGCCGGTGATGCGTCCGCCGTTTTTCAGGAAATCGAGCGCGGTGGTGTTTTCACGGACTTCGACGCCTTTCGAGCGGGCGTTGTTGAGAAGCATGAGATCGAAGTCTTTGCGCTCCACCTGCCAGGTGGTGGCGGCGGGGTGATCGAAGTGCTGGAAGAAGTAAAAGGGGGCGGAAATCTTGCCGTCCGTGGTGGCGAACTGGACGCTGTGTTTGCGGGTGAAGCCGATCTCCTCCATGCGTTCCACCACGCCGAGGCGATTCAGGGTGAACCAGCAGAATGGCATGAGCGACTCGCCGACATGGTAACGGGGGAAGGTTGTTTTCTCGACAAGAAGGACGCGGTGTCCTTTCCCGGCGAGGAGGGCGGCGGAAGTGGCACCGGCGGGGCCGCCGCCGATGATGATGGCATCATACTGGGACATGGGGATCTTGGCTGGGTAGGATTTCGATGATGCGGGCGAAGGTTGCGGACTGGTTTCCGATCAGGTGATTGTAGCGTCCAAACAGGATTTTTCCAGAGGCAGATGGCGGAAAAAGGTCGCCGAGCGCCTGCCCGGGCACGCTGAAGAAGCCTTGGGGCTCGCTGCGGAAGGGAAGCCTGGAGGTGGTCAGAATGGTGCCCAGGGGGGTTTCTCCGGACAGGATCCGCGTGCGGATCCCGGGCGGAAATGAACCGAGCAGGATTTCGATCAGGCCGTATTCAACCGTGGTGCCGGATGTGGCGGCGTGCAGGGTGACCTCGCGGTGGTAGGTCGCTTCGGCCAGCCGGGATTGAAGGACCTTGAGGGAAATGGAATCTCTGTGGAAGGCAGCGAGTTCCGAGGTCATGTCGTGATCGTGCACGAGGAGCTTCCGATAGGGCTGGTGGATTTCGTGTGCCGGCATCCAAGACAGCGGCACCCCGCTGAGGCGGGAGGCGGCGAGGATGGGTGCCAGGGTCGGAAACGGCATGGGAGAAGGAAATTTGAGATGTGAGATTTGAGATCGGGTCAAACGATCCTGTCGGTGTGGTGGTGGGGGAGGAAGAAGTCGTGGAGCAGGTTGTCGACACAGAGCAGGCCGTCGCGGGTGAGGAGGATGGTGGAATCCCCGATGGAGAGGAGGCCTTCCGATTCGATCTGGGCGAGCGGGGCGGCGAAGCGTTCGAGAATGTCGACGCCGAATTTCTGCTGGAAATAACCGGCTTTCACGCGGCCGAGTTTCATCTGGAGGATGAATTCGCGGATCATGCGTTCCTCCGCGGTGGTTCTGAGCGCACGCTTGATCGGCATGCGTTCGGCGGCGATCGCCGCGTCATAGTCGTCGATTTCCGTCAGGTTCTGGTAGTGGACGCCTTTGGCGTGGGAAAAGGATGCCACGCCGAGGCCTAACAGATCAGCGCCACCCCAGAGGGAATCGCGGTAGATGAACCTGGTGCGATCAGGGTTTTTGACGGCGGTGTATCCGGATGAGATCGTGTAGCCGTTGGCTTCGAGTTCGGCGAAGGCCTCCTTGACCCAGCGGCGCTTGGTTTCCCAGTCCGCGATGGGCGCAACGAGGCTTCCGGAGGCCTTCATTTCCTTGTAGATGCCGGTGTTGTATGGCACCTCCATCTGATAGATCGTGACGGAATCGGGTGCGAGTTCGAGGGTCCTGGCGATGTTGTTCTGCCAGTTTTCCTCGGTTTCCTCGAGCATTCCGGCGATGAGGTCGATGTTGATCTGGTTGAATTTTTCAGCACGCGCTCGCTCGTAGGCGCGCCAGACCTCCTTGGTGCGGTGGGCGCGGCCGTTGATTTCCAGTATGCGGTCGTTGAAATTCTCGATACCGAGGGAGAGGCGTGTGACGCCGATGTCCCTGATGGCGGTGAGTTTGCCGGGGTTGAGGGTTCCGGGTTCGCACTCGAAGGCGACTTCCTCCGCGGCGTCCCATGAGAGCAGCGCCTTCATGCGGTCGGTGAGATCGACGAGTTGGGCGGCGGAGAGATAGGACGGGGTTCCGCCGCCGAAATAGATGAAATGGGGTTTGCGGCCGGCGATGAGCGGCTTGCGGGCCATCATTTCCAGTTCGCGGACGGTGGAGTCCAGGTAGTGCTTGATCTGGTCCGCGTTTTTATCGGTGTAAACACGGAAGTAGCAGAAGTGGCAGCGTTTCCGGCAGAAGGGGATGTGATGATAGAGGCCGAGAGCGGGGGGGGTGCCGTCATGGGCGGAGGCATAAGCCTCTTCGACCGTGGCAGCCTGATCATCGGACCAGAAGGAAAACGGCGGGTAGTTGGAGATGAAGTAATTGCCCGCACGGGTGGCCTTTTTCGGGATGGATGTGGAGGTGTCGGGCATGTGGATGATGTTCAGATTTTCTTTCCCGATATCACAAAAAGCGTGCCGTCGCCACCGGCAATGACGATGCGGCCTTGGGCATATACGGGGGCGGTGGTGAGATCTTCGCCCAGGTCGAGGCGCCAGAGTTCGGTGCCATCCGCGGGCCTGGCGGCATACAGGCGGCCGTCGCTGGAGCCGAAGACGATGCCGTCTTCGAAGGCGATGGGTGAGCTTTCGATGCGTCCGCCGGTCTTGAAGGTCCAGGCACCTTTGCCGTCGGCGCGGTGGATGGCGTGCAGGGATTTGTCGCGGGAGCCGATGTAAACATTCCGGTCATCGACAGCCGGAGAGGAAAAAAACGGAAAGTCACCGGCTTCATAGACCCAGGTCGGTTTTTCGGCATGCGCATCGGCGGCGACCACCTGGTTGGCGTGATTGCCGCAGTAAATCGCGGTGCCGAGGGTGGCGACGGAATTGGTGATCTGGGCGTCCGTTCCGATTTTTTTCACCAGCTTCCCGTCGGCAAGATTGAGGATGTGGATGACCTGGTCGCAACCGCCAAAGGCGATGAGGCGACCATCGACAAGCGCCGGGGTGCCGTTGATGAAGTCATTGGTTTCGTAAGTCCAGACCAGCGATCCGTCATCGGCGCGCAGGCAACGGGTGATGCCGTCGTAGCCATTGACGAGCAGCCATTCGGATTTCCCGTCAGGGCTGGTGACGAATATCGGGGCCGTGGGAAACTTGTCACCACCTTCGATGGCCCATAATTTGCCGCCCGTCCGGAGATCGAGCGCATAGAAGTGCTTGTCACCGGAGCCTACGAAGACTTTTCCGTTTGAAACGGCGGGCGCGGCCTGGATGGTGTCGCCGGTTTCCATTTTCCAGCGAAGTTTGCGGCTCTTGAAATCGATGCAATAGAGGATGCCCATCGCATCGCCGACGAGGATGGCGCCATCCGCGACGGCGGCTTCCGCGGTGCCCGGGGATTCGAGTTGGAAAGTCCACTCGATGACCGGATTTGGGGGCACGGCGGCCGCCACATACCCTTGCAGCGAGGGACTGCCGCGGGTGATCGGCCAATCGGTCAGCGCGGGCGGAGTGGCCTTGCCCGGCTCTGCGCGAGGCACAGGTTGTGGTTCCTCACAGCCTGTTAGGAAAAGGAGCGGCAAGGCGGCAAGTAGGCGGTTCATGGTGCCAGGGCTTGTTGATAGAGTGCTGCGACCGTGGCGAGATCGAGCGGAACGGGGTTGAAGCGGCCGGTCCATTGCCGAGAGGCGGCCTCGGCGAGATCGGGGATGGCGGTTATGGGGATTTCGGGTTGCGGGAGAGCGGCGAGGCGGATGGTTTCTTCGAGCCAGTCGATGAGCGGGACGCCGAGATGGCGTGCCATGTTCTGATAGATTGATGAGCTTTCCGGGTCTGCGTGGTTGAGGCGGATCACATGGGGGAGCATGATCGTGACGGCGAGTCCGTGCGGGATGTCAAAGCCGGCGGTGAGCGGGTTGGCCGTGGCGTGGGCGGCACCGAGCATGCTCTTTTCAATGGCGGATCCGGCGAGGGCGGCACCACGGAGCATCCGGCCGCGGGCATCCAAACCGGCGGTGCCGGAGAGCACATCGCGGATGGCGGAAGCGATGAGCAGGAAGGCTTCGGCGGAAAAAGCGGATGAGATCGGGTTGCGTTGGGTGCAGACGGCGGATTCGAGGGAATGGGACAAGGCGTCGAGGGCGGTCAGGGTGGCGACTCTCTGTGGCTGGGAAACGGTGAGTTCCGGATCGAGGATGGCGGTGTGGGCGAGGGCCTTGGAGTCTCCGCACGCCATTTTCTCGTGTGTGTCGTCGCGCGAGACGATGGCGTAGGATTGACATTCGGAGCCGGTGCCGGCGGTGGTGGGTATGGCAATGAAAGGGAGCATCGCGTTTTTCGCCAAGCCATATCCTTTGTAGTCAGCCATGCGGCCGGGGTTGTGGAGGAGGAAATTGCAGCCCTTGGCAGTGTCCATGCTGGATCCCCCACCGAGGCCGATGAGGACGTCGGGGTTGATGGAGCTTGCGAACTCCCGGCAGTCTTCGATGTCAGTCTCCGTGGGGTTGATGTGTGAGCCTTCAAAGACAGTGGCCCGGATGCCTGCGGCAGCCAGGCAACCGGTGGCGCGGGCGACGTGACCGGCGGCGACGATCCCGGGGTCGGTGACGATCAGTGCATTCTTTGAGCCGAGGGAAGCGAGGCATTCCGGAAGCTCTGCGAGACATCCCGCGCCGAAGATGATCCGGGGGCCGGGGCGGGCGACGTTGGGGTGCATGGGGTGAACTTCGAGGTTTCGACCCATCAAGCGACCGCCACGTTTCCCTGGATGGCGCGGCGGTGATACAGGAATTCAAAGAGGTTGCCTTCGTGCGGCTGTTCCCACTGCACGCGGTTGGTGGGGAACGCGCCCAGGTTCAGCCGTTCGATGTCCGGGCTGAGGAGCAACTCTCGGATGAAATGCGGATCTTCGGTGAAGGCCGAGACGACGAGGGTTTGGCCGATGTGGGATAGCATTTTGGATTGGGGGATTTCCACGATGCTGGCGTAGGGGAACATGAACTCCGTGTTGGCGAGCGCGTGATCCCTGTCGGCGCACGAGATGAGTGTGGGCTGGAGATAGGTTTGGCCGAAGGCGTCCACCTTGCGGGCGGTGTCACGGTGAAGCACGGTCACATCGCTGGCACCCGGCTCCTTGAGATGGGCGGTGATCCGTTCGTCGATTCCGTCTGCAAGCGCTGGATTGGCAAAACCGCAGAGAAGGGCGTCCGGGTGATCGCGCGGGTGAGGCTTGATTTTCGCAAGCTCGGCGGCAAGGGCGTTCGCGAGTTCATCCCGGTGGCTTGGGACGAGAATGGCTGAAGTGTTGATGCACGAGCGACCGCCGTTCGCCGAGATGGATTGCACGATGACGTCGAGGAACTCAGGCCAGCGTTGGATCATGTCCTCGCCGATGAGGATCTTCGAGCGGCCGGTGCCGTGGACCTGGATGGACGGGAATGCGGCGTATTTTTTCACCGTGGCGTCTGAGCCGAACGAGAGGCCGCGTCCGCAGGAGGTGAGCAGCGTGTCGCCGCCTTCGTGGGTGGTCGGGTAGTAGCCGAATGCTTTGCTGGGGAAACCGGCCTGGATCATCGCCTGCACGATGCGAAGAGGCGTGAAGGGATCCTCGCGGCCGGGTTTGAGCAGGACGGGGATCTTCATCACCGGGGCGGGAATCCACAGTGAATTGACAGCGGGCGCGTTGGATGGAAGCGAGACGCCGAGCGATGAGGTGATCGGAAAATAGTGAATGATGAGGTCATCGATGCGCGTGATGCCCCTGTCGAAAATATTGAGCGGCATGTTGCGGGTGAGCCCGGCGATGATCGTGCGGACTTGGGACATGGCGGCATGGATTTTCCCCATGTTCATGCGGACCAGGGTGTGGGGGAGGCGGGTGAGGGCGGACAGGGACTCAACGTATTCCCGGGGCGATTGCACAGCATCTCCGCATGGCAGGTCCGCATGGAGAAACAGCTCCGCAGCCTGTTCGCAATAGGTGGCGAGCGTGTCCGCCGGCAGCGCGTCCAGCGCGGCCTTGGCCTCCGAAATCCGCAGGAGGTCGCGGCGGATGAGCCCGGGGTTGGCGGTGTGGGTGGTCAGCGATTCGTGGCCAAGGTCGAGTTCGACCAGATCCTGGGAAAGGTATTCGCTGCCGAGGCGGAGAATGGGAATGTTCATGGCGGCGGCATTCAGTAAACTCCCTCGATCACCGACTTGGTGGCGGATTGAAATGGCCTCACGTCGCCGACGCCGTCCCACGGGAACTCATCGCATGGAGGGCGGCGGATCGCCTCGTCGCGTTCGAGGAAACGCGGCATGAAGAACTCCTTGGTCATGGTGGTGAGTTCCACCCGGCCGTATTCGCCATAGGGCATGAGTTCGGAGGGGGAATCGGGGTTCACGATGCGCAGGACGGCGCGGGGTTGCGGGGCATGGTAGGTGAGGGAAAACTCACCGGGAGCGCGCTTTTTGCTGATGGCGAGACCCATCAGGGTGTTGCCGTAGGTGGGCGCGAAATTGATTTTCCCCTCAAGAACCTCCTCCTCGATGAAGCGGACGTATTGCGGGGTCATGGTGGTACCGCCGGCGAAGACGCCGCGGATGCCGGCATCGACGAGCGACATGCGCTCGGCCAGGCTTTCCAGCAGTTTGGGCGTGGTGAACAGGCAGCCGATGTCGCGGTGGCGGATGATGGTGGCGGCATGGTCGATTACGTGTTCCTGATAGAGCTTCGCCATGCGCATTTCACCCATGCCGATGAGGCGTTTCACCCAGCGCGGGTCGAGGTCGATGAAATAACAGGCCCCGCCGCGGATGTTGGCGAGGTGTTCGATGGCCAGGCGCAGGCGTCGCGGGCCGGTGGGGCCGACCATGAGCCAGTTGGCGCCTTGCGGGAAAAAGCCGGGGCCATAGTGCTCGGAAAACTCGGTGTAGTCGGTTTTGTAGTCGTCCCAACCGATGCGCTGCTTCGGCATGCCGGTGGTGCCGCCGGTTTCGAAGACGTTGTAGGGGCGTTTACCGAAGGCCCGCGGGATGAAACGGGCCGGATCCTCCTTGCGCAGAACCTCGTCATCGAAGGGCTCGAATTTCTGGATGTCGGCAAAGCAGGCAACGTCCTTGAGCGGATCGAAGCCGAGTGCCGGCACGCGTTCCAGCCAATATGGGCAGCCGGTTTCCGGGGAAAAATGCCATTCCACCATTTCGCGGGTGTGAACGTCGAGGGCTTCGGCGGCGGCTTGCGGTGTGAGGGATGAGGACATGATATGCGGTGAACGGATACTCAGGTGAAGAACTTGCGCAAGGTGGAGTCTGTCGGTTTGGGCGTGAGAAGCGAACCAGCGGCCAGGGCGATGGCCGACGCCGCGAAAATAAAGGTAACCGGCATCATGCCCGCGATGAGAAGCTCCCCGGAGCCGCCGGGCGCTTTGGCGGCGATGACATCGCGGTAAAAGAGAACGCACCACGTGAGGGCGGTGACGATGATGCAGCAGATCGCGCCCACGGCGGTGGTGCGTTTCCAATAGACCGCGGCGACGACGAGGGGGAAGAGCCCGGCGAAACCGGAAAAGCACCACACGCCGAGGGCGAAGATCTGGGCGGAGTCCATCAGCGCGAGGGACAGTCCGTAGGTGGCGGCGACGATAAAAAGGATGAAACCGCGGGCGATCAGGACTTTCTGCGAGTCCGTGAAGCGGTTTTCGCCGAATTTTTTGATCACGATGTCACGGGTGAACATGGTTCCGAGGCACATGAACTGGGAATCGAGCGAGGACATGATGGCGGCGAGCACACCGGCCGCCACAAGGCCGGAGAGAACCGGCGAGTGGACAAGACTTTCGACCATCCGGCCGAGAATTGAGTTCGGCGATTGGCCGGGGCCGAGCGGCCCGATATGTGCCGCAGCCCAGACGCCGATCAGGATGCAGGGCAGCCACACGATCATGA
>JALRFY010000177.1 GCA_023253625.1 Akkermansiaceae bacterium | reverse complement strand
TCCGGTGTGCCAGTGGTATTGGTGGCGCGAGTTGAGGATCGAGCCGAGGTCCGTCTGCACATGCGAGCGGATCAGCGTGGCGCGGTCCATCACCTTGGCGGTCTCTTCGAGTCCGGCGCTGTTTTTCACGCCGTCGAGCGAGGTATCGATGGCGGGGAAGGTGCTGAGGATTTTCTCCACCGGCAGGCCTTTTTGGAACGGTTGGTAGCCTTTGGGATCGAAGCTCTCGGGCGCGGCCATGCCGCCGGCCATCCACAGCAGGATGCAGCAATCGGCGGTGGCCTTGGGATGGACGAGCGGCTCCGAGCCGAACGCGCGCGGCACGCCGGACATCGCGGCGGCCATGCTGGATGCGGAGAGCGCTTTGAGAAACTGGCGGCGGTTTTGCATTTCCATGGCGGTTGGATCCATCGGGATCAGTGGACGAACTGGAATTCGGGAAGCAGCAGCACCATCCACAGGAAATCCTCCACGGCAAGGGGATCCGGATTTTCCCCGAGGATGGACGACAAGTCGCGGGATTCGGCGGGTGAAGGACGGCGGGCCAGCGCACGCATGTAAACCGACTCCACGAGGGCATCGGTGGCGAGATTTTGCGATCCGAGGCGCGCGGCGCCTTGTTTCAGCGCGGCGGCGAGTTGTCCGCCGTTGGCGAGATCGATGGCTTCCAGCGTGGTGAGGTTGTCCGGCCGCATGCTGACGATTTGCTCGCGGTTCGGCCTGCCAAGCGCGCGCATCAGGAGATCGGACGGCACCAGCGAGGCGCGCACCATTTTGTTGGCGGCATCTTCCTTGCGCTGGACGGCGTTGTGCGGCTTGTCCGGGGCCGTACCGGTGATCGTCCACACGGCATCGACGAACTGCTCGGCGCTCATGCGCTTGGCGAGAGGACCGCGGAACACATTCACGTCATCGTCCTTGCCGGTGGTGACGGCCTCACTCTGATAGATCTGCGACGAGGCGATGTAGGCGAGCGCTTTTTTCAAATCATGGCCGTCCTCGGCGAAGCGGACCGCGAGATGGTCCAGGAGGTCCTCGTTCCACGGCTCGGTGTCCATCGCATCGACCGGATGGACGATGCCGCGGCCCATCAGGCGGTGCCACAGGCGGTTGGCGATGGTGCGGGTGAAGCGGCCGTTGTCGGGATGCGTCATCAGGCCGGCGAGTTGCTTGAGCCGCTCGGCCTTGGGGGCGGCGGGATCGACCGTGCCGAGTTCGGGAAAAATCCACTTCGGTTGCGCCATTTTGCCGGTCGGCTTGTCGCAGCGCGCCATTTCGATCGGCTGGTCGGCGAAGATCGCGGCGAGGCCGTAGGCGTCATCGAGCTTCCAGCGGTCCACGAAGCTGTCGTGGCACGACGCGCACTTCATGTTCAGACCAAGGAAGGTCTGCGAGATGGATTGCGAGAACTGGACCTCGCGCGTCTGGCTGGCGTTCACGCTGCCGCGCCACTTGATGCCCTCGATGAAGCCGCTGGATTGATTGTCGGGCGGCGCGAGCAATTCGCGGGCGAACCCGTCGTAAGGTTTGTTTTCCAGCAGCGAGCGATAGAGCCATGAGGTGACGGGCTTGCGGCCGCCGTCGATGTAGCCGGTGCCCTTGTAGTCGTTTCGCAGCAGATCGTTCCAGAAAGTGAGCCAGTGCTCGGCGTAGTCGGTATCGCGGGCGAGGACGGTGGCGATGAGTTTTTCCCGCTTGTCGGGCGACTGGTCCGCGAGGAAGGCATCGACCTCCGCGGGTTCGGGAAGCAAGCCTGTCAGATCGAGCGTGAGCCGGCGGATGAAGGCGGCGTCTCCGAGAGCCTGCGGGCGTGTGATTTTGTGTTCCGCGAGATAGGCGTCCACGAAGCGGTCCACCGGATGGGCGCGGCCATCGACGGCCGGCGGCGGTTCGGGATTCCGCGGTTTGAGCGGTGGTTCGTAGGCCTCGTTGCCGAAAGTGAATCCCGGTTCCCAGTGCATGCCGCCATCGATCCATTTGCGGATCATCTCGACTTGGTCCGCCGGCATGCGCGGGCCCTTGGGCGGCATGCGGTCGGATTTGTCATTGGACAGGATGACTTCCATCAGCAGGCTGCCTTTCGCGTTTCCCGGTTCCACGATCCTGCCGTGCTCCGATCCCGCGATGAACGATTCGCGGGTGTTCATCGAGAGCCCGCCTTTTTTCGCCTCCTGCATGTGACACTCGGCGCAATGCTTGCGGAGGATCGGCACCACCTGGTGGGCGAAGTCCACCTCGCCCCCGGCGTGGGAGGCGGCGGCAATGGTGATCAGGAAAATCCGGGACGCTGGCTTCATGGGCGGTGGCGTGAAATGCAACTTCCAAGATACGCGTAGCGGCTTCCGGTCTTATCAAGCGCGCGGTGCCCGCCGCGGGGTGGTCGAAGGAAGCACTCAATATGGCCAGCATCCGGGCGCAGGCGGCATGCGGAATTTCCACTGGAAACCACGGCGTAATTCTGGAAGTTTCCCAAAGCCCGGCGATGGTGCCGGGTTTCATCTGTTTATGAACCAGCCTTCACAAGTCCCGAAAACCGCGATTCCCGAATCACTGAGCCGCCAGCTCAACGATTTCCGGCGGCATTTGTGGCGGACCAAGGTGCTGGAGGCGGTGGCCGCGGGGGTGATCGGGCTGCTGGTTTCGTTCCTGCTGGTGTTCGGGCTGGAACGGATCTGGCCCACGCCGGCGGTGGTGCGGTTGTTGATTCTGGCAGGCGGCGTGTCGCTTTTCGCCGTATTCGCGCCGTATTGGCTGCATCGCTGGGTGTGGAAACAGCGGCGCGAATCACAGCTCGCCCGTCTGATTGCAAAACGCTACCCCGGACTCGGCGACCGCCTGCTGGGCGTCATCGAGCTGCAGCGGCAGTCCGAGAGCGAGGATTCGCTTTCGCCGCGGCTGCGCGAGGCGGCCATGGCCGCCGTGGCTGCGGAAACCGGCCGCCGGAATCTGGACGAGGCACTGCCACCGCGCCGCCACCGCCGGTGGTCTCTGGTGGCGATGCTGCTGGCCGCCGGTGCCGCCGCGGCATTCACGCTCACACCGCGGGCCGGCATCAACGCCCTGCAACGCTGGCTGATGCCGCTCTCGGATACCGAGCGCTACACGTTCACACGGCTTGTCGCGCCGCTGGAATACCTGGCAGTGCCCTACGGCGAGGCCTTCGAGGTGACGCTGCGCCTGGCCAAGGATACCGAGCAGCGTCCCGCCACCGGCACGGCCCGCTATGGCGCACAGCCCGTGGTTTCCGCCGCGCTCGTTGGCGGGGCCTATGCGTTTTCCTTCCCCGGCCAGCAGGACCCGGGAACGGTCGTTT
>JALRFY010000064.1 GCA_023253625.1 Akkermansiaceae bacterium | reverse complement strand
TAGTGGTCGATGCGGTAGGTTTCCTTTTCCTCGCAGGTGGCGTTGCCGACCTCGTGGAGGTGGCGCGCGGTGGCGAGATCGGTGCCGAACGGTTTTTCCACGATCACGCGCGCCCAGCTGCCGTCGGGCGAGTGGTTGAGGCCGGCGCTTTTCAGGTGTTGGAGGATGTCGTCAAAGAACCCGGGTGCGGACGCGATGTAGAAGAGCCGGTTGCCCTTGCCGCCGCGCGCGCAGTCGATGGCATCGAGCTTTTCCGCCAGTTTGTGATAGCCGGCGGCGTCGGTGAATTCCGATTGATGATAGCTGATGGTTTGCGCGAACGGATTCCAGACTCCGTCGTCGAGACCGGTGCGCGAGACCTTGCGGGTGATCTCGGCAAGGCCATTGCGGAATTCATCGTCCGATTTTTCCCGCCTGGCGAAGCCGATGATGTGGACTCCGGTGGGGAGTTCGCCGTCCACCGCGAGATTGTAGAGCGCGGGCACAAGCTTGCGGTGCGCGAGGTCGCCGGTGGCACCGAAGATCACCACGGAACAAGGCTCCGCCGGGGAGCGGGCGAGAAGGTCTTCGCGGAAAGGATTGGTCATGAGAACGTCGATATTATGAAGCCGGCAGTCAGGGTCTGCCCCCGGGCGAAGCCCTCCCGGCCCGGCGGCATTCCACGTTTGTCCGTGGTGATGGCGGCGTTCAAGGCTTGTTGCCGCTACGACTCGAAATACGTATAGCCGTTCAGTCCGGCGCGGTAGAGGTCGAGGATCTCGCGGCGTTCCCTGGGCGAGATGCGGCCATCGGTGACGGCCTTTTCGGCGAAGCTGCGGAACTTGGTGACGAGTTCCTTGGGATCGTATTCGACGTAGCTGAGCACGTCCGCCACGGTGTCGCCCTCGACCTCGTGGGTATAGACCGGCTTGCCTTTTTCCAGGTGCACGCCGACGACGTTGGTGTCACCCAGCAAGTTATGCAAATCGCCGAGTGTTTCCTGATAGGCGCCGACGAGGAAGACGGCGACGTAGTAGGGTTCGTCGGGCGTGAGGTCGTGGAGCGGCAGGATTTTGGCGACGTCCTCTTTATCGATGAAGCGGTCGATCTTGCCATCGCAGTCGCAGGTGATGTCGGCGAGCACGGCGCGCTGGCGCGGTTTTTCGTCGAGCCGGTGGATGGGCATCACCGGGAAGAGCTGGTCGATGGCCCATGAGTCCGGCAGCGATTGGAACAGGGAGAAGTTTCCGTAGTAGAAATCGACGAGCGTGGAGGAGAGCTCGCGCAGGTCCTCGGGGATGTCGTCGAGTTGGGCGATGAGCTTGGAGATGCGGGTGAGGATGTGCCAGAACCAGGCTTCGGCGAGGCCGCGCTCGCGCAGGGTGGCGCTGCCGTAGAAGAACTGCGCGCGGATCTGGTCGCGGTAATAGACGGCGTCATTGAAACTCTCCTGGAGGTTTTTCTTTGAGAGCGTCTTGTGGACATCGATCAGGTTGAGCAGGTTTTGCGGGGCTTTCGCCGGGACGTCGGGCGCGTCGTCGCTGGTCTGGGCACGGGTGACGTCGAGGATGTTGAAGACGAGCACCGAGTAGTAGGCGACGACGGCGCGGCCGCTTTCGGAGATCAGGTTGGGGTGGTGGACGCCGGCCTTGTCGCAGATTTGCGAGACCACCTCGACGATGTCGGTGCAGTATTCGGCCACCGAGTAGTTGCAGGACGAGTGGAAATTGGTGTGGGAGCCGTCGTAGTCCACGGCCATGCCGCCGCCGATGTCGAGCACGCCCATCGGGGCGCCTTCCTTGACGAGGTCGCAGTACATTCTAACCGCCTCGGTGGCGCCCTCGCGGATGGCGGCGATGTTGGGGATCTGCGAGCCTTGGTGGTAGTGGAGCATTTTCAGGCAGCCGATGTGGCCGCTCGCCTTGAGGTGGTCCACCACGCCGATGACCTGCGCGGCGTTGAGGCCGAAAACGGACTTGTCTCCCGCGCTGTCCTGCCAGTGGCCGGAGCCGCGGGTGGAGAGGCGGACGCGCACTCCGAGGTTCGGCAGCACGCCGATCTTGCGCGAGCGCTCGAGGATGAGGTCCAGCTCGCTGGGCATTTCGAGCACCAGCATGATGCGCAGACCCATTTTCTGGGATTGCAGGGCGAGGTCGATGAACTCCTCGTCCTTGTAGCCGTTGCAGATGATGTAGGCCTCCGGATCGTGCATGTGTGCGAGCGCGGCGATCAGCTCGGGCTTGGAGCCGGCTTCGAGGCCGTAGTGGTATTTTTTCCCGAACTCGGCGATCTCCTCGATCACCTGGCGCTGTTGGTTCACCTTGATCGGATAGACGCCGCGGTATTCGCCGCGGTAGTTGAGTTCCTTGATCGCCTTGCGGAACGAATCGTTGATTTCCGCGATCCGGCGATGCAGCAGGTCGCGGAAGCGCAACAGGACGGGCAGGTGCGTGCCGCGGTCGCGCAGGCCCTCGATCACCTCGAAGAGTGAAACCTCCTTGCCGCTCTCGTCGTCCTCGAGCCGCACGGTGACGTGGCCCTTCTTGTTCACGCCGAAGTAGCCGTGGCCCCACGACTCCACACCATAAAGTTCCGCGGATTTTTCCGGGGACCAGGCCTTGGCGGACTTGCGTTTCGGCGGTTTGGCGGTGGGGGTGTGGATGGCAGGCGGAGTCATGGTCGAGGCGGGGCGCAACCATCCGCGGATTCCACGAAAAAACCAACAATTTCCTTTGCCAGGAAATGCGTGGATCGGGATGCTTCACCGTCATGAAAGCCCTCATCCCAATCTGGATCTCCGCCACGGCCTTGACTGGTGCCGCCGCCGACACTCCACCGGTCGCAACCGGTATCAATGGATTCGGCCTCGAACTTCACCGACGGCTTGCGGACCCCGATACGGGCAATGTCTTGACTTCACCGTGGTCGATCGCCAGCGCGCTGGCCATGACCTATGCCGGAGCCGCCGGCGAAACGCGCGCCGAAATGGCAAAAACCCTGCACCTCGGCGAGGACGAGGCCGCGAATCACGCCGGTATCGCGGCCATCGCTGCGGATCTCGCAGAACTCGCCCGCGCCAGCCGTGAGCGGGTGGAGAATCCGGACCGTCACGGCGGACCGGAAACGCCGTTGCAGATTGTCACCGCCAACCGCCTGTTCGGCCAGGCCGGCCAGCCGTTCGAAAAACCGTTTCTCGCATTGTTGGAAAACACCTACGCCGCACCGCTGGAGCAGGTCGATTTCATCCGGCAGGCCGAGGCCGCGCGATCCCGCATCAACGAGTGGGTCGAGGAGCGGACGCGCGAGCGGATCAAGGATCTCATTCCGGGCGGAGTGCTGGATGAGGAAACGCGGCTCGTCCTCGCCAATGCCATCTACCTCAAGGCCGCGTGGGCGGCTCCGTTCCGCGAAGAGCCGGAACTGGCCTTCCATGTCGATGGCGCCGGTCAAGCCAAGGTGCCCGGCCTCGTGCATCAAGCGCCATACGGCTATCGGCAAATCCCCGGCGGCACGCTGATCTCGGTGCCCTACGAGGGCGGCGGCTTGCAATTTCTCATCGCCCTGCCGGACGCGCGTGACGGACTGGCGGCGCTGGAGAAGCAAATCGATGCGGCGCGGCTCGCCGAGGCGGCGCGGCTGCCGAAACGTGAAGTGATCCTGCGGCTGCCGAAATTCAAACTCGAACCCGGCCGCATCATGCTCGCTGATCACCTCAAGGCGATGGGCATGCCGCGTGCCTTCGACGTGCCGCAGGGCAGCGCGGATTTCTCGCGCATGGCTCCGCGCAAGCCGGACGACTACCTCTACATCGACAACGTGATCCACAAGGCCTTCATCGATGTGAACCAGGACGGCACCGAGGCCGCCGCGGCTACCGCGGTGATCATGATGCGCGCTACATCGATAGCCGCCGATCCACCGGCTGAAGTCCGGGTGGACCGGCCGTTCCTGTTCGCCGTCCAGCACGTCGCCAGCGGCACCTGTCTCTTCCTCGGGCGTGTCACGGATCCGCGCTGAAGCGCCGACCTTGACGCGGCCCGTGCCGGGCGGGATGCTCCCGCCGCGATGAACGAACACACCCGCCCGTTTTCCGGCCCGATGCTTGACGGCCCCGACCGCGCGCCGAGCCGCGCGATGCTCTACGCCGTCGGATTCCAGAAAGACGATTTTTCCAAGCCGCAGATCGGCATCGCCTCGACCTGGAGCGAGGTGACGCCCTGCAACGTCCACATCGACAAACTCGCCCAGGAGTCCCGCAAGGGCACGGACGCCGCAGGCGGCAAGGGCATCATTTTCAACACCATCACCGTCTCGGACGGCATCTCGATGGGCACCGAGGGCATGAAATACTCGCTCGTGTCCCGCGAGGTCATCGCCGATTCCATCGAAACGGTGGTCGGCTGCGAGGGCATGGACGGCTTCGTGGCCATCGGCGGCTGCGACAAGAACATGCCCGGCTGCCTGATGGCGATGGCGCGCATGAACCGCCCGTCGGTTTTCGTCTATGGCGGCACCATCCTGCCCGGCTGCGCCACGATCAAGGGCGAGCAGAAGGACCTCGACATCGTTTCCGTGTTCGAAGCGGTGGGAAAACACGCCAACGGCGAATACGACGACGCCGAGCTGGAAACCGTGGAGTCCTGCGCGATTCCCGGCCCCGGCTCCTGCGGCGGGATGTACACCGCCAACACCATGGCCAGCGCGATCGAGGCGATGGGCATGTCACTGCCGAACAGCTCCGCCCAGGCCGCCATCTCGGATGACAAGATGCGCGATTGCTTCGACGCCGGTGCCGCCGTGGTCAACCTGATCCACCTTGGCATCAAGCCGCGCGACATCCTGACCAAGGAGGCCTTTGAAAACGCCATCACCGTGCTCATCGCGCTCGGCGGATCGACCAATGCGGTGCTGCACATCCCCGCCATCGCGCAGGCCGCGGGCGTTGAGATCACCATCGACGATTTCGCGCGCATCGGGAAAAACGTGCCGGTGCTCGCCGACCTCAAGCCATCGGGCAAATACGTCATGGCCGACCTGGTCCGGATCGGCGGCACGGTGCCATTGATGAAAATGCTGCTCGATGCAGGGCTGCTGCACGGCGATTGCATGACGGTGACCGGCCGCACGATGCGCGAGAACCTCGAAAAACTCGCCAAACCCTACCCGGAAGGACAGCAGATCATCCGCCCGCTCGACAACCCGGTCAAAAAGGACAGCCACCTGCGCATCCTCTACGGCAACCTCGCCGAAGGCGGCGCGGTCGCGAAAATTTCCGGCAAGGAAGGCGAGGTCTTCACCGGCAATGCCCGTTGCTTCGACTCCGAGGATGCCGCCATGAAGTCGATCCTCGCCAAGGAAATCAACAAGGGCGACGTGATCGTCATCCGCATGGAAGGACCGAAGGGCGGTCCCGGCATGCGCGAGATGCTCGGGCCCACCAGCGCCATCATGGGCCTCGGCCTCGGCAAGGACGTCGCGCTCATCACCGATGGCCGCTTCTCCGGCGGCAGCCACGGCTTCGTGGTCGGCCACATCACTCCGGAGGCCTTCACCGGCGGCGCCATCGGCCTGCTCAAGGACGGCGACCCGATCATCATCGACGCCGTCAACAACCGCATCGACGTCCGCCTGCCCGACGAGGAACTCAAGGACCGCCGCGCCGTCTGGAAACAACCGGCCCCGCGCTACACGCAGGGTGTGCTGGCGAAATATGCCAAACTCGTGGCCACCGCGTCCGAGGGCGCGGTAACCGACAAATACCTATGAGCGTGCCAGACCTGAAGTTGCCGGATTTGTCCGGACACCCGCCGCCGCCGAAACTGAGTTTCGAGGAATACGAGGCTTGGATCATCAACGAGTGCATTCCGATTCTTGCCGCACGGGGAGAAATGACACCTGAAAAGCTGATCGCGGATTTCATGAACAACGAAGGCCGGGTGACCGAATGGCCCGACTTCGGCGCGGTGACCGACAAATATCTATGAGTTCTCCCCACCAATGCCCACATTGCCGTGCGGCGATCGCGCTGGACGATGTGAACGTGGCCAATGACATCGCGCTGTGCCGCGGTTGCGGCAAAACCATGCCGTTCTCCTCGATCACGGGCATTCCGGGCGTGGAGAACGTGGATCTCAGCAAGCCGCCCAAAGGCGTGCGCTTCGATCCAAGCACGCTGCGTGGCAAGACGGTCTATTTCAAGAAGGTCTCAATGATGGTGTTCTTCCTGATTCCCTTCACTGCGGTGTGGTCGGGCGGCTCCATGGCTGTGATCTACGGCACCCAAATCGCGGAAGGAAAGTTCGATCCTGCTCGCAGTCTGTTCGGCCTGCCGTTCCTGCTCGGGACCATCGTGCTGGTTTCCTCGATCGCCTTCATGATCTTCGGCCGCTGGCGGTTCAGCTTCAACCAAGGCGTGCTCGAAGTGGCCATGGAACTGGGGCCATTCAGTTGGAAGCGCCGCATCGCCTGCGACAAGGGCGCGCGCATCTCGATCCGCCAGGCGGGTTGGAAGAAGAACAACCAGGTGCAATATCATATCCAGGTGGACAGCGGTGGCAAGACGCTCAAGTTCGCCACCGGCATTCCCGAGCAACCGAAAACCTTCATTGCCGAAGCGATCCGCCGGATGATCGTGTCCGATTGATATAGATAAAAATTCATGAGATTGTTCCGCATCCTCACCCTCAAGGAACTGAAAGGTTATTTCCTCACGCCGTTCGGCTGGGTGGTGCTGGCCTTTGTGGCGGTGATGCAGGGCGTCTCGCTCTCCACGGCGATGAAGGGCTTCCGCGACACGCCGGTGAAGGACAGCCTGGTTTACGTGACCTTCCACACGCCGGTGTTCTGGTTTTATTTCCTGTTCATCTTCCCGCTTATCACGATGCGGCTGTTTGCCGAGGAGGAGCGCTCCGGGACCTTGGAAACCCTGCTCACCGCACCGGTGCGCACCTGGCAGGTGGTGCTCTCGAAGTATGCCGCGGCGATGATCTTCTATGCCATCCTGTGGGTGCCGGCCTTCGTGCAGTTCCGCATGTTCGTCTGGTTCACCGATCTGCCGCCGGCCTGGTCGCCGGGCTCGATGATTGGCGCGTTCGCCATCGTGATGCTGATGGGTTCCGCCTTCACCGCCGCCGGGTGTCTGGCATCCGCGCTCACCTCCAGCCAGATCATCGCCGGGCTGCTGACCATCGGGCTGCTGGTGTTCCAGTATTTCCTCGGCTTTGTCACGGTGATCTGGGGCGAGTCGTTCGCGGGCGCGGAGTTTTTCCATTACATTTCATCGCAGCGCCACCTGCACTATTACGCCAGCGGGCTGCTCGACACGCGCGCCGCAGTCTATTTCTCGAGTCTCGCCGCCTTCCTGCTGTTCATGACCTGGCAGGTGGTCGATTTCCGCCGTTGGCGAAACTGATATCATATCCCGCATGCCGTCATCCGCGCCAGAACATCGAAAATCCAGCCGCCCGAACCGCATCGGGATCGGCGTTCTCACCGTGATCCAGACAGCCTTGCTGGGGTTGGCCCTGATTGCCGTCAATTATCTCTCGCTGAGCCACCATTGGAGCGCGGACCTCAGCCGCGCGGCGGATTATTCACTCTCGCCCGCCACCCGGAACTATCTCAAAGGCGACGCGATGCAGGGCCGTGAAAAACCGGTGAAATGGATCATGGCCTACCGCCGCAGCGCGCCGTTCTACGAGCGTGTGCGCGCCCTGGCCGAGGAATACGAGCGCCGTTCCATGGGCGGCATCGAGCTGGAAGTGGTGGACCCGCTGCGCAGTCCGGACCGCATGGCGGAAATCGTAGCCACCTATGGCATCACATTCATCCGGGATTTGGTCATCATCGACGCCCGCAGCGACGCAAACCCGCCGACCAAGGAGGACGCAAACCGCGTCCGCACGCTGCATCCGAACGTCCGCCTGGTGCCGGCCGACGACATGGCGGAGCATGCCACCACCGAGGGCGTGCGGCGCGTGACCGGCTTCAAAGGCGAGGACCTGCTCACGGCATCGCTGGTGTCCGCCATCGAGGGCCGCAGCCGCGTGCTCGCCCTGCTGGCCGACAAGAGCGCGTCCGACGAAAACTCCGCCGGGTTTTCCGCCCGCGCGCAGCTGGAGGAAATCCTCCGCTATCAAAACGTGGTGCTGGCGGATCTCAACCTGTCGCAAATCGCGGAGATTCCCGCCGGGGTGGATGGGATTGCGATGCTGGCCCCCGCGTATGATCTGACGGAGCAGGAATTCGCCGTGCTTGAGCGCTATTGGAACCGGCCGAAGGCGGCGATGCTCATGCTGCTGGACGACGGGCCGGCTCCGCCGAAACTCCGCGCCTTCCTGCGTGGCATGGGCGTGACCCCGCGCGGCGACCGCGTGATCGCGCACAGCGATGGCAGGCTGGTTACCCAGGCCCGTGGCACCTTCACCCGGGGCGTGCCATTCATGAGCGGGCTGGCCGGGCTGGCCACCGAGTTCAGCGGTGCCATTTCCTCGCTCGAGGTGCGTGAGGGTGCCGAGGACCTGCTCAACCGCCGCATCGCGCCCTACGGGCTGGTCGAGGCTCCCGCCGGTTTCTGGGGTGAGACGGATTTCGGCTCCGGAGATGATACATTCAATGAGATCGAGGACCACGGTGCCCCCTTGTATCTCGCCGCAGCGGTGATCCGCGGGGCGGAAAGCGACGACCGCTTCGCTGCGGATTCCTCGCGCATGATCGTGATGTCCGGCACGGATTTCCTCGATCCCGCGCAGCAACGTGCGGAAAACCGCGATTTCCTCGCCTCCGCGGCGAACTGGCTGGTCGGCCGCGAGCAACTCGCCGGCATCGGCCCGCGCTCGCTCCACACCTACAAGCTGCCATTGCTCGATGCGCAGGTGTCCTTCATCAACCGCATGAACCTGTTTTTCCTGCCCGCGTTTTTCATCCTGATCGGCGGCTTCGTGTGGTCGTCGCGCCGTGTTTGACCTGTTATGCGTTCCACCGGCTTCACCCTGCTTCTTGCATTTGGCGCGGCCATTGCACTCACGCTCGCCGTGTGGCAGTGGCGGCAGGGTGGGCTTGAGGCGCTGTTGGGATCTCCCCCGCATCCGGTCGGCTCGCGGCTCTATGATTCATTCACCCCGGCGGAGGTGAAACACATCCGTGTCCACTCGGGCAGCGTGAAGGCTGTGTTCTCGCTGGGCGAAAACGGCTGGATGGCCTCGGCACCATGGGAGGACCGCATGGACCCGCGCGCGGCCGTCGCCATCATCCAGTTCGCGCTCGGCATGCGTGTCGAGGACGTGGCCGACGCAGATGATGTGGACGATTCGAATTCCGGCCTCGGCGACAACGCGGTGCGCATCCGGCTTGAAGGAGACGGCCGCGAAACCCTCGCCGATTTCCGCCTCGGCCGCGTGACCCCGTGGCGAGCGGAAATCGAGGGCTACGACGAGCCGGTGTCCACCGTGTTCGTGCAGCCGCGCGACCCTGGGCGGGGCCGCCACATCTACATTGCCACCGGCGACATCACCCCGCTGTTCCGGGACGGTCTCAAGCTGCTGCGCGATCACGCGCCGTTTTATTTCAATCCCGCGAATCTCGGTAAAATCCGCATACGCTCGCAGCAGGGCGATCTCACACTCGCCCGCGCCGCCCACGGCGCGCCATGGCGCGTTTCCAAGCCGCTTGAACTCGCCACCGATCCACTGGCGATGAAAAAGCTGTTGGAGAGTCTGTTCGAGCTGCGGGCCATGCGCGTGACCGACCGCGCCGCAGCCGCACTGCCGGTCATCGATGGCGCGAACAAAACCACTCAGATCACCATTGCCTCGTTCGGCTCCGGCGATGAGACGCTTCTGGAAATTTTCCCGCCGGAAAATGCCGATGAGCGCCTGACTGGTGCCGTGGTCAGCGACCGCCCGGGGACCTGGTTCGAGCTGCCGCTCAAGCCCGAAGCGGGAGCGGTTTCGCTGGCGGACCTGCCGCTCGCCATGAACGAACTGCGTGATCCGGTGCTCACGCGCCTCAACATCGCTTCGCTGCGCCGCATCGAAATCCTGCCCGCCACCGGCGAGCCCATCCGCATCGAGCGCCAGCCGCCCGGGCCGTGGATGACCGTGATCGATGGCAAGGCTGGCGAGGCCAACGAGCGCAACCTTTTCGAGCTGCTCAAGGCCGTCACCAGCCAGCGCGCCAGCGCCTTCGAGAGCGATGCCGCCACCGATTTCAGCCCGTGGGGGCTCGACCGGCCGATCCTCACGCTGCGCTTCGTTGGCGCGGAAAACCAGGGGATCGAACTGCGCTTCGGCCTGGACCCACAGGGCGGCCTGTTTGTCAACCGCACCGGCACGCCCACCGTGATGCGCGTGGACCGCTCCATTCTGGCAACCATCGCCGTGCGGCAGCACGAGTGGCGTCATGCGCGCCTGTGGTCGTTGAGCCGCGTGGACCTCACCGGTATCGAACGCCGCATCGGCGACAAGCCGCCGTTGCTGCTCAAATACGATTTCATCGCTGAATCATGGCAGGCGACCAGCGGCGGAGAAAAACTCGATGACCGCCTGGCACCCGCGCGCGCCAACCACATGCTGTCCGCGCTCGAAGGGCTGCAAGTCACGCGCTGGCTTGCGCGCGACGACGCGCAGGCCGCCGCCGCCTTGTTGAACCCGGCGCTGGCCTTCAAAGTGGTGGAAAAGAAAATCGGTGGCGATGGCAACTTCGCCGGTTTGTCGCAGCGCGCACTGCGTTTCGCCCCCGGCACCGGGCAGGCCGCCGGCTTCCATTATGGCACGTTGGATGGCGAGGAGCATCCATTCCTCATCGACACGCCCGCCTACAACCGGCTTTCGCTCGATTTGCTGGAGGAATGAGCGCGCGCACGCCGGATGCCTGGCACGCGGACAGGGCGCCGCAGCCGCCAGGGCGGTGGCAAAAAGGAGCGGAAGCACAGGGGCGGGTGACGCATGCTACGGATGGAACAACTCCGGCAGGCGATTGCGGATGATTGCGCGGTCATTTCCGGGAAGTTCCGCCAGCGGCAGCGGCCGGTCCTCCGGGCGGGTGCCTTTCTGGTTGATGCGGTTCATCAGGCTCCAGTTTCTTGAATGGTTGCCGGGCCCGGGATCGGCGGGCTCTTTGGCGGTCAGATCGTAGCGGGTGAAGTCGATGACCTTTTCCGGTCCGCCGTTTTTCCGATCGCGCAGCAGCGCGAGGCGGAAGTCCTTGTTCATGAACCAGCGGATTTCCTTGTCGGCCTCGGAGGCGCGGATGCCGCAGCCGCGGTGGACGAAGCGGTAATCGAGATCGTCGTTGTTCTTGAACCGCGCGCGCCAAAGTTCGCCGAACTCGCCCTGGGTGACCAGCTTTGCGTCCGGCCAGCGCGCGCGGATGCCCGTGAGCCAGAGGTGCAGCCCCTCCATGCCGTTGCGTCCGCCGTAGCCGTAGATCTTGCGGGCTTCGACGAGGCTCATCTCCCAGCCGCAGGTGACCCATGCGAAGCCGTTGCGTTTGAAGCCGTCGTCAAAATGGCAGGCGGTGGTCGCCATCATCGCCTCGAGTCCGCGCTCGGTGCCCATGTCGAGCAGCGTCTCAATGGGCCCCACGCCCTGGCGGCTGCGCCAGCGCTCGCCATTCACCGTTTGTGCGCCGGCGATGCGGGCGCAGAGGAAATCCACCGTCCAGCCGTCCAGGTTCACGATGTCGATGAAGTCGTCCTTGCCTCGTGCCGGTTTGCAAAAGTGCTCGCGCGACGGATAGTAGGGATAACAGATCGAGCCTTCGCCGTCGCCGTTGTCCACCGCATACTGGCTCCAGATGGTTCCCTGGCAGACGTGGATGTTTTCCTCTTCCGCGAGATATCGCAGGTTGTCTGCGGACAGGAAACCGGCGACCACGCTTTTCGGGCGGTAGCCGTCGCCGACGATTTTCGAAACGCGGGCCAATCCCTCGTGCAGGTCTTTGTTCACCTGCTCGCGGGTGTTGTACATGTTCGAGAAATAGGCGCCCGGGATGAAGGTGATCTCGTCACCGAATTTTTCATGATAACCCACGACCAGTTCACGCAGCTCGTGGTATGGTTCCCGTTCGTCGTGGAGCGCGCGCCAGCTGAAAGCCCAGGTGATGCGGGCGCCGGGCCATGCCTTGTCGATGGCTTCGCGGAACGTCCGTGCCTCGGCTGGCGTGTGGACGCTCGACTCGTCGGGCCCGTGCGCGGCATCGCGTGTCACCTCGATCTGGTGCACGCGGACGATGGTGTTGAGCGTGAGGAAGCGGTTGCCCGTCAGGGACAGGTTTTCATCCGCTGCCAGCGCGCCTGCCATGGCGAGCATGGCTGCGGTTGCGAGAGATTTGTGCATGGTTTTGGCAAGGGGTGGATTTGGGGTTCAGAGCGGCCGCAAAAGATATCCGGCCACCCAGCCGAGCGCTCCGTGCCCGTTGCGGCACCAATGCCAGCCGTGGATCTGGCGCAGCGACTCGAGCCGGTCGCCGCGGCGGATGGTGAGCACGGTGGGATCGAAGGGACCGGTCGCCTTGGCGGTGCCGGGGCCGGTTTTTTCCAGCAATTCCTCAGGAATGTAGCCTGCGCGGCCGTGGTCATCGCTGGCCCAGACCCAACCCGGCCATGTGTGATCGGCGGGACCGGTGCGGACCATGGCACCGGGCTCCAGACGCAGCGGCTGGCTGTTCTTTTCCTCGTAGTCGGCATTGGCGGTGAAATGCGGCATGCGCCAACCCAAGCACAGGCCACACCGGTTGACGAGCTCGCGAACGCACTCGGACCCGGCTTCTTCGTGGCGCTGGCGTCATTCAGCACCGTCCGCGTCGCTTTTTCCCGGTGCGGCCTCGGGCAGGAGGGCTTCGATCACCCGGAACTCCTGCTGGCCGGGCGGCAATTCCTGGCCAAAGCAGCGCCTCGCCCGGCGAGTCGGGTTCCAGCCTCGCGCTGGCGAGCTTGCTCACTTACCAGCTTGTGGGCCGGGAGGTGTTGCTTGCCGCCCACCGGCTCACGGGCCTTGGGCGGCATCTTGTCCACCGCCTCCGCTGAAATCGCCGGGCCGGACAAGCGCAACAACAGGCATGGCAGCAGTGCGCGTTTCAACGGCGCATTCATGCATCATGGCGGCAGGCCTGCCGGGAGCGCCATGTGCTTCACGTCTCAAGGTTCCGTCATGCGGCGCGGATCGAGCGCATCGTCCAGCCCGGCCTCGCTGATTCCGAGTTCACCGCGGTGTTCCAGGCACAGCTCGCGGATTGTGCGGTGCTCATGCATCGCCTGCTTGGCAAGTGAGGCGGCACGATCGTAGCCGGTGAGCGGCACGAGCGCGGTGGCCATCGCCATCGATTGCTCAATGAACGCCCGGCACCGCGCCTCGTCGGCCGAGATGCCGGCCACGCAGTGTTCCGCGAAGGCGCGGATGGCCATGGCCAGCAGCTGGATGGATTCGAGCAGGCATTTGGCGATCAGCGGCATCGAGACATTGAGTTCGAGGAAACCGCCGCAACCGCATGCGGTGACGGTGGTCTGATTGCCGAAAACGCGGGCCGTGACCATCGTGACGGCCTCGGCGAGCACCGGGTTCACCTTGCCCGGCATGATCGAGGAGCCCGGCTGGATGGCCGGAAGCTGGATTTCGCCAATCCCGCAGCGCGGACCGGTGGCGAGCAGGCGGATGTCGCAGGCGATCTTGTTAAGCGAAACGGCGATGGTGTTTAGCTGCCCGTGTGCTTCCACCGCGGCATCGCGCGCGGCCTGGGCTTCGAAGGGATTCACCGCGCGGCGGAATGGCAGGCCACAGATTTCCGCCAGTCTGGCGATGCATTTTCCGGGGAATTCCCGATGTGCGTTCAGACCGGTGCCCACCGCGGTGCCGCCGAGCGGAAGCTCCATCAGCGCATCGATCGCCATCTGGCATCGCGCTTCAGCCTTCTCCGCCTGCCGCGCCCAGCCGCTGAATTCCTGGCCCAGGCGCATCGGCACCGCGTCCATCAGATGGGTGCGGCCGATTTTCAGAATCCCGTCGAATTCGCGTGCCTTCGCTGCGAGCGCCCCGTGCAGCGAGCGCAGCGCCGGGCGCAGGCAGCTTTCCATTTCCATGGCAGCCGCCATGTGGATGGCGGTGGGAAATGTGTCGTTGGATGATTGGCCGTGGTTGACGTGGTCGTTCGGATGCACCGCCGGTGCGTCCGGTGCGGCCAGGTTGGCGAGCCGGGCGATCACCTCGTTGACGTTCATGTTCGTCGAGGTGCCGGAGCCGGTCTGATAAATATCCACCACAAAATGATCGTCGTGCCGCCCGTCCGCCACGGCGCGCGCGGCATCCGCGATGCGGGTAGCGCGGGATTCGTCCAGTTCACCCAGTGCGCCGTTGGTTTCCGCGGCCGCCGCCTTGATCATGCCATATGCGTGAATCAAGGGCACGGGCAGCGTCTCGCCGGAGATCGGGAAATTCAGCACGGCGCGCTGTGTCGAAGCTCCATACAGGGCCCCAGCCGGAACCGCCACCGCGCCCATCGAGTCTTTTTGCATGCGGATTTCTTCCATGTCCTTCATGATTGATAACCACACTACGCGACAAGACTCAAGAGATCCAAACAAACGGCGCGGGCCTGCCCGTCGTCTGGCGGGATCTTGCCGTAAGGACCAGCGGCGCGCTGGCTGGAAAGCCAGCCCGCTGCGGAACCGTCCACTACAGAGGGCGGCCGTCCTTCGCCGGTGCCTTGCCATCGATGATGGCCCGTGCCTGCCTGACATAGCGCCGGCCGAGCAGTTCGTAGCCCTCCACGGTGTAATGCAGGTCATTGAAGGTTTGGCCCTGCTTTTCCTTGTCGTTGAGGTCATCACAATCCACCCACGCTCCCAGGGCATCATCATTCGCCAACTTGACTTGCGCGTCGCGCACCGCCTGCCAGGGCGCATCATCCGCTTTGCCGAAATCGCTCAGTCGCCCGATCACGAAGCCCATCTTCGGTTGCTTCAGGTCTCGGCGGAGGTTTGTGACCAACTGCCTGAGGGCTTCGTAGTAGGCCGCATCAAGGTTTTCCTTTGCGTCGCGTTCACCTTGCATCCAGCAGAATGTGACCGAGGCCGGATCCGGGTGTTTCCGGATCAACTCCGCGAACTGTTTGAGGATCTTCTGGTAATGGACCGGCTCCTGCCTCTTGTCTTTGGCTCGCGTGGCGGCGGGATCGATGCCATGTTTTTGGGCGATTTCATTCCATTCGGCCACCCAGTGGCGTATCGGCTGCCCGCTGAGCGCGATTTTAATGGATGCAATATCGGCATCCGGGAAGAGCCTGGCCGCCTCGGGCTCGAATCCGAGCTTGGGATTCATGGCCGCCATGTTTGACTGGCCGGAAAGGATGAAAAGGTGCGCTGGCTTTTCGCTGGCACCCGCCTTGGCGGCGAGCAGCGCGGCGGCAATCATCATGGGACGGATCATGGCGGGGCGTATTTCAATTTCCGGTTACGCCACGGTGGAGTGGATTGTTGCATCCTCCAAGTTGCATTATGAGCCAAATGAACCGTTGTCCGGCCGGCCGGCTATGCATCCATCCCGAGCTTCGCCCGCACCTTCTCGATCTCGTCGGAGAGTCCACCCCAGCGGGAATAGCTGCTTTCGAGTTTCGAGGTGATGGCTGCGACGGCGCGGGTGGCCTCGCGGAACCTGTCGGGATCTGCGGCGATTTCCGGGTTGGAGAGCGCGGCGGTGAGGGTGGCTTGGGCGGCCTCGAATTCGGCGATCGTTGTTTCGAGCGCCTCGAGTTCGTTTTCGAGCGGCTTGAGCAGTTTGTTGCGGGTCTCGCGGGCCCCGGCCTCGGCCCGGCGCTGGTCCTTGCGGGAGATGGGTGCGGGGCTGGCGGTCTTGGAAGATGCAGGCGGGACGCCCACGCCCCCTTGTTTTTCCCCGGCGGTCTTTTCGAGATAATAGGTAATGTTTCCCGAAAACAACCGCGGCTGCTCGCCGGGGCGGAATTCGAGCGTTTTGGTCACCAGAGGATCGAGGAACGAGCGGTTGTGCGAAACGATCAACACGCTGCCGGGGTAATCGACCAGCGCGCGCTGCAGCACGTCCTGCGATTGCATGTCGAGGTGGTTGGTCGGCTCGTCGAGAATGAGGAAATTCGCCGGGCGCAGCAGCATGCAGACGAGTGCCACGCGCGAACGCTCGCCGCCGGAGAGCACGCCCACCTTCTTGAAGACATCGTCGCCGCGGAAAAGGAAGCAGCCTAACAGATTCCGGGCATGCGGGGCGCTCTCCCGTGAGGCGGCGGCTTCGACGGTTTCGAGGATGGTTTGGTCCGGCGCGAGTTCATCAGCGTGGTTCTGCGAGAAGAACGAGCAGGCCACCTTGTGGCCGAAGGCGTGGCTGCCGGCGTCGGGCGCTTCCTGTGCCGTGATGAGGCGGCAGAAGGTGGATTTGCCCGCGCCGTTGGGGCCGACGATGGCGATTTTCTCGCCCTTGCTGATTTCAAAATGGAAGCCGCTGAAAATGGTCAGAGGGCCGTAGTTTTTGGCAACGCCATCGAGTTTCGCGACCATGTGGCCGGAGGCGGGAGGTGGTGGGAACTTGAAGTTCATCACCGCATCCTCGCGCTCGGGCTCGGGGATGCGCACGATTTTCTCCAGCATCTTTGCGCCATTTGTCAGCACAATCTATAGTATCCTTTCCTTCCACTGTAGCCCACAGATCATCAGCTGGAGTTGTACCTGACCAACACACCTCACCTACACAGGCCTCTAACCCTGCGCCCCTCCCACACTTTCCTTGCCCCGTCCATAGTTCCTCGGTCCTTCGGCGCTACGGAGTGCGAGTTTTGCCTCATAGGGCCCGGCGCTACGGAGTACGAGTTTTGCCTCATAGGGCCACTGTCCACTCCATACACTATTGCGGCACACACAGGCGGCCGACCACACTTTCAAGTGGTCCTCTGATTCTGGCAGGAACGTTCTGGAGAGGACCTCTGACAGCCAAAACATTCGCAGACTCGCCCAAAGCACATCCGACACCACCGTCAGCACATTCCGGGGCCTGGTTACCAATAAACGGCGTACTACCAACCCAAACCAGTTTCTCCTTGCCCAAACCGGATCTTGTGTATCCCCCAACCCGAGACCTTTTTCAACAGTTCAATTGCAGGGTTTTAAACACTAAAGATAAAACAGATTCCGTCTCTGAGATTTTGGCCTCACCCTCCTCTTTCCTCGCCACCCTCTCGC
>JALRFY010000041.1 GCA_023253625.1 Akkermansiaceae bacterium | reverse complement strand
AAGAAGACGCAGGAAGAAGAGTTTTGTTAGAAGCTCTCGAAGAAGAACCAACGCAAGCGCCATCCGACGTTCAAACCGCCCGAATCATCCGGCTTTCAGAACGCCGCCCGCATCTGTATCTGAAGCGCTGGGGCTTCACTCCCCAGCGCCCGAAAAAGATCGCTTATGAACAGCAGCCTGCACAAGGCCGCGAGTGGATGGAGAAAACCTATCCCGCCATTGCGAAGCGCGCGAAGGCTGAAAAAGCCGACATTCTGTGGGGCGATGAAACCGGAATCAGCAACCAGGATCATGCCGGGAGGGGTTATGCGCCGGTCGGTGAGACTCCAGTGGTTCGCGGGCTTGCCCGCCGCATCACCACCAGCATGATCTCGGCGATCGGCAATCGTGGTGACGTTCGATTCATGATCTACAAGGGAGGTTTGAAGACAGACACCTTCATCCGGTTTCTCGGGCGGCTGATCAAATCCGCCAAGCGCAAGATATTCCTGATCGTGGACAACCTCAGGGTTCACAAGGCAGTCAAGGTGGTGGAGTGGACCAAGGCGCGCGCCAAGCAGATCGAGTTGTTCTACATGCCTCCCTACAGTCCTGAACTCAATCCTGATGAATATTTTGATAAAAGGCCTGTCCCTTTATATTCTGAACTCAATCCTGATGAATATTTTGATAAAAGGCCTGTCCCTTTATATTTTTTATTCCGGCTTGCGCCCGGCCTCTCCGTGGGGAGGGAGCGGACTGGTGGATGGGGATTTCGATTCCGTATTTTTTCATCGGTCCACCTCCCGCAACATTCTTTTTTGATCGACACTTTCCCATCATTGGGCAGGTTTGGTGCATGCTCGAACTGACCATCCTTTCTCCCTCCGAACAAGTGGCCGCGCATCTGCGGGAGGAGCTGTTGCGTGGGCGGTGGGGGAAGACCATGTCCGGAGGACCGTCGCTGGCTGCCGCCCTTGGAATCGACAAGAAGACGGTGGAGGCGGCGCTGGGCCTGCTGGAAGAGGAGCGCCTGCTGGTTCCGCAGGGCCCTGGCCGGCCGCGGCGCATCGTGCTGCCGGCGAAAGCCGCTCCGCCGTCCCTTCGGGTGGCGATCCTGAACTACGAACCGCTGGCGCAGGTCGAAGCCAAGGTTTTCCTGCTGAAGCAGAAACTGATCGATGCCGGGCACACGGTGTTCTTTACCGCGAAATCCCAGATGGAGCTCAGGTTCGACGTGGCCAGGATCGCTCGACTTGTGGAGCAAACTCCGGCGGATGCCTGGATCGTCCACAGCGGATCGAGGAGTGTGCTGGCGTGGTTTGCGGAGCGGGAGACTCCGGTCTTCGCGATGTTCGGGCGGCGCAGGAGCCTGGCCATCGCCGGCGTTGGGCCGGACCTTGCAGCCGCTGGCCGCGCTGCGACCCGGCGCCTGATCGAGCTGGGACATCGCCGCATCGTCGTGCTCGCCCGCGAGAGCCAGCGGGCGGGGGGGCCGGGCGCTGCGGATCGCGCCATCTTCGAGGAAATGTCGGCCCATGGATTGCCGACAGGTTCCTACAACCTGCCGGAGTGGGAGGATTCGCCGGAGGATTTCCGCCGGATCCTTGACGAACTGTTCCGGCACACCCCGCCCACCGCCCTGATCATCGACGAGCCGTTTCTCCTCCATGCGGCCAGGGAGCATCTGGGGCGGCGGCGGATCTCCGCCCCGGAGCAGGTTTCCCTGATCTGTTCGGAGCCCGATCCCACCTTCGCGTGGCTCACCCCCTCGGTGGCCCACATGTCCCACGACCGCGAGATCATCGAGCGCTGCATCGTGCGGTGGGCCAACCACATCGCCCACGGCAAGGACGACCGGCGCCAGATCCTGACCAAGGCGCAATTCGTCGAGGGCGGCACGGTGGGACGGGCTCCCACGGACAGGTAATGACGGGGAAATCGGGGATCGCCCGTCCCAACCTGCATTTCTCACAAGTTCGAATTCCGTGTGAATGATGAAATATCCGGATACCCAAATCCCAAGCAATTCCGAACTACGAAGTCCGGATGTCTCCGCAACAGCATGTCATCGGTGAATCCACCCGTTTCGGGTTTCGTCATACGGATTTCCCTGGGTAATTGGGTGTTTCGTCCTTCGTCATTCGTCATTCTTCTGCATGGCAAAAGTGTGAGAAATGCGGGTTTGTTGCCGCGCTTTGCTCAGAACCCCGGGAATGACATCCTGGGCACCGGCACCGTAGCGGATCTCGTCCATCCGGCCGTTGTCCTTGGTGAGGAGCGCCACCGTGTCGAATTTGGACTGGTTGGCAGCCGGGATGACCAGTTTCGCAACCGGATTGCCGAGTTTCAAATCGGCGCCTGGGGCATAGATGGTGAGGGTCTCGTTGGCTTCGTCCGTGGATCCCCACTCGATTTTGCCGACGAAAAGGGTGGCTTGGGTTGGGTAGATGCCGGTATTGCCGGTGCTCAACGAGCCATCGGCCCAATAGGCGGCCACCACCTTCTCATAGCCGGACTGCAATAGCCCGATCCCGAAGGAACCTTGAGGCATCTTCTCCTGGGCGTCGCCGGAGAAGGCGCCTGTGCCCAGCGCAAGTCCGTTCTTGACGCCACTCGCGGCAGCCGAGTTGTCGATCACGATGCTGAACCAAAGCGTGGCTCCGTTGTTCAAAAGCCCTGCTTTGGATAACGTCTCCCCGGTCGCACGGGTTGCATGTCCCCATGAGGAAGCGGTGCTGGTGGCGGCATTCCCCTTCACGCCCAGCCGCCCAAAGGCGAGCCCGGGTTCCACGGCGTCAGCCATGGGCCATTTGGTCTCCTTCCAGCCCCCTCCCCAGCCGGTTCCTCCATTGGCTCCGGCAAGCGAGGCGTTGTTGGACTCCCTGGAATCGGCATAGTCAAATCCCTCGTAAAGCAGCGGCCCGGCTGCGGAGGGGATGATTGCAATCGCCAGTATGGAGGCCACTGCGTTGGTGGTGGTTATGCTTTTCATCTTCTTTTCAGTTCTCATAATACGCTTGTTAATTGGTGTGGTTGATCGCCGCTTCTGGTTTCCGGTCTCCTGCCCCCGCTTCGGGGTGAAGCATGGTGGAACGGGAACTCGCGTTCGGGCTGCAGCTTCGTCACCAAACCGTCCCCCGCAATGGATTTTCCCGTCGACACCTACCCTCGATGGGGCAGGTTGGCAACAGGTTGCTCCAATGCCTCGCCCTGTGCGCTCAGCTCGTCGAGTTCGTCCTGAAGCGGATACAGGCGGGTGACGAGGTGTTCCTCGATCCAGACCGGATCGATCAGGCCGTCGAAGCTGCGGCGCACCTCGTCGGCGATGCGCCGGGACTGGCGGACGGTCCCGTGCAACTGGCCGAGGCCCTTGTTTCCCCGGGCCTTGCTGCGGGCGCTGGTGCGGCGCGGGTCATGGTGGCAGAGGGCCAGGTGTTCGCGGACCTGGCGGACCAGCGTCCAGCCGCTGCGGCGGAGGTTGGTGAGCCGCTCCATCGCCTTGCGGCAGTCCTCGAAGCGTTCCTTTTCGTCCAGCTCGGCGAGGGCGTCGACACAGCCCTCGGCTCCCCCGGACGGCAGCTCGCCATCGTGCAGGATGGCGGCCACGGCGACCAGCGAGTCGAGCATGGCATCGATGGGCACGCACTGGAGGGTATCGACACTCCACCGGCTCCAGCCGGTGGCGACGATGCCTGTTAGATCGAGACGACGGTGGATCTCGATCCACGCGGTGGCGTTGTCGACCCGCTCGTCGAGGATCGGCCGGTCGGTGGTGTGGCGTTCAGGAGCATAGCCCTCGGCGCCCTTGTAGGAGGAGGCAACCCACAGGACGAGGCCGTGTTCGTGGAACCGCTGGATGTATTTCGTGTTGTAATGGTGATCGTTTTTGTCGGGGGGTCCGTAATAGCCCCAGACCATGAGGTCGCAGCGTGCGGCGAGCGACTTGAGGGCCTCGCCGCTCCAATCGATCATCATGTCATGCCAGAGGATCGGGCGGATGTTGCGGGCGTTGAGATTGTCGAGAATGGGGCCGAAGTGCCGGAGACAGAGCGCGCCTTTGCCATGTTCCTCGATGTAGGCCTTGGTGTCCGGGTTCTGGCCGAGGGTGCGGGTCTCGTCGCCGCCGAGGTGGAACTTTTTCACGCCGGGCATGAGGGCCAGCACGTCATCGACCATCCGCTGGACGATGCCGGCAGACTTCGGGTCGAGCGGGTTGATACCGGAGGAGTTTTCCGGCACTTCACGCAGGTGTTCGTAGCCCGGCGTGCTGAGCGGGGTTTCCATGTGGCCTAGGCACTGGACAAGGGGGATGAGTTCGAGGCCGAGGCCGGCGGCAGTCCCGCAGATGCGGCGAACGTCATCCGGCGTGTAGGCGGTGCGGCTGCGGAACCGTTCATCGACCGTCCAGGGAAACGAGTCCTCCCACTCGATCACCAGGACGTTGTAGCGCGCCGCGGCGAACAGGTGGAGGAGCTGGACGAAGCGCTCCGGGGTCGGCGGTAGGCCGGTCAGGTGCATGTGTGCACGCCGCGTTTGGCGACGGCGGGCGTTTCCTGCGTGAAAAGCTGGTCGAAGGTGGTGACCGGAGATTTCTCTTCGGCAAACAAGGGCGCGGCCTAGCAGCCTGTCGGATTTAGATCATTTTAAATTTTCAGTTCCACAGATGGTGGCGCATTGATCGAGCGGTTCTATATATTGTTGTCTGCGGCATGTCACGTGATCAACAAATCAAACAGTCGTTTGATTTGATAATCCAATAGAATTGGTTTTTCGGCCAGTTGATTCGATGACCGGTTTCAAAATTCCATCCCTCTCGTCACACGGTCGCGTGAGCACGCCGATATGAGGGCTCGCGGCGTATTGGCCTGCCCATTCAGACTCCCTTGAGCCTCATTCCGAGGTTGAAGAGTCTCTTGAGATTGTAACTGGTGCTCACAAGCTCCCATTCCAAACTCACCTTTTCGCGCCCACGCAACAGGAAGCGACGGAAGCCGAGCACTTCCTTGATGATGCCAAACACCGGTTCCACCGTCTGCTTGCGCAAGCCATGGATCTCCCGGCCCTCTTTGGTCCCAAGCCGGTGGGCCATCCGCTCGGCGACCGGCGCGTCCGGCGGCGGTGCGGGTGGGCCGGCCCGCTCTTCGAGTTGGGCAACGCTTCGTCCGTGGCGCTGGCGTTTCATGGCGGCGTATACCATCGGCGATGGCTGGCCGCCTGCCCCTCCTTGCTCGACTTCCGCTACTGCCGGTTCGCTGTGATATCCACTGTCCACAAGCACCTTGTCCACTTCCCCCAGTGCGGGACTCACCACCGCCAAAGTGGGCACGAGTTGCTGCTTGTCGTTGGCTTGATCGGTCACGTGCTGGCCGACGATGAGCATGGTCAGATCTCCCAGCCGCAAAATCCGGGCACGGGCGGCCAGTTCGATGACTTGATGAAATGCCGAACTGAGAAGCTCTTTGTGATTGCGGCGGAATGCGCAGATCGAATCGTGATCGGGATGCGTGTCGGCGGTCAGATAGCGCACCGCGACGTTTTCGTAGGTCAGGGTTTCGATCCGGCGGCTCGAAAAGGTGACCGTGGCATAGCTGTAGATGAGCAGGCCGAGCCTCATCGAGGGAGGATACTGGGCTTTGCCTGTTCCCCGCTCATTGATGTGCGCCGCGCTCAAATCCAAGGCGGCGACCGCATCCATGATGAAATGCACCATGTGGTCCGGGCCGACCCAATCGCGCAGGTCGGGCGGCAAAAGCAGCGGAGTGCCGTGGTCGATGTTGACGAATCACGCGGGCATGAAACCGATACACAGGCAGCAACCGGTTTCTTAACCGTGGTTGCGCTAAATCCGACAGGCTTCTAGGTCAAATCATTCACATCCCATTCTCCGGTTTCCACGTCGCTGGAACCCCACTTTTTCATTCACATCCCCCCCGCCGAGGAACCTTGCGGTTCGTTTTTTTCGGGTTCCAGCTTTGATTTGACTAGCATGCCGACGACGGTTGGAAAATCCATTCAAATTTCTTAACAATCAACATTCCCAATCTTGGTCAGGTTTAACGAAAAAAAAATCTTTTAGAGGCGGTCCGTTGTCCAGATAAAGGTTTAGTTGTCCTTGTGTGTGCAGTCCTCAGGACAGGATTCCTCAGGTTAACGGATAAAACCCAAACAACCCAAACAATCCAAACCCCGACACCTCCCACAAAATACCCATGAAACCCAAATCCACACTCCACATATTCCTTGTTCTCGCCGGCAGCTCGCTGCTCGCGATTTCCTCGGCCCACGCCGCCACCCTCACCTGGGATCACAATGCCGACGGCACTGCCTCTGACGGCAACGGCACCTGGCTCGGCACCGACCAGTGGCTGGACGCCGGCAGCCCCGCCACCTGGAACAACACCACGCCCGACAATGCCATCATCGGCAGCGGCGGTTCGGGCGGCACGATCACCCTCGGTGCTGTCACCGCGGGCACTGTGTTGCTGGACAACTTCACCGGCACCTACCAACTCAACACCGGCCCCCTCGCCCAGAGCGGCGGCATCACGATCGGCGCGAATGCCGGCAATGTGAATCTACCCTTGCCGATCAGCGGCACCGGCGGCATCACCATCAACGGTCCGGTTCGGGTTAATCTCAGGGACGGGGGCAAGACGTTCTCCGGCGACCTGGTGATCAACGCCGGCGAGGTGTTGGATTACCAGTTCGACGACCTGGGCACCGGGAATCTGAAGATCAACGGCGGCGTGCTCGTCGGTTACTGGGGCGAAACCATGACCCGCACGCTTGGCGCGGGCGCGGGACAGATCCAGATTCCCGGCGGCGAAAGCGGGTTCTGCGGTCAAGGCGCCAACGGATCATCCGTCAGGATCAACAACAGCGACAGTTTCGAAGTGCAGTGGGGCAGCACCCACTTCAACCCCTCCGCGCTGGTGCTCCAATCGCCATGGGCCAACCCCAACGGGAGTCTGACTTTCAGAAACCCTGTTGACCTCAACGGTGCCCAGCGCACCGTTAAAGTCAACAAGGACCATGAGGGGCAAAACGGCTACGGCCAAATGATCGGCGTCATCCGCAACACGGACGCCGTCAACCCCGCCGGCATCACCAAGTCAGGCCCGGGGAACCTCATTTTCACCAGCAACAACAATTCCTATGATGGTCCTACGGTCGTCAATCAGGGCGTCCTGATGCTTGGAACCGGCTGGCAAAACGCTCAGAGCATTCCCGGCGGGATCAGCACGGCGGGATTGACCACCGGGAGCAATCTGGAACTCAACGGGGGCAATGTCAGGCTGGCCTATTATCTGACACGCACCCTCGGGTCCGGGCCCGGACAACTCCAGCTTACCGGCGGAACCAGCGGCTTCAGCCATATCCAGTCGGATAGCTATGGACGAATCACCATCAACAACGATGTCAACACCGAGATCGTATGGGGCAGCGCCCACTGGCAGCCCACCGTATTCGTGATGAACGACAAAAATGCCCTTCCCAATCAGGTTGTGAACCTCCGCAACAAGCTCGACCTGAATGGTGCCGACCGCACCGTGGCATGCAATTCCACGATATTGTGCGATGCCGGCAGGGTCGACGCCAACAACGGCTTCATGACCACTACGGGCGGACGCCTTACGGGAAACATCCAGAACAGCAGCGGCACGCCCGCCGGCCTGATCAAGACCGGTCCCGGCCATCTGCAGCTCACCGCCACCAACACCTATGACGGCGGCACCACCATCAACCAGGGAACGCTGGAGTTCACCCAGATCGCCGCGATGCCTGCCACGGGCGATGTCACGGTCAACGCCGGCACCACCCTGATCGTCGCCGTCGGCGGTGCCGGCGAGTGGACGACCGGTGCCAGCGGCTACGGCACCCTCGGAGGACTGCTTGCCGGTCTCGGCGGTCAGGCCCCGAGCTCGGTGACCTACGTCGGCACCACCAACCTCGGACTGAAGGTGACGGGTGCCCAGAGCTACTCCGGCGTGATCTCGTCGGCCGGCAACATCGTGGTTCAGGGCAGCGGTTCCCTCGATCTCACTGGAGACAACACCTTCACCGGCGATGTCATTGTGGATGGTGGAGCGACCCTGATCCTCACGGGTGACAATTCAGGCGCCACCGGCAAGATCCGGATCATCAACGGCTATCTTAAGGCAGATGCGGCCAACCTTCCCGCCGGCGGTGTCATCTACGACTCGGCAGGCACCAATCCGGCCGTCCTCATCGGCAGCGGCGCTTCCGGGCCGACCATCGGCAGCGGCAACGACGTCTATTGGAACAACGCCGGCGGCTTCGGTGCCACCGATTCCGCCAACACGGTGTCGCTGAATGCCGGTGCGACGCTGGTCTGGAACAATGCAACCACCGGTTTCAACGGCAAGGTCCTGCAACTGGGTTCGCCCATCTCGACCGCGCCGGTGGAAATCACCAACGACATCACGATCAACAACAATTATACCATCCGTCTGTTTGATAACCCCGGTTCGACCGCGGACGTTTCGATCCTTTCCGGCAACGTGGTCCGCGACGGCACGAACAACCGCAACCTGACCGTGCAAGGCAGCGGCACCTTGTCGCTGACCGGCAGCAATGAACTCGGCGCAGGACAGCTCAACATCAACGGACCGGTAGTCCGGGCCGTGGACGGCACGGGGCTTCCGAGCGGATGCAAGCTCTACTTCAGCAACGGCATTCTCGAATCCAGCGGCAGCTTCAGCCGGAGCATCGGCACCGGCAACGGTGAGGTGTATTGGAACAACCAAGGCGGTTTCGCCGCCAACGGAGGCGCCCTCACGGTGAACCTGGAAGGCGGGATCACGGTCAACTGGAACGATGGCAACACCGGATTCAGGGGCCAGAATCCCCTTTATCTCGGATCCGCCACAGCGGACAATGTCGTGACCTTCCTGAATAACATCGAGCTCAGAAACAACCGCAACATCAACGTGACCGACAACCCGGACACGCTGAACGACTACGCGGTGATCTCCGGTGTCATCTCCAACGGCGACGGCACCCGCAACCTGACCAAGGACAACAATGGCACGCTGGTATTCACTGGCGACAACAGCTACACCGGGATTACGACGATCAACGGCGGCACGCTCATCATCGATGGCGACCAGACTGCGGCGACCGGATTGGTTGACGTCAAGGCAAACGGCAAGTTCCTCGGCGGCAAGGGCACGATCGGCGGCAGCGTGACGCTTGAGAACAACGCCGGGTTGATCTTTGATATCACCACGGCCCCGGGCAGCCATGACAAACTCGATGTCCTTGGCACCCTCACGTTTGAGGGTGCCTCGGTGCTGACCATCACCTCAAGCGGTGGCACACCTGCCGCCGGCACCTACACATTGGTGACTGCCAGTGCTACGCCCGGTGGCGCTTTGCCGGCTACCGTCAACCTACCGGTCGACTGGGTCGCTACGGTTGAAACTGCCGGCAACGACCTGGTGCTCAATGTCACCTCGCTCCCCGGCGGCGGTCCCAGCGATCCCTACGACACCTGGTCCGGCGGAGCCGCCTTCGGCGACGATGCCAATGGCGACGGCGTTTCCAACGGGCTGGCCTTCCTGCTGGGTGCCTTGAATCCGAATGCCGATGCGCTCGGCCTGCTGCCCACCGTCACCGAAACCAGTGGCGGCCTGGTGCTGAACTTCAGCATGCTGGATGCCGCCAGCCGCGGCACCGCCACGCTCAGCGTCGAGCACAGCAGCGACCTCGGCATCGCCGATCCGTGGACCGCGGTTCTGGTGCCCGAAGCGAACGACGGACCCGCCGGCGGTGTGACCTTTGTGGTCACGGATAACGCCGGTGACGCCAGCCTCAACGACGTCGAGGCGACCATCGGCTCCGGCGAGGCTACTGGGGGCAAACTCTTCGGCCGCCTCAAGGCCGAGAAGCCGTAAACCAAGACACTCGGGACACCATACCGAACCCATGACGGCCTCCCATCCCGGGAGGCCGCTTTTTTTGATACCAATGGATGTATCTGTAACAGGCTGTCTGAAGAATATCTAACGTGCAATTCTGCTTCACAGCCATCCCACAGGAATGCTTAACTGAGAGCGTGAAAAGCGGACTGGCATTTGGTTGAAATCCCTGCCACTCGGTATAGGGGCGTCATAAGGGTCTCATAAGGGTCAGTTCCGACTAACAAGCATTGTCGATTCGCGGGCCATCAAGTTTTCATCCGTCCATGGCACGGGCCTTGCGATATGAGGCGGCGGGAGCGGTTTATCACGTGATGGCGCGTGGTGATGGAGGCAGCGGCTATCCGCCTTGATTGTCCGGGATTTCCGGCGTCTTCCCGGTCCGGCTCCCAAGCCCTGCGAATTTCCTGATTTTATCCCCAATGACCCTTAAGTTGGCGCCATTCTACTCTGACCCCCATTTATTCAAGCATGGGAATTCGGGCGAAAGGTGACATGGTATGCGGATGCGGATGCGGGTGCAGGTTCTCAACGGAGGGTGATGTGGGTGTCGAGGTTGATGAGGGCTTGGGCGAGGGCGGTGAAGGTGGCGATTTCGGTTTTGTCGAGCGCGGGGTCAGCGGGGGAATCGCCTGCCTTCAGCAGGGCATCGGCATCCGAGGATTTCGAGGCGAAGAAGCCGCGCTGCTGGTTGATGAGTTCGAGGAGGATGGAGAGTTGCTTGGAGGATGCCGCCGTGCCGATGACATGGCGGTAGGCCCATTGCGCGCGGGTCGCGTCGGTGGCGCCACCCTCTTTCATGATGCGCTCGGCGAGCTTGCGGGCGGCTTCGACGAACTGCGGGTCGTTCAAGAGGACGAGGGCTTGGAGGGGGGTATTGGTGGGGGTTCGTTTGGTGGAGCAGACCTCGCGGGTGCCCGCATCGAAGAGGATCATGTTTGGCGGGGTGGTGGTGCGGCGCCAGAAGGTGTAGAGGGAGCGACGGTAGAGCCCTTCGCCCTTGTCAGCTTTGTATTCCGGGAGGAAGTTGTTGATCTCTTTCCACATTGATCCGTCGGGCTGGTAGGGCTTCACCGGCGGACCGCCGATGGTTGGCGAGAGCAGGCCGGAGAGGGCTAGGGCGGAATCGCGGAGCTGCTCAGCGCTGAGGCGGCGGGCGGGACCACGGGCGAGGAGGGCGTTGGCGGGATCGCGATTGCGGAGCTCGGGGGAAGTGACGGAATCCTGGGCGTATGTGGCGGAGAGGACCATCTGTTTGATCGCACGTTTCTGATCCCAGCCATGGTTCATGAAATCGCGGGCGAGCCAATCCAGCAGATCGGGATGCGAGGGTTGCGCGCCCTGAACACCCAAGTTGTCGGAGGTGGCGACGATGCCTGTTCCGAAAATGTCCTGCCAGAGGCGGTTGATTATGACCCGTGCGGTGAGCGGGTGGTCGGGTGAGGTCAGCCATTTGGCGAAGCCGAGGCGGTTGCGGGGTTGGTCGGCGGGGAAAGGTGGAAGCCAGTCGGGGGTTTCGCGTCCGACTTTTGCGCCGATCAAGGTGTAGTCGCCACGGGTGAGGATGTGGGCGGGGACGGGGTTGGCGCTTTCGCGCATGGTTGGAATTTCGAGGACTTTTTTCAGCGCACCGGTGCGGGCGATGCGGGCAGCGGTGAGTTTCGCGGAAAGATCGCGGGCGGTGGGGTCGATGGCGGAGTGGTAATACTCACGGAGTTGGGCGGTGGTTTTGGCGAGGGATTTCCCGGAGAAAATGGATGCGATCTCGACGGCGGTGATGGCGCGGCTGTGGACGCGGAAATCATCGATCATACCGCCGCGCAGACCTGAGTCGCTTCCGCGTGCAGCGATGCCGATCCGATCGCCCATGGGCATGTGGTTGGTGAGGCTGTCGTGCGTGATCTCTACACCAACCGGCAGGCCGTTGAGAAATATTTTAAGACCGGAGGCTTTGCGGGAGCCATCGTTGGTAACGGTGACGTGCGTCCATTGGCCGGTGGGGATGGGATCGCGGGAGGAAATGGAGGCGGCGCAGCCGGGGAACTCGCGGGCAAGGGTCCAGCGGAGGCGGCCTTTTTCGAGGACGAGCGAGTATCCCGAGTGATTGACGCCGGAGTTGGTGACGTTGGCGAAAACGATGGCGCGCGGATAGGTCTCGGCTGGCTTGATCCAGAGACAGAAGGAGAAGGGTTGTTCAGCGTGTTTGATGCCGAGATCGGGAAGGGTGGTGACGCTGTCGCCATTGGCCAAGAGGGCGTTGCCGTGCTGACCGGTTGTGAGCTTGTTGCCGCCGAGCATGGCATCGCTGTTTTTCCGCGCGGTATTTCTGAGGGATTTTTCCTCAAATCCGATGTGCGCGACGAGATCTGCGGAGGGGAAGTTTTCCGCTGTGGCGAGCCACTCCTGAAAGTAGCTTTCCGAGGCTGAGATGTGGTCTGCGAGGTCGTTCGCGGCATCGGAGACGGCCTTTTCGAGACCGGCGAGCGTGGTATCCTGCTCGGGCGTAGGAAGCGGGAGGGCAGGCTGTGCGGCGATCTTGCCTTTAACTTCTCCTCCTTGGAGCATGCCGTGTTCGTCGATGCTATTGAAGAACGCGCCCATCGCATAGTAATCCTTCGTGGTTATGGGATCGTATTTGTGATCGTGGCAGCGGGCGCACTCCATGGTTAGCGCCATGAAGGCGGTGCCGACGGTGTGGACGCGGTCGGCGATGCCCTCCTGCCGGTATTCCTCGGGGACGGATCCGCCCTCGTTGGTCTTACGGTGGACGCGGCTGAAGGCGGTGGCGAGTTTCTGCTCGCGTGTGGGATTTTCCAACATGTCTCCGGCGAGCTGCTGGATGATGAAATCGTCGTAGGGCAGGTTGTTGTTAAAGGCGCGGATCACCCAATCGCGGTAGGGCCAGACGTGCAGATCAACATCGGCTTGGTATCCGGAGGAATCCGCATAGCGGGCGATATCGAGCCACGGGGTGGCCATGTGCTCGCCATAGCGCGGGGAGGCGAGCAGGCGATCAACGACTGCTTCCCGGGCGGCCGGATCTGTTAGAAAGGCGTCGCGTTCGGATTGGGTCGGGGGAAGCCCGGTGAGGTCGAAGGTCACCCGGCGCAGCCAGCGCTCCGGCGCGGCGGCAGGACTGGGCGCGAGTTTCTCCTTTTCCAAACGGGCAAGGATGAAGGAGTCGATGGAATTGAGCGGCCATGCTTTATCAGCCGTTTCCGGGATAGGGATTTCCTTCGGCGGAGCCACGAACGCCCAGTGGGTTTCGTATTCCGCGCCTTGCTCGACCCACTTCTTGATGAGGTCTTTTTGGTCTGCAGTGAGCATCCGGTGGGATTCCGGCGGGGGCATGATCTCGTCATCATCTTCGGAAAAAATGCGAATAAGGGCTACGGATTCGGGCGGGTTTCTCGGATCCCATGCGAAGGCTTCGATCGCCGCCTCACGAACATCCAGGCGGAGGCCTGCTTTCTGATGCTCCTTGTCCGGGCCGTGGCAATAAAAGCAATTTTCGGATAGAATGGGCAGGATCTCGCGGGCGTAGGAAATCTTCTCATCCGCCGATAGGGAAAACGGGGATAGTGCGAGGAGGCAGGAGATGGGGAATTGGATTTTCAGCGCTGTGCAGGGTTGGAGCAGAAGACCGGATGGGGCACGGATTTAGTCCGCAGTGTGTTGCTGTGTGCGAACTAAATTGCGCGTTTCGTTAGCGGACTGAGATGTTGGAGTCGAGGTTAAGGAGGGCTTGGGCGTGTATGGGGGTCAGGCCTGAATGGCGCTAACTTAAGGGTCATTGGGGATAAAATCAGGAAATTCGCAGGGCTTGTGGAGCCGGTCCGGGAAGACCCCGGAAAAGTCGGACAATCAGCGCGGATGGCCGCTGCTTCCATCGCCAATTCATGGTGCTCGCAACATGTTGGAAATGCATCGCCCTTAAGTTAGCGCCATTCGGGTCAGGCCTCGCGCATTCACATTTGAGACAGAACTTCCAGCGGTGCGGAGATCTTGCTGGCGGAACAGCCGAAGCAAGGCCCTTGAAGCAATTTGATCCGTGGAGATTGAGCGTGGGGAATGCATGGCGTGATTGCGATTGGGAATTCCGCTGTGAGATAGCCGTTTCGCTCTGGCATGGCTAGCGGAAATGACCGCGAAACGCTGCGCGCGGCATGTAGCGGATTCCTCCGGGGAGCTATGCCGCCCCCATTCTCACGAACGGACCTACGATTCGAGCTGGTGCCGTATTAGTGGCACCGTATGCTGGCCTTTGGGCGGGAGGTGGGCCAGCGAGACGGCGATGAAGTCGGTGAAGATTTCGAAGTTGCGCTTGGTTGTGTTGTGGCGTTTGAATCAGCAGATGACGCTCATGGTGGTTTCGTTCCAGGTGATTTTTTATCGGTGAGATTGAGGCGGTAGTGGAAGGAATCGAGGAGGGGTTCAGTGGCGGCGGAATGGATCGGATGCGGGGTAGGTCAGGGCAGGTGAACTACCATAGCGTATGAACCATGGGATTCATGGGCAACTGGCATAAAAAACCCGCCGGCGCGCATGGCACACGGCGGGTTGCAAGGGGTTGAAAAACGTCAGAGTGCCTCGTCCACGGCGATCATCGCCTTGAGCACCTCGTTCCAGGTGCCGGTGCTTTCGAGGGTCTCGTTGGGGAACATGCAGCCGTCCCAGCAGATATGCTTCATGCCGCGCTTGTCGGCATCCTTGAGCCAATAGGTCGCGCACTTGGCGATGTTGAGTTTTCCGTTGGGATCATTGGCCGGGCAGTGGCGGCCGGTTTTGTCGTGGGAGCCGGTGCCGTGCACGGTGCCGTCGTTCTGCGCGACGTGGAAGTCGAAGGTCCAGGGGCGCAGGGCGTCGGTCATCTTCTGATAGGCCGCCCAGAACTCGTCATCGCTGTAGCCTTCCTTGAGCAGGGCGGCTTCCGGCGCGTTGTAACCCATCAGATAAAGATAGGTGTGGGCGAGGTCCGCTTGGAAACCGACGACCTCCGGCATCCCGGTCGCTTCGAGCGTGTCGAGCATGGCCTTCCACGAATGCATGCCGCCCCAGCAGATCTCGCCCTCGGCGGCGAGGCGCTCGCCGTGTGCGGCGGCCACCTTGCCGGCCTCGCGGAAGGTGGCGGCGATTTTCCCGGTGTTGCCTGCGGGGTCCTTGGCCCAGTCGGTGACGCCACCGGCGGAATCGATGCGGATGATGCCCGATTGGCGCACGCCGTGGTCATTGAGAATTCCGGCGATGCGGCAGCTTTTCTCGACAGCGAGCACGAAGTTCTTGCGGTCCTCGTCGCTGCCGAAGGCGGTGCCGCCAACGGTGCCGGGCCAAACCGGCGCAACCAGCGAGCCGACCTTCAAGCCCTTGGCGGCGATCTGGTCGGCCATGTTGCGGATGTCGCTTTCGGAGCCGTCGGGATCGGTGTGCGGATGGAAGATAAAGAGATCGACGCCGTCGAACTTCCGGCCGTTGACCTCGGCGGCAACGGTCAGTTCGAGCATGCGGTCGAGCGCGATCGGCGGGTGGTCGGTTCCGGGTTCTTTCCCGACCAGGCCGGGCCACATGGCGTTGTGCAGTTTCATAGGATTGGATTCTGGATAATGGATTTTGGATGGTGGGGATTTGATATCAGAGGACGAATTCCCATTCGAGTGGAGTGATGACTTCCTTGCCGGATTCGTCGGCGATGGCAACGGTATTCTCACCGACCGGATGAATCCGCACGATCATGCCGAAGTCATCCGGCACCGCGGCGACGCCTTGCACGACTTTGAGAGAAACCGTTTCATGCGCGTTGAACCGGCGGGTGGTGGGGAATCCGGGGGACGCGTTGCGCGATTCATCGACGCCGTTGCTGAAATACGAGCAGACCTCCTCGATGCCGATGCGTCCGGTGTGGCGGCCGTTCCACGGTGGCCCGCTGCGGCCGCCGTTGGACATCCAGAACAGGGTGGCGGGAAAATCGACGGGATTCTTCAGCGAAAACCACATCCAGCCATCCATCACCGCGGCCGACCAAGCGAACGGTTGCCCGGCGTGCGGTGCTTCATTGACCATCATCACGAGGTCGTCGTTGCCCGGGCGCGCGGGGTAGTGTGTTAGATCGGTGATGCCGCCGCTCATCGTCGGAACCGCCTGCAGGTCGGTGAATTCGACGCCGGGTTTGAGCGCCTGTTGCTCGCCATTCGCCGGATCGGAAAAACAGCCGGGAAATACCGATGCCCAGCGGAACGGGCTTACTGAAATGCGCGCCGCGCCCTCGGGCATGGCGGATAGATCGAGGATGGGGTGGGTGCCGTAGTTGAATTCACCCTCGAGTTCCGAAATGCGGTGTTCGATGTAAACCGCGTGATGTTGCGGCCGGGTGCCGAGGATTTTCTCCACCACCGCGCCGGTATCACCGGCCTTCTGGCGCATGCGGATCGAGCGGTCTCCCATGGACATGAGCAACCACTCGGCATTGGCGGGATCGCCGTGCGGCGGACCATGAAGTTGGCCGCCGAATGGCAGGCAGAAAAAATCACCGCGCAACACCGAAAGCAGATCCGGTTGCGTGGGAAACTCCGCCGGCTGCCATGGCGAAACCGAATAAGGCGAAACATCGCGGCCATCCAAGTGGAATATCACCGGCCCCATGTGGCCCGCGCGGGCGGTCACATAAAGGTCGAGTTCCGCCGTGGAAAGATGATGCGAGGCTTCGCCGTGGATGTGGTGCATGGCTTCAATCCTTGAGTATGCCGCGGGCGCGCAGGTTGTTCAGGCGGCGTGCGATGTCCGCCAGGCCATCGACCATAGTCGCGGCATAACTCCTGCCATCCCGGGTATCGAGGCCGAAGCCCGGCTCGAGGTCGCGCAGCGGCTGGAGCGCGGCGTCCTGATGGTGGAACATTTCCACATAGACCTTTTCGAGCTTGCCGGTGGCGGCAGCGGCGGCGAGCAGCGCGCCGATCCAGCCATCGTCAGTCGAGAGGCATCCCCGGGTGGTCGGCGGGGTGGCGTGGAAAGCACCAAGTTCGTCCGCCTCGCCGAGGCTGCGGATGGTCGCGATGTTGTGATCAATGGAGAGGCCGGAATTGCCGCAATGCGCGGCGTCGACGATGAGTTTGAAGAACTTGCCCCCGAGCGCCGCGTTGGCCGCCTGCACGAAGGCACGGCCGCGGTCGATGTTGGTGAAGGTTTGGAACTCGCCGGGACGCAGGAACTCGATATGCCAGCTCTTCACGCTGGATTGCAGCAAGTCCGCCTCCTCGATGACCCGCAGGTGGACTTTCACGTTCTGCGCGACCGCTTCCTCGAAGGCCTTGCCCGTGCGTTCGGTCTCACCGGGGAACATCCAGCCTTCGATGGAGGTGGAGGAAACGGTGCCGATGCCGTGTTTCACTGCCGCCTTCATGCCGGGCAGGAGCTGCCCGACCACCGCGTCCTCGTCGGCGGGGTTCATCGGGTTCACGCCGCCGAGCATCATGATGAGGTCCACGTCGAGCCCGTGCGCGCGGAGTTTGGTGATCATCTCGTCGAGGTCGCCGTCGTCACAGCCTGGAAACACCGAGATCTGGACGCAATTGAGCGGCACGCGGGAAGCTTCGCACAGCTCGCGCATTCCGACTACGATGCGTATCTCACCGGATTCGTCGCGCGGATAGCGGCCGGCCTCGTCGGGCACCAGGCAACCGACGAAGCGCAAGTGGGTGGGGACGACGCCAAGGCGGATGCGGGTTTTCAAGGAAATGTCTGCGGAACTCATGGGCGATGGGTCATACGGTGAAAGGTTGCATTACGCCAGATGCCGGGATCGCTTATCGCGAGACACCGGTTTTTTGGAAACTGGCTGATTCAAAGCTCGAAGCCGAAGTGCCTTGCAGCGTTCTCGCAGCAGATCGCGCGAACCAGTGATGCGAGTGTTTCGAAATCGTCCGGCAGCTCGCCGCGGTCCGCCTCGCTGCCGATGATGTTGCACAGGATGCGGCGGAAGTATTCGTGGCGAGGAAATGACAGAAACGAGCGTGAATCGGTGAGCATGCCGACGAAACGGGAGAGCAGGCCGGTGGAGGAAAGGGCGTCAAGCTGGAGTTCGATGCCGTTTTTCTGGTCGAGGAACCACCAGCCGGAGCCGAACTGGATCTTCCCGGCGAAGGTGCCGTCCTGGAATGCGCCGGTCATCGCGGCGAATAGGTAATTGTCCGCCGGGTTGAGGTTGTAGAGGATGATTTTCGGCAGCGAGTCGTTTTTGGCCAGAGAGTCCAGATAGGTGGCCAGGGCGGCTCCCTGGCGGGTGTCGCCGATGGTGTCGTAGCCGGTATCGGGGCCTAACATGCTGGACATGCGGCTGTTGACACTACGGAAGGCGCCGAGATGGAGCTGTTTGGTCCAGCCTCTGGCGGCATCGAGCTGGCCGAGATAGACCATCAGATAAAACGCGAATTTCTCCCGCTCCCCGGCATCGGCGGGGTGCCCCGTAAGAGCCTTGTCGAAAATCACGGCCGCCTCGGCATCCGTGCACGGCAGGGCGGGGAGGCGGTCGAAGCCATGGTCCGAGAGCCGCCCGCCAGCCGCATGGAAAGCGTCGTGGCGTTTTTGCAGCGCGGCCAGCAGGTCGGACAAGTGGGCGATGCTGATGTCGCTCGCCGCTTCCAGTTTTTGCAGCCAGGCTTTGAGCTGATCCGGCTGATCGACCATGAAGGCCTTGTCCGGCCGGAAAGTTGGCAGCACGCGCGTGGCCAGCCCGGAGGCGGCGATGGCCGCGTGATCGTCAAGCGGCTCCGCCGGATCGTCGGTGGTGCCGACCACGCGAACGTCGAATTTACCCAGGATTCCATGGACGCAGAAATCCTCGTCCTGGAGCCTTGCGTTTGCGCGTTCCCAGATCTCCTCGGCAGTATCGGGGCCCAGCATTAGATCGATGCCGAAGTAGCGTCGCAGCTCCAAATGGGTCCAGTGATGGATCGGATTGCGCAGGGTGAAGGGCACGGTTTCCGCCCATGCCTGGAATTTCTCGCGCGGCGGGCTGTCGCCTGTGATGAGGTCTTCGTCGATCCCGTTGGCGCGCAGCAAGCGCCACTTGTAGTGGTCGCCACCCAGCCAGATCTCGGTGAGGTCGTTCCAGCGGTGGTTGCTGGCGATTTCTCGCGGCGAGAGGTGGCAGTGGTAGTCGATGATCGGCTGGCCGCAGGCGATTTCGTGGTATAACCGGCGGGCGGTTTCCGAGTGGAGAAGGAAATCCTGATCGAGGTAGGACATGGCCCGGGAACTTCATCACCGGAGCGGGAGCGATCCAAGTCGCAAAATCGCTTCTTCGACGGGCCTTTTCAGGCGCTGCGTTCCGGATGATTGCCAACAAGTGGAGCGTAGCGGATTCGAACCGCTGATTCTGTTCATGAGCACTTTATTTCAACGAGTTGCGGGAATTTTGTTGAAAGTGGGAACATTTTTGGGAACAGTGGAATTTGTCGGGATTGCTGGACGTTCCCACTCTTGTTCCCAATCCGGCCACCCGCAAGCCTCAACTCTCCGAAACCATGGCCCACCTCATCAAGCGCGACGGTTCTCCCTACTGGATAGCGGCCTTTGACGTGACGATGCCGGACGGCACTGTCCGCCGCCTCAAGAAGTCCACCAAGAAGACGAAGCGCTCCGAGGCGCAGGAAATCGCCGTTCAACTGGAGGCAGCGGCCAAGAAGGGAAGCACAGCCGACCAGGACACCGCATCGAAGGCCTTCACGATCCTTGCCGAAGCCGCCGCCGCCGCATCGCGCGGCGAACTATCGGAAGCACGAGCCCGGAATCTACTCGCCCGCATCGCCGAGGTTTCCACCGGCGAGACGCTCCAATTCTACACCGTGGCAGGATGGCGGGACGAATGGCTTGCCATGAAGGCTTCTACCTCGAAGCCGGCCACGCTGGCACGCTACAAGGCACACACGGACGCCTTCATTGATTGGCTGGGAGACAAGGCCGCCGCGAGGCTTGAAGCCGTCACGAAGGCCGACGTGCGGGGATTCCGCGATGCGATCCGCTCCGGTTGGATGCCCGAGCAAAAGCAGCCGGCGAAAACACCAGGACGGAAACCCAAGAAGTCGGACGAGAACCCGCAGACGCTCCGCACCGCAAAGACGGTGAACCATTACGCCGCAGACGTGGCTTCCATGTTCCGTCATGCCATGAAGGACGGCTTGATCCTCAGCAACCCGGCCGCCGCGCTGGCGCGCCTTCCAGAACTCGACAGCGCCGAGCGCGAGGTTTTCACCGTGGCGGAAGTCAGCCAGCTTGCGCAGGCCGCTGGTGATCCGAAATGGCAGGATGGGGTTTTCATTGCCAGTATCGGCGACCACCAAGGACGCGCCGCCCGTTGCGCGGATTGGCATGGGATGATTCTCGCCGGATTCTACGCCGGCGCGAGGCTTGGCGATTGCGCCCGTCTCACATGGGGAAACGTGAACCTCACCCGCAAGACGCTTTCCTTCATGCCGGCGAAGACGGAGCGCAAGCGGAAGCGCCTGGAGGTTCCCTTGCACCCGCGGCTTGTCGCATGGCTCAGCACCCGCCAGCCAGGCACAGACGACGCACCGCTTTTCCCATCGCTTCACATGGACCGCATCGGCGGACGCCACGGGCTTTCCTCGCAATTCATCGCCATCATGGAACTTGCCGGCGTGGATCGCCGGACTTCACGCCCAGGTGAGAAGGGCAAACAGCGCGCGCAGCACGCCCGCAGCTTCCACGCCTTGCGGCATTCCCTCACCTCGACACTGGCAAATCTCGACGTGTCCGAAGAGATCCGCCGCCGCATCGTCGGCCACGATTCCGCCGAAGTACATTCAGGATACACCCACCACGAACGCGAAACGCTCGCCCGCGCCGTGGAGAAAATGCCGAGCGTGTGAATAACCACCATGAATGCCTACGTTGAATCGATCATTTCAGACCTCGAGGAATCATGGCGACCGATTGTGCGCAAAGTCCTTGAAGACTGCATGACCACGCCGCGCGGTGGAACGCCTTTTGATGAAGATGAGATAAACCGGGCCGCCTATGAGGTAGCGAAGGCAATCAACGATTGTCAGGCTCTCGATGAATGGGACGGAGGGGAATTTTTTACTGCCCGATTCCGATCCGCACTTGTTGAACCCAGGGCATACGCCGGAATCGCCTGGTCAATCATGG
>JALRFY010000270.1 GCA_023253625.1 Akkermansiaceae bacterium | reverse complement strand
ACCAGAGGCACCGCCCGTCAAACCCGTTCCAGTTGCCAGCGACGGCAAGCCAGGCAACCCCGGTTTCGGCGACGACCTGTGGGCACAGGCCCGCGCCTATTGGGAGGAATGCCGCTGCATCCGCAAAACAGCCGAGCATTTCGGGCTATCGCAGAATTCCGTGAAAACCCGAGCACGGCGTGAGGGTTGGCGAAAATGAAGGTCGAGGTCACCCGATACCGGAAACCGGACGGATTCCCCACCCGACATTGGGCAGTGTTCATGAATGGCGACCTGCTTGCCGTCACACTCTATCGCAAGGGGGCGGTGGCTGTCGCTGCGGCTCTCACCGGCAAGAATGACGACCGCCCTGTCCTGACCCGCGACGGGCAGAGTGAGTCGTCACCGGCGACGGTGCTACGTTCTCAGGCATAGCAGAAAAAAGCCGACGATTCGTTGACACGGCACCATTGGTGTCATGTTTAACCAATCGACTCCCAAAACTGCCGCGTTCCGTTCCCTCGTTCAAAAGGCCGAAACGCTCCACGCCGATATTTGCACACTCAATGCCGCCATCCGCGACCGAGACGCCATCCGTGCCCGCATGGCTGACTGCGGTGACGAGACGGAAGCTCGCAAGCACTTGGGCGACCTGACCCGCGCTGAGGAAACCGTCATCGTCAAGCAAGCCCGTCTGCCGCGCCAGCAATCCGACCTCGCGGATCTGTTGGAGAAAACTTTCGATGCATACGGCGAAGCCCATACGGAGTGGTATCGGATCATTGAAGCCACGCCCAAGCAAGCGGCCCAGGCATTCCGCGATCTACTGCATGCCGCGCAACTCGACCCGGAGCAACAGAAGGTCGAAAAGGCGAATCCAGTCGTGGTCGATGCCATTCGCCCCCTGGCACTTGCCAGCCAGCAGGAGGACCTGCTCAGTGAGGCTTGGCGGGGCGCCAACATCACGGCGGAAGCGGCAGACAAGCGGCTTGCAGGATTCCAGAGCGCGATCAAGTCGCTGGACAAGATTCAGGTCGCCCATGCCGAGGTGATCGCGGAGGACAACCGCATGGTCGCCGCCTGCGAAGCATTCCGCAAGGTGCTCGCCAAGGGATAGTCCGAACGCTCGCACGCCATGAACCGGCCCATCGACATCCGCATTGAGACGTTCCGCGAAACGGTGAAGCGTCTAAGCTTGATTCCCGGCGCACTGCAAACGCTGGACATCACGCTTCACCGCGCCAACGAGATTCCCGACCTGCTCAAGCAGTGTTCCTGCCGCCTCGATGCGGCACGGCTCAGGGAGGAACAAAGCGCCATCGGACATCCTGTGTCCCTACGCATCCGGCAGTCCCAAATGGAAAGCGAGCTTCGCCAGGGACTTTTCGCAGTCAGGGAGCAACTGCAGGCGGCCATCGCTGCCGCCACCGAGTATGTAGCCATCGCCGCCGGTGGACCAGACGCGGTGAAGACCTATCCTTTCGCCTGGAGACACCTGGAGATGCTGACGCGGCATCGCGCCATGCCATCCTCCACCGAGAGCGTGACCGCCCGTCTCAACTTCCTCGAATCCGCGTGGCAGGCGATTGATGCTGCCTTGGCAGCGTTGGTGGAAATTAGGTTCGATGCAAGGCATTTGAACTGAACCTGACCAGTCGGGCATCATCACACTCACTCCGCTTACATGAGCAAGGTCTTGATCGCCTCTTCCTGCAAGTCAGTCAGATACCCACTTACTTTGACTCAACTCTTGCCGTGCCTGTGAATGGCTTCACGATCTCGCTCGATTTCAACGACGCCTTCGCCTTTTCGTCACCTTTCAAATACGCATCCCAAAATGCAAGCGTGCTCGCCTTCACCACGTCAGTCGTGCTGGAACTGCGCGCGCCGAGTCCGCCGCCGAAGGACAAGTGGTTCGCGCCTTCGATAAAGACGAGATACTTATCGCCTGGCGGGCTGAATTTGTAGGGCTCTTTTTTCCAATCCGGACCCTGGCCGCCGGCACCTTGGTCGCGTGAGCCGGTCATCGTCATCATCGGCAGTTTCAGATTTGCCCAGCTCGACTCGGTCAAACCTTGCTGCCCCGTGCCCTGTCCGCTGATGGGCAGGATGCAGTGCACGCGCTTGTCGGCAAAGCTGCGCGCCTTCACGCCTCCGATCTCGGCGGTGACCCCGCCGATGAGCATCGAGGTATATGCGCCATACGAGTGACCGCCCACACCGATGCGCGTGGTGTCGATGCGCCCTTTAAGCGCCGGCACTTTCGTGTAGAGCTGCTTGATCGAATCCATCACTGCGACGACGTCGGCAACACGCCCCTCGATCTTTGCAGGATCGTTCAACATTCCCGCCAGTCCGCCGCCTGTGCCGGGTAGGCCTTGGAAACGGCGTGCGCCTGTCTTGTTTTCCGCTGGTTCACCTGCACCATGCTGCCGCGCAGGCGCCCCGGTCGCGCCACGCCGCAATCCGCCGCGACCCACGCCATCCGCGTGCGACGGATGCACGATCACATAACCGTGCTCCGCGACATGCTGGCTGATGGTGGCAAACGCCGTCTTGTCCGCGCCGAAGCCGTGCGAGAAGACGATCAGATGTAACTTGTCGCCGGTGTCTGGAAAATAGACGCGGCACTCGATGTCCTTGCCGCGATTGTCATCGCGCAAGATGATGTCTTCCGGCTTCACAGCGGCGAACGCGGAACTGGCGGCGAATGCGAGAATGAACAGGATTTTCATCGTGGTGTGGGTGCAGGTGGCTTCGGTTTCTTTTCGAGGTAATCGCGAACGTTGCTGCGGACGCGATCATGGCGCGCTTCGCGGTCGGCTTCAAACTTCTCGTAACTTGCGCGCTGTTCGGCGGTGAGCAAGGGGATGATGGCGGCGCGCATGTCTTCGCGGATGCGAGCGGCGTCGGATGCAACCTGCGCGCTGAGTCTGCGCGTGCGTTCACTGGCCTGATCGAGCACCGGAGCAATCCGCCCACGCTGCTCGGGAGTGAGATGAAGCGCTTCCTCCAGTCGCCGCAGATACAGAAGATGGATGCTGCTTTGGTCGCGACGTTCCTGTGTGATTCGCTGCTCGCGCCACTTCCAGCCGAGCATGCCGCCGATCCACCCGGCGGAGGCCGCCACGACGAGAAGCGTGGCGAAGATTTTACAACGTGTAAGGGAAAGTGTGCTCATGGCGCGAATACGAGTTCTTCGATCTGTGCCTCGACGCCGGAGTTCGTCACGAACTCGGCATTGTGGTTGAGGTGTAGGACAAAAGGGAGGATGACGGAGAGCGCAAAGGTGGCGAGGGCGACGCGCAGGCACCATGAGAACCACAGCGATTCCACGGAGCGCTGCTCACGCGCAAGTGAGAGGACGTGTGTGGCTAGCCCATAGGGCGCGGGCGGCGCATCGCGGCGCGGGGCGCGTTGCGCGGCCTGCGCGAGCGTGTCCCAGTCGAAGTGCGGTGTGTTGCTCTCGTTCGGTTTCATAGCAATCCTTTCGCGCGAAGCGCCTCCACTTCGGCGCGCAGTTTTTGGCGGGCGCGGGAGGCGCGCATTTTGACGGCGGACTCGCCGAGTTTCATGCGCGCGGCGATGTCGGAGATGGAATCGCCATCGAGATCGAACCAGCGGAGCATGGCGCGATCTTCGGGCGACAGCAGATCGAGCAGGTGGTCCGCAAGTTCGCGTGCGGCCACCACCTCAAGGGCGTCCGGTTGGGCGGTGCCGCTCATCATCTGCTCGAAAGCGCGGGCTTCTTTCTCATTCAAATCAGCACGGCGAAGTTCGGGGCGACGACGCTCATGTTTCAGCCGGTCCATGCAGGTTGTCACTGCGATGCGCGAGGCCCAGTGGGTGAACGGACTTTCCGCGCGGTATTGATGGAGCCGGGTGAACATCTTCACGAACACCTCCTGGATGAGGTCGTCGGGATCCGTGCGCCTCGGTAAATGAGCATGGACGATGCGCCAGAGCAGTGGATGCAACAGCTCCACCAATTCGCGCGCGGCAGCCTCATCGCCAGCGGCAGCGCTGGCTGCGAGTGGAGCGAGACCGTCTTCATCGCAAGGCATGTGTGGAGATTGAAGAAATTCGGGAGCATGGCGAGAAATTCGTCACTGAAGGCGAATGCTGAGCCGATAGAATCTGAGCGGAACATCCATCGGCTGGGTGATGGTGATGACCTGATTGTTGCCAACGATTCCGGTGTAGCCGCTCACCGGCTGCCAGCTTGAGGGATTTGCGAGGTCTGTGGTCGTTTGCACATCGTAGATGCGCGTGAGTCCGGTGTAGCCGGGGCCGGTCGCGAGCGCTGCGGTGAAGGTGAGCGTGGTGGTGCCTGCGCCACCTGCGGTGATCGCGAGCGGTGTGGACGTCGCGGTTTTAGGATCGGTGCCGAGGACGTATTCCTGCGCATTCGTGAGGCCATCGCCATCATGATCGGAGTTGTCCGCGGCGTCGCCGCTGTTGCTGGCGGTGCCGAGATTTGCCAGCCGCCAGGTGTCGATCGGCGTAAGCACAGTGATCGCGGTCGAGGCTTGCGATGCCCCGAATTCATTCGTAGCGGTGAGTGTCACGGTGAGAGTTCCACTGGTAGACGCGGTTCCGGTGATTCGGCCCGTAATCGCGTCGACGCTCCACCCGCTCGGCAAACCTGAAGCTGTGATACCGAACCATGTCGAATCAATCGTCGGCGTGAGATCGATCGTCGCTCCGTACGTCACGGTCAAAGTCGGCTTCAATGCGATCGCTGGCATCGCGGGAAGATCCGCAGGATTCGCCGGCACGAGCACGTCGAAGGAGTCCACGGCGGCTGCGCTGCGCAGGCTGAGATTGCCGCCGCTGCCGGGGAAGATCGCGGTGTTTTGAAAAGTGCCGACGAGCATCGCGGCGTCGCGTTTGCGATTCACCGCAAGCGCATACGCGACTTCATCGCCAGTGCTGCCAGCGCGACGCAGCCATGACCACGTGCCATCAGCAAGCAGACGACCGAACAGCAAATCGCGTCCGCCCTGCGATACATCGGTGAGCAAGCCGCTTGGCTGCGTGATGGCCGTGCTGAACGTATCCGCGACGAACCACACCGAGCCGTCCGGCTGCACTTCGATCTCCGCGCCCTCCTCGTTCGATGCGCCGCCGAGTGTGCGCACCCACAGCGTCGTCCCGTTGGATGCGAGTTTCACAAAAACGACATCGGCACCGCCAGCGCCGCCGCCGCTGATGCCGCCCAGATCCACGCTACCCGTCACCACGGCGCTAAAGACGATGTTGCCATTGCCATCGTAGCCGAGGCCGCGCGGATGATCGTCGCCCGTGCCGCCGTAGCGTTTTGTCCAGGTGATGCTGCCGTTCGCTGCGAATCGAATGATGAGAATGTCGTTTCCCGCCGAGCCTCCCGCAGGTGCGCTCGTGATCGTGGTGCCGTCGGCCTTCGTGATCGTGACGCTGCCAGTCACAGTCACCGCGACGACTCCGCCACCCGTACCATCGCCCGCGATGCCGCGTCCTTGATCATTGCCAGTGCCGCCCACCGTCATCGCCCAACGCAACGCGCCGCCGCTCGTGTAGGCGAGCACGTTCGCATCCTGGCTGCCGAAATTGGGCAGCGGCGGAGTCGTGAATGCGCCAAAGCTGTTACCCACCACGAGCAATCCTCCCGCGCCATCGGCGGCGATTTCATTTCCGCCATCCAGACTCGTCGCGCCTGCCGCAGTGGCCCACACGACATTGCCAGTCGCAGGATCGAGCACGGCGGTAAATGTGTCGCTGCTGCTCGTCGCGATCAGATTCGTGCTGCCAAACGCCACGGTGCCAGAGAACCAGCCCGTGAGCGCGACGCGGCCCGCATCGTCCACAACGATGTCATACACCTTGTCGTCGCCCGCGCCGCCAAACGTGCGCACCCAGCGCGTCGCTCCATCCGCGCCGATGGCCGCCACCGCGATATCATCTGCCGTCGCACTCGCCGAGGTTACCGTCACGCCCGTAAACGTAGCCGTGCCAGTGAACGTCCCCGCGACATACCACGTGCCCGCCGCATCCACCGTCGCGCCGCGGATAACTTCGCTGCCGCTGCCCGCGAACTGCCACGCACGCTGCCCACGTGGCACGGAGTTGGCGCGAGTGTATTGATTGAAGAATGCCCAGAGATTTTCCGTCGCGCCCGGCTGCCACTGATGCGACGTGCCGACGACCGTCGTGTAGCGCACTTCCATGCCGCGCCAGCCGCCGGTGTATCGCTCGTGATTCAGAGTCCGCGTCTGCGAACCGCTCTGCACCGTCGTCGTGGATAAAATCGGCGTGCCCACTGTTTGATTCCGCGAAATCCACCACGCGCGCTGATTCGGATCTTGCACCGCGCGGCTCGTGCCCGCCGTGCCATCGCCCGCGCCGCCATTGTCGAGATCGTAGCTCCCGGTCTGCGGCAGCGTGTCCTCCGCAGAGCCGCGCCAAATCCACGTCGGCACCGGATGCTTCGGCCACAGCCGCGCCGCAGCACTCGGCCCCGAGTAGGCATCCACCCAACCGCCCGACACCGGCCCGCTCGCCGCGATGAGATCGCTCCGCGCAATCGCGAGCGTATTCGCCATCATCGCGCCATTCGAGAAGCCGGTCACATACACGCGGTCGCGATCCACATTGTAATTCGCCGCCATGTCATCAATGACCGCCGCGAGAAACCCAATGTCGTCCACGCCCGTCCCCGGCACCGACATGCCCGAGGCATCGGTGTAGCTGAAAGAATTCCACGCCAGCGTCGTATCGTCCGGGTAGGTAAGCGGCGGCGTGCCCGTGCCATTCCACGACGCCTTGCTGGTTCCATTCGGGTACACGACCAAAACGCCTGCGCTGTCCGCCACCGCATCCCAACTCGCCGACGTTGCCGTATTGTGAAACGCCAGGCTATTTGAAAACGACGGATGCAGCGCAATCACCAGCGGCCGCGGCCCTGGCGGCAGCGAAGCCGGAACGTAGCGATGATAATTCCGTGCCAGCCCGCCGGAAACAAGAGGCACCAAATCGAGAGCGGGCGCAGTGGAATAGCCTGAAAGGAGAATCAGTAACGCGAGACGAACAAAATGCATCAATTCAGATGACGACATAGGGACGTAGCAAGTCACAAATTTCTTGAATGTTAAGCATCAATAAAGTAGGAGCTCCTCTTGCGGCTGCCGAGGCTGAAGAATTTGGACCGGGGCCTCTTGCTGCTTTTTGGCATCTCGAGCGAGTAAAAACGACCCATATCCGATGCGAACCCATTAAGCTCCGCTTGGTTTCGACAGCCCCTCCGAGTTGATGATAGCCCCGCGTTCAGGAGGAGCAAGCTACCTTCACCACTCGGATCTTGAAATAGGCAGGCACCCCGCCAGATTCTGAATGGATGACGTTGGAAATCAGCCGTGATGCCCAAAGGGTTCAAACTCAGAATCCGCGACAGAAATCGGTGCGATTTCCAACGGATTTCCAACTTTTTGACCGTACAAGATGGTCAACTATGCAACACCGAGAGAAACCACTGACCCAGAATGGCCCATGAATACGAATAAAGACGCACAATCGGTCACGACAGACCGGATGGCGGAGAGGGTGGGAACGGTGCATCAATAGACTCGAAATCAATCAATTACAAGAATCAAGAAGCTGCCGGGACAGAAATTCCACACACAATTCCACACAAGTTGACTCGGCATCCGGGGGGCATGAACCGGAAAAGAAAACGCCGCAGCAGTGTCGTGGAAATCGGTAGCGGTCCCACGACGGTCAAAATCTACACCATCACCCGCAAGGATGGATACGACCAATTCACCATTGCGTGGAAGGAGGGCGGGCGTCGGAGGACCCGCACATTCGCCTGCATGGAAGAGGCCAAGATGATCGCCCAGCAAACGACCGTCCGTCTGCAAAACGGATGGACGGCAGGCGACGAGGCCACCAGGCGCGATCTGGAAATCCTCCGCTATTGCGAAGGGCTGGCCAAACGGTTCGGCGTCACGCTTGCCGCTGCCATGGACGAATGGGTGAGCGCCCGCACCGCGGTCGAGGGAATCA
>JALRFY010000221.1 GCA_023253625.1 Akkermansiaceae bacterium | reverse complement strand
ATGCGCCAGAGGGCGGAGAAGTCGGCGTAGCGGTCCTCGGCTTCGCGGAGGATGGTTTCGAGGTCGAATTCGAGGAAGTTCGGGCGTGTCAGGGTTTCGGCATCGCGGAGGAGGCGGAGGGCGCGGCCATTGGTGACGATGGCCCAGAGGTGGTGGCGGGTGGCGTTGAGGAATTCCTGGGCGAGCTGGTGGGGGGATTTCTTCTTTGATCCTGAGCCGATGATGGCGAAGCGGGGATCGGGATCGTCGAGGCCGATGTGGTGTGGGGCGATGATGACGGGGAGGCGTCCGCCGTGGGCATGGGCGGTGACGGGGAAACCACGATCGCCGAGCTGGATGGGAGCGACGAGCGGGGTGAGGTCGGTGTAGCCGAGGCACTGACGGAGGAAATCGACGGCGAAGGCGCGGGTGACGACGGCGGCATCGAGATCGGCGCGAGCGGTCTGCGGGGCGAAGGATTGCCAGGTGGCGGTGGCGATGCGGAAGGCGCGGCCGTATTCGTCGTGGAGCTTGAGGCCCTTGGGGATGGCGTAGTCGGTTTCCTTCTGTAAGGTGGCGTCGCCGCTGGCCGCTCGTTCGAGCAGCTCGGGCACGAAGAGCGAGCCTTCGAGCCTGAGGGTATCGAACGGGGTGGTGTCGGAGGATTTGCGGCGGCGGGACATGGGTGGGAGTGCCGAGTGATCAGTGAGCAGTGGGTTAGGAATTGGAGTTTGACGTGGGCGGGATCCGGTGGTTCGCTATTGCCAATCCAGAGTCCTGGAGGTGGAAGGCCTAGCCTTCGGCGCCCTTCGGGGCGCTTTTTTTTTGGTCTGTTGACGAGGTTTTCATGGGAGCCATTTGCGGCCGTAGCCTTCAATTTTGCCGAACTTCGAGCGGTGGTATTTTGATTCGTTGAGGATTTCGACGATCTGTCGCCCGAATGGAGCGGACATGGGTTCGTCATCCCTCTCCGCCAGCATGGAGCGGAAGCTCGGATGAGCGATCAGATCGGCAATCTGAAGGCCTGCGATGTTGTTTGCCTTGGGTTTGACCTTCAGTTGGCGGCTCGTGAGAGCGGAGAGGAAGCGCTGGGGTTCCACAAAGTCCGAGCCCTTGAGTATGAGTTCCTCAAAGCTCCTTTTGAGACGCATGTCCTCCTTGCCGCCGCGACTTTCCGCCATCACGTCGCCCCGTGAGTGCCTTTCTTCCAGGAAGGGCACGAAGCGTTCCAACATCACGCGCAGGCAGTAGTGGTAAGGATCGAAGCGCCAGACCGAGTAGCGGTTCTTATGATCGAGCTTGTCGATTGCGACCGTGATGACGGTGAAATCCAAGGTGCGCATCAGGTCCAGCAGTTCTTCGTTGAAGCGTCGCTCGGCATCTGGATCTTTCAGGGCATGAAACGGTGGCTTTTTACCCACCAGTTCCTTCCGATGCAGGATCACGGGTTCGTCGGGATGAGAACCAAAGTGCTTCCGTTTGAGGCTTTCCATCTGCGGGAAAACCACGGAATCGACATATCCCAATTCAAGGATGACACCGGTGAGACTGAGATGGCGTTCGTTCGGCCTCTCGGATGAGCCGAGATCCGGATTGCCGACTTCATCAATGTAGATCCGGTATTTCATTCAAAGGACGGCGGGAAGGAGGACGTAGACGCCGAGGACGTCAACGGGGAGGCAGGGGGTGACATCGTAGCTACCGATGTCGCGGGCGGCTTCGCGGACGCGGCGGTGATCGTTGAGCAGTGCGGAGGCGCGGTCCTGGGCGAGGGTTTCGAGGTAGGAGGTCTGGGCCTGTAGGAAGTCGAGGGTTTCCTGAATGTGGCGGGTAGCGGCGTCCTCGGAGAGGTTGGCGGCGGGTTCGGCGGCGAGGAGCGGTGTAAGGTCGGTATCCGTGAGCCACTTGGGATTTTGCCTGCCGGCGACGGCGAGGGTGACGCATTCCTCGGCCATGAGGGTGCGGGTGGTGTCGCGGCGGCGGGTGGTGAGTTGGTGGCGCAGGCGCAGGACGAAGAGGGAAGTGACGACATCGACGGCATCGGTGACGGTTGCGGCGCAGCGGGCGGCGAGCGGGTGATTCGTTCCGGAGAGCGAGTCTTCGAGCAGGGTGTCGGCGAGCAGCGAGACGATGGGGTGGGTGCGCTGGACGTGACGGGCTCCGGGGACGGAGGTCCGCGGATCGAAGAAGATGGGGAGCGGTTTGGTTATGCCCTCCAAGGATAGGCGCTCCTGCAGGGCTTGCGGGAGGTGCTGAGGCAGGAGTTTCCAAGCGACTTTTTTGTAAGGCTCCAGCGGGGAATTGAGGCGTGCGCAGGTGTTACGGACGAAGCGGAGGATTTCCTCGGAACCGCCGAGCAGAGCCTTCTGCTTTTCCCATTCGGGCAGGACCTCCTCGGGGCGCATGCGGCGCTGGGCGAAGACGGTGCGGTTGGCCTTCGCTTTTTCCATCGCATCCTCCCAGTGGGTGTCGAGGGTGGCGAGGTCGTCATCGAGTTCATTGAAGTCGAACTCGGATTGGTAATTGCGGCCTCGCGTGCCCTTCATGAGGGCGGCCTTGATGAGAGCTTGGTTGATGCGTTGCTCGTCGGCGGGCAGAGGGACGAGCACACCGAGTTCCTGACGGATCTTTTCCGCCTTGCGGAGAATCACGTTGAGAATGAAGCCATCGACCGGGTTGTCCTGGCCGTAGAGCATGGTGGCGCGGACCTCCGGGGCCTGCTGGCCGAAGCGGTCCACGCGGCCCTCACGCTGCTCGTGGCGGGACGGGTTCCACGCGAGGTCGTAGTGGACGACGGCGGTGAAGAGGTGCTGTAGGTTGATCCCCTCGGAGAGGCAGTCGGTGGCAACGAGGACCGGCATATCGGCCTCGCCCAGTGCCTCGACGCGCTGCTCCCGTTCCTCTGGCGAGAATTCGCCCGTGACTGCTTCAACGGTGGCGTTCTTGAACTCTGCGTTGAGATGCTCCGCCACGTATTGCGCGGTGGCGATATAGCGGCAGAAGACCACGGGGCGGAAACCATCCTTGAGGAGCTGGCGGAGGTGGCTTACGAGCGCGGCGAGCTTGGGATCACCCTTGGTGCCGGAGAGTTTTTCCGCGGTGGCGATGAGTTGCTTGAGACGGGTGGATTCTTCGTCCATCGCCGCGGCTGGCTCCAGGTCGCTTTGGGTGAGTTCGCCGGCGTGGCCGTCGTAGAGGCGGTCGTCTTTTTCGCCATCTTCGGATTCCTCAACCACTTCGAGCGATCCGTCGAGACGGGTGGTGAGGGCGCGCACGGCGGCAGCGGGCGAGGAGGAAACGCAGCGCAGCAGGGCAAGCGTGGCATACCAGATCATTCGCGCTTGCTGGCCTTGAGACTCCTCGGCACGGGTGGCGAGGCCAACGCAGTATTCCCGGACGTTGTCGAAGAAATCGCCCCAAGCACCGGTGAGGGCATAGGTGATCTCGGTGGTGAAACGACGGGCGAAGATACTGGTGTCCTGCCATTCCTCGATGTCCTTGCGGCGGCGCTGGACAAAGTGGCGGGCGAGCTCGTCGCGCAGGCCCTGCTTGGTGGCTTCGCCCTTGTCGTCGCGGAGGCGGGAGAATTCCGGGCGCAGGAGGGACAGCAAGTTGTAGAAGGCGTCGTTGTCGCCGGAGTGAGGTGTGGCAGTGAGGAGGATCAGGTGGCGGTCGTCGCCAGCGGCGAGTTTCTCCAGCAACTCGTAGCGGAGTTGTTTCCCCAGCCCTGCTGCGGCGCAGGTGTGCGCCTCATCCACGACGATGCATTCCGGGGCAATGGAGAGGAAGTGTTCGCGGTGCCGCTCGCTCTTGATGTAGTCGAGGCTGACGACCACGAAGGGATGCTGGTCGAAAAGGCCGACTCCGGGTGGCAGGTTGCGCTCGACGCGGTTGGCGCTGGCCGAAGTGAGTGCAATGGCGCGGAGGTGGAAGCGGTTTTCCAGTTCCGCCTGCCATTGCTCGACGAGGTGGGGCGGGCAAAGAACCGCGCAGCGGGTGATTTCCCCGCGGTCGAGCAACTCGCGCACGATCACGCCGGCCTCGATGGTTTTACCGATGCCGACGTCGTCGGCGATGAGCAGGCGGACGACCGGCAGGCGCAGTGCCATGAGGAGAGGAACCAACTGGTAGGCACGGGGCTCTACGGCAATATTGCCAAACGAGCGGAATGGGCCGGCACCATTACGGAGTTTCAGGTGGATGGCATCGCGCAGCAGAGTGGCCGACTGGTGGCTGCCGTGGCGCGCAGGGTCCGGCAACGGGAAGACGGCGGGTTCGGGATGAGTGATTTCCAAATCCGGCAGGATCAGGGCGATGTCTTCCTCCGAGCCGCCGAGCGGGCGCAGGGAAAGGGCTTCAATGGTGGAACCTGGCTGAACGACCCATTCCCGCCCGCGGGCGCGGACGAGTGCTCCGGGTGAAAACTCGGTGGTGGATGCGGTCATGAATTAGCGGGGGAAGTTCCGAAGATGGATGGGTGTTGCGCAAAGAGGTCCGGCCAGCTTGAAGCATCTGATGGGAAGGTGATCACAGTGAATCCACGATCCCGGGCGTATGCGAAAACCGTCTCGGTGGGTGGGGAAAGAAACACCAGGGCCCTCGATGCCTGATAGAGGGCATCGGCATGGGCCTCGCCGCCGTTGACCGGGACCTTCACCTTATCGGGCTGGCGCAGACCCTGGCTGGAGAGGGTTGCGAGCCACTGGTCGAGAGGTGTGGTAACGTTGTTATCGCAATCTTGGACAGAGGAGGATTTCACACGCTGCAAGGGCTGAACGGTGGCGTTGGCGAGCGCCGCGAGGAAACTCACAGCCTCCGCGTTCCGCCGGTTGATGATCGCATGATCCGGTTGGTTGAAATAGGAAAGCAGGCACTGGTAGCAGCCCGCCTCGCAAGGGATGGCACCGGAGCCGGCCTCCGCACCCGCCATATCCTTGAGGACTGAAGACGACACGGGGCCATCGGTAACCTCGTAGTGCATGAGAGAGAGGGCCGCACGGGCAACCTGGGCGAGCTGTGAAGGATCGCTGGCCAAGCGGCTGAGCACTCCGGCTCCGCCCTCTGCGGCTTCGTAAAGCAGCAGCGAGCGGCGGTCGCCGGGTGAGGGCAAGGCTTCGACGATGAGTTCCGCCGACTCGATCTGGAAGGTCTGCTCGATGCCTCGTTTCAGGGCCGCTTGGGCCGTGGCCATGGCCTCCTTTTCCATGGTATTTTCAGGTGGCGTAACGATGAGGATGTTCCTGCGATCCTCAACGAATGGAACGATGCGCTGGGAGGCGACCTTGTTCTCCTTCGCTTCACCGTTCTCATCTTCCTCGCCATCGGGCTCCTCCTTGCTCCATTGGCCGGTGAGCGGGTTGATGTGGAAGCCGAGTTGATTCTTGTCCTTGCGGCGTGTCCACCCGCGGTTGATGCGCCAGAGCGAGGCGGATTGCGAATAGGTGAGCCTGGCGATAACCCGGTTACCGGTGGTGACATCCGCCTCCTCCTTCTCCGGGCCGCCACCTGGACCGGGAAGGAAGCGGTAGGTGGTGATGATGTCGTATCCCTGGCGCTGCCGCTCCTCGTCGTTGACCGAGATCCGCTCTCTGACCTTGGTCTCCACCGTCTCGATGCGGTAGAGTTCATTGACCCGGCTCTCGGGAGTGAAGGGTTCGCCGCAGTGGTCGCAAACATGGTCCTTTGGTTCGGGATCTTCGGGTTTGCCGAGGTGGCCGTATCCACAGCGGGTGCAGACGAGTGCGTTGATAGTGGCGAGTTTGGCTTCCGCCGAGATGTGGTCGGCAGCGGTGACGTTGAGCTTGGCGCGAGTCACCTGAAACATGCGGCCTTCGTGACCGGCCAGACCTTCGTGATCGACGGCGGCTGGTCGATCTGACGCCCTCCCTTTGCGTCAACCGGGACTTGCCATCGAACCCATTGGCAAGACGGCATTTCCCGGCATAGGATGAATCATAACAAGCACATGGAAATGTGCGGGGAGGAACGATTTTGGCATCTGGCCAGACCGCGATCGAAGCAAAAGGTGTCACGAAACAATTCCAGGGAGCCGGGCAGGACGTTGTCAAGGCGCTCGATGATGTGTCCGTGTCGATCCGCGAGAACGAGTTCTTCACACTCTTGGGCCCATCGGGCTGCGGCAAGACGACATTGCTGCGCCTGATCGCCGGCTTCGATTTCCCGACCGAGGGCGAAATCCTGCTCTATGGCGAAAACATCGCTCCTCTGCCGCCCTACAAGCGGCCGGTGAATACCGTGTTCCAGAGCTATGCACTGTTTCCGCACATGACGGTGGCGCAGAACATCGGTTTCGGCCTCGAGATGCTGGGCAAGCCAAGGGCGGAGATCGAGGCGCGTGTTTCGCAGATGCTGAAACTGGTGCGCATGGAGGAGTTGGCCGGCCGCCGAACCAGTCAGATTTCCGGCGGTCAGCAGCAGCGCGTGGCGCTTGCCCGGGCGCTTGCCCCGCAGCCCAAGGTTCTGCTGCTGGACGAACCCCTCTC
>JALRFY010000179.1 GCA_023253625.1 Akkermansiaceae bacterium | reverse complement strand
CTGGCCGCGCACCGCGCGCTCGGTCTGGAAGTTTATTCGCGCGTCGATGTCCTGCTGCGCGCCGACGGGACACCGTTCGTGCTCGAGGCCAATACCATCCCCGGCATGACCGAAACCAGCCTGCTGCCCAAGGCCGCCGCTGCCGCCGGCATCGATTTCCCCATGCTCTGCCTCACCATCGCCGAACAATCGTATCAACTTCGGGAAACCGGATAAGCCAAAGCCCCGGGCGCAGCTCCCCTTCCTCTGGTCCCCGGTATCTGGACTCTGAACTTATGAAACGCAAAACCGCCAACCGCCGCTTGCATCACCGCAACGTGCTGGAAGTCCGCGTGATGTCGCCGCGCATCGCGTGGTTCGGGCTGCTGCGGTTCTTCGCGGTGCTTGCCAAGCTCGCCTGCCTCGCGGCCGTGCTCACCGGCATCGGCTGGGGAGTCTGGCGCGGCATCCACCACGCGTTCTATCAGAATCCGGATTTCCGCCTCAGGGTCATCGACCTGAATCCCAACCCGGTGATCGACGAGCCGGGATTGGTCGGGTTTCTCGATATCGACCTCACCGCCGACCCCAGCCTGTTCGTGATCCATGCCGGCGAGGCCACGGAAAAACTGATGGGCCTCCCGGCCGTCATCGACGCGCGGGTCGATCGGCATCTTCCCGGCACCTTGATGGTCCGCATCACCGCGCGCACGCCCAAGGCATGGCTGCGCTGCGGTGAACGGACCAGCGACCCCCGCGTGGCCGGCGGCTTGCTGGTCGATGACACGGGCATCGCCTATCCGTGCCCGGAACTTCAACTCGAGGAGGCCGCCGCGCTGCCGGTCATTGAGATGGCAGGCCCGCCGCCCGCCATCGGCCGCAAGGTGGAACATCCTGCGCTGGCCCACTGCCTGCGCCTGCTCGACGCCGCCCGCGCCGCAGATCCGGAAGCCGCCCGCTGGATCGAGTCCATCCGCAAGGCCAACGAATGGTCGCTCGAACTTGTCACCCGCCAGGGCACGTGCGCCACCTTCGGACTCGGCGACCACGAGCGCCAGATGCGGAGCCTGCGCGACGCGCTCGATCACGCCGCAGAAAAGGGATATGTGATTGAAACCATCAACTTGATTCCCAAATACAACATCCCCATCACCGTGCGCGGGGAAACCGGGCCGCCGCGCGCGATCATCGTCTCCCCGCCCGCCGCCAGCGACAACCGCCCGAAGCGCGAGCGCGACCTCGGTACCATCCTCAACCGCAACTGACACGTTTCCACCACCCATGGCACGTCGCACAAAAATCCACGTTGGACTCGAGATCGGCACCAGCAAGACCTGCCTGGTCGTCGGCGAGGTGAAGGCGGACAGCGCGGTGAAAATCCTCGGTATCGGCGAGACCAAGAGCGCCGGCGTGCGCAAGGGCGAGATCCACGATTTCTCCCAAGCCCGCGCCTGCCTCAAAGACGCGCTTGCCCGCGCCGAGGATGCCAGCGATGTCGAGATTGGCAGCGTATATCTCGCCATCACCGGCGCGCACATCCGCGGTGAAAACAACCGCGGCACCTTCCGCCTGCCGGATGGCGAACCGGTCGTCGCCCCCGAACATGTCGAGGAGGCCCGCACCATCGCGCGCGACATCCATATCCCGCAGGACCACTTTTATCTCCATCCCATCACCCGCAACTACTGGCTCGACGGACTCGAACACTCGACCTCGCCCGTCGGCCTCTACGGCAAGACCGTGGAAGTCGATTTCCACATCGTCCATGGCATCGGCACGCGCATCCAGAACAGCATCAAGCTGGTCCGTGAAATGCCCTTGGAACTCGACGACGTCGTCTTCTCCCCCATCGCCACCGCACAGATGGCGCTGGGCCGCGAACCCCGCGAGCGCGGCGCCCTCATCATCGACATCGGCGGCGGCACCACCGACTTCGCGCTCTATCTCGGCGGCGTGATCACCGCCTCCGGCTGCATTCCGGTGGGCGGCGACCACATCACCAACGACATCCACCTCGTCACCGGCCTGCCGTTTTCCAAGGCCGAGAGGCTCAAGATCACCGAGGGCGACGCCTCCGGAGAGCCGGCACGCTCCCTCGGCAACGCCAAGCTCACCGACGACCGCGGCTTCGCCGAAGTCGAGGTTTCCCGCGGCGTGCTCAACGAAGTGATCCGCCAGCGGCTGGAGGAAACCCTGCATCTCATCCGGCACCAGTTGCCCGCAGGTTCCATCGAATCGATCGGCGCTGGCATTTATCTCACTGGCGGCACCAGCATGATGCGCGGCTTCAGCGAGCTCGCCTTCGAGGTGTTCGGCCGCGATATCTACCGTCCCGAGCTGCCGGAAATCAGCGGCGTGAAATCAAATTTCAAGGACCCCCGCTACGCCACCGCGATCGGGCTGATCCGCTACGCGCAGATTATCGAAACCGAGCGTGCCACTCCGCCCGGCCCGCTCGGCAAACTCGCCCGCATGTTCTGGCCGTTCGGCCGGTGAGAAACTCAGGTTAAAAGATATTTGTTATGAGTTATTGGGAACAGAACCTGACCAGCCCGGCTCAAAAAATTTCGACTTTTAACCCATAACCAATAACCACCCATTCCATGATTCCCTACTCGCGCGATCCGCAGAAAACCATACCCGTCTCATCCGTCAAAATCATCGGCCTCGGTGGTGCCGGCACCAACATGCTCGAGCGCATCGCTTTGGACGGCATGGAGGGTGCCGAGCTGCTCGCGCTCAACACCGACATCCGCACACTCGGGTCGTGCCTGGCACCGGAGAAAATCCAGCTCGGGACAAACCTCACCAAGGGCCTCGGCACCGGCGGTGATCCGGACCTCGGCCACCAGGCGGTGCTCGAGGCGGAACAAGCGCTGCGCGCCGCACTCAAGGACCGGCGCATCGTTTTCCTTTGCGTGGGACTAGGAGGCGGCACCGGCTCGGGCGCGGCTCCCATCGTCACCCGCATCGCCCGCGAGGAAGGCGCTTTCGTCGTCGTGTTCGCCACCATGCCCTTCGCCTTCGAAGGCCGCCGCCGCCGCGAACAGGCCGAGACCGCGCTCAACGAACTGGCCGTGCTTTCCAACGCGCTCGTCACCTTCGACAACAACCGCATGGGCGAACTCGTGCTCGCCAAGCAGGGCATCCACGAGGCCTTCACCGCCGCCGACCACATGATCCGCGAGGCGATCAAGGCGGTGCTGCGCCTCGTCATCCGCCCGGGACTCATCAACGTGGGACTCGACGACCTGATGAGTGCGCTGCGCACCACCCGCTCGCGCTGCCTGTTCGGTTCCGGCATCGCCACCGGCAAGGACCGAGCCGCGAAGGCCCTGCGCGCCGCGCTCGCCAGCCCGCTGCTCGACCAAGGCTCGCTCCTCAAGGACGCGCAAACGGTCATCGTGCATCTCTGCGGCGGCGAGGATCTCACGCTTTTCGAGGTGGAACTGCTCATGCAGAACCTCGGCAAGCACGTCCCGGAAAAAGCCCACGTCCTCTTCGGCGCGGCGATCGATCCGACGATGGGCGAGTCACTTTCCATCACGCTCATCAGCGCGCTGCCGGAGGGCACGCTCGCGACGGCCCCGCGCGATTCGATCAGCCGCGCGTCCCATGATGACAACCCACTGCTCGATCCCTCGCAGGGGTTCACCCCGGCCGCCGCTGCGACGGATCCCGTAGTCGAGGAAGATCCGGCAGTGGAGCCCGCGCCGGCCGCCATCCTTCCGCAGCCCGTGGTCCCGCCAGCCGAGCCCGCGATACCGCCGGCCACCTCGATGGCTGCGGCCGTCCCGCCCGCGTTGTTCGACGAGGAAACGCCCTTCGCCGAAACCACCCGCACACCCGAGCCCGCAAGACCCGCAGCCAATGATATTGCTGCCGTGGAATCCGCTCCCGCAGCGAAACCCTCCGTGAGGGTCGCCGAGTTTGTCGCAATGCCCCATGAAGATGAGGAGGAATTGGAGAAAATTCCCGCCGCCAAGCCCGCCGAGGCACCCGCGGCGGCGGATTCCCCGGATGAGCCGTGGAATGACGCGGCCACGGGCCTCAAAAAACTTGATCTCGAGGCCGCAGGCTTTTCCACACTACCACCGAAACGCCCTCAGGACACTGCTCCATGGTCCTCCTCCAGCGGATCCAAGCACCCGGAGTCCGCACCGGCCCGGGCTTCCAAACCCGCGGAACGTGAAACCGATGCGCCCAAGCTCAAACTCGGCGTCAAGACCGGCGGCACGCAAAGCGAACTCTCGCTCGACTCCGCCCCGCGCGGCCGCTTCGAGGGCGAGAGCCCGAACGTCTATCAAGGCGAGGACCTCGACCTCCCGCCCTTCCTGCGGAAAAAGAAGTGAACGTCACGCATGTCCACACGCACCCGTGATTATGATTATCATCTGCCGGAGGAATGCATCGCTTCGCGGCCGTTGGCGGACCGCGCTGCGTCGCGCATGATGGTGGTCCACCGCGCGGAAGGGCGCATCGAGCACCGCATGTTCCGCGAGTTTCCACAGTTCGTGCAAGCGGACGATTTGCTCGTGCTCAACGACACCCGGGTCATCCCCGCGCGGTTTTTTTCCGACGACGGGAAAACCGAGCTGCTTTGTCTCGACCGGCTGTCCCCGCACGACTGGCGCTGCCTCGTGCGTCCCGGCAAGCGCATGAAGCCCGGCCGCGAAGTCACCGTGGGCGGCGCGCGCGGAGTGGTGGTGGAGATATATGAGAACGGCGACCGCCTGATCCGCTGGGACACGCCGCCGGACATGGAGGCACACGGCCATCTGGCGCTGCCGCACTACATGGGCCGCGACGACGAGGCGGAGGACCGCGAGCGCTATCAGACCGTCTATGCGAAGGAGGAGGGGGCCATCGCCGCGCCCACTGCGGGATTGCATTTCACGCCGGAGATGCTGGAGCAGCTTCCGCACACCTTCCTCACACTCCACGTCGGAGTCGGGACATTCCGGCCAGTCAAGGCGGAGACCGTTTCCGACCATGTGATGCATTCGGAAAGATATAGGGTCAGCGCGGAGACCGCGCGACAGATCAACTCCGCCGGCCGCGTGATCGCCATCGGCACCACCGTCACCCGCGTGCTGGAAGCTCTCGCCAAGCGGAACACGGCAGGTGGCAGGCGCATCGGCGAATGCCATCACAAGGGCGAAACCGATATCTTCATCCACCCGCCGCACGAGTTCAAGGCGGTGAACGCGCTGCTGACCAACTTCCACCTGCCGCAGAGCACGCTGCTCATGCTGGTGAGCGCCTTCGCCGGCCGCGAGCTGGTGCTGCAGGCCTATCGCCAGGCGGTGGCGGAGCGTTACCGCTTTTACAGCTACGGCGATTGCATGCTGCTGATATGAACGCTCAGCGTTTCCTGCGCAGGCGTTTGCCGCTGAGGCGCGAGGCGATGAGGTTTGGGCAGCGGCCCTTGAGGCGCAGTTGCTCGCAACTGGCCTCGATCTTGAGCGTCTGGCGCACCGGCCGGAATCCGAGCCGGCGCGTCACACAGTCGTTGAGCAGGTCGATGTGGCTGTCCTCGAACTCCACCACCCGGCCGCAGTCGATGCAGACGAGGTGGTTGTGCGATGGCTTGTCGAGGAAGTTGGGATCGTAAGTCGTCTGGTTGTCGCCGAGGTCGATCTCACGCAACAGGTCGGCCTCCACCAGCAGCGCCAGCGTGCGGTAAACCGTGGCCCGCGAGATATCGCTGCTGCTCTTGCGCACACGGTCGAACAGTTCCTCGGCGGTGAAATGCTCGTCCCTGGAAAACGCCGACTCGATGATCTGGTCGCGCTGGCCGGTGCGCCGCAGGCCCCTGCGCCGGATGAAATCGTCCACACGCTCCTTGATCGCCGCATCCATGGGCACAAAGTGGCGGTTTCCGGAAAGCACGGAAAGCGGAAAGATGGGGAGCGCGGGGTTGACCCACCGGCCCACCCGTGCAAGCTCCGCGCCCGATGATTTCCGTCCAGTCATTGCGCGTAGAGTTCGGTGCCCGCGTGCTTTTCCAGAATCTCTCGTTCACGGTGCAACCGCGCGAGCGGATCGCCTTCGCCGGCCACAACGGCGCGGGGAAATCCACCCTCATGAAGTGCATCGCCGGCATCCAGCCGCCCAGCGGCGGCGCGGTGGTCATGCCCAGGGGGACGCGCGCCGGATACCTGCCGCAGGAGGGCATCCACGTCCGCGGCCGCTCGCTCTGGCAGGAAACGGAATCCGCCTTCGGCGAAACGCTCGCCCTGCGCGGGAAGATCGACCGCCTCTCGCACGAACTCACCAAACTCGACCCCCGCTCCTCGCCCTACGCCGAGTTGCTGGAGGAAATCGGCGAACTCGAACTCAAACTCGACTCCGCGGACCCCGCGCGCATGAAGCCGCGCATCGAGTCGGTGCTCAAGGGGCTGGGCTTCAAGGAAAAGGACTTCACGCGCGATTGCGCGGAGTTTTCCGGCGGCTGGCAGATGCGCATCGCAATGGCGAAACTGTTCCTGCAGGAACCCGAAGTGCTTTTGTTAGACGAGCCGACCAACCACCTCGACATCGACACCCAGGTATGGATGGAAAACTATCTCTTCAACTACCCCGGGGCCATCATCCTGATTTCCCACGACCGTGGCCTGCTGGACAAACTCTGCACCCGCACCATCGCCTTCTCCAGCGGCCGCGCCGAGGAATACGCGGGGAATTTCTCCTACTTCGAGCGTGAGTCGGTGATCCGCCGCGAGACCCAGCGCAAGCAATACGAATCCCAGCAACGCGAGATCGCGGAAATCCAGCGCTTCATCGACCGCTTCCGCGCCTCCGCCAACAAGGCGACGCTCGTGCAATCGCGCATCAAGATGCTGGAGAAAATCGTGCGCATCCCCGAGCCCGAGCGCGAGGATGCGGTGATGAACTTCAAGTTCCCACCACCTCCCGCCTCCGGCCACATGGTCGCGAAACTCGATGGCGTTGC
>JALRFY010000173.1 GCA_023253625.1 Akkermansiaceae bacterium | reverse complement strand
TATCGACCATAGCACCTGTCAATTATGAAAATCTTCCAATGCCTTTTTGCTTTCTACGCGCTCGCGCTGATCCCCGCAGAGGCGGGGTGGGCTGCCACGGGATCCATGTCTTATCAAAATCGCTTTGATCATACTTCGACGTTACTCAAAGATGGCCGCGTGCTGGTTACTGGCGGCAGAACGTCTTACAATAATTATACCGCGCTCAATAGCGCGGAAATTTACAATCCAATCACAAATCAATGGTTATCCATGCCTCCAATGGCAAGCAATAGAGTCGGGCACACTGCAACACTGCTCGATGACGGGCGCGTCATCGTAATTGGTGGGGCCTACGACAACTCAATCACTAGCGCGGTTGAAATCTTTGACCCTAACTCTGGTCAATGGGTGAAAAGCGCCAATCTAAATAAGCCTCTTCCGCCAAAACTGTGGGTAAAATTCGTTATTTAATGGCCGCGAAGCGGCGTGAGGCTCTTGAAAGTTGTCCACAACAGGCCGTTTCGAGAATGGGTCTGTTACTCGTCGGAGAAGCGGACTGTTGTGGACAACTTTCTCTTCCATGCGATTTGGCGGCCACGGCTTTAACGGGTGCTGGCCCAGCGGGATGAAGCATTGATGAACCGGCGAAGTCTGGCAGAGTCTGTTTGCTACAACGAAACAACCAGCACCCCGCCGATTCAATTCAAGAGCCTACTCAACAAAGTCCATCGCCTCAAGCGCTTCGTTTACCATTCCGTCAGAATGAGTGGAAGCGGAGACAAGGCGCGCATCATCGCCGAGGTCGTTCCAAGGGCCAATTCCAAGCCCGTTTGCTCCGGCTGCGGAAAACCCTGCCCCGGATATGACCGCATGCCCCGCCCGCGCGAGTTCGAATTCATTCCCGTCTGGAACATTCCCGTTTCGCTCTCCTACACAATGCGCCGGGTGGATTGCCCCGATTGCGGCATCAAGGTTGAAGCCGTGCCATGGGCTCAGGGCAAGCACGCCAGTTGCGATGTCTATCGTCATTTCCTTGCCACATGGGCCAGGCGTCTCAGTTGGAAGGAAACCGCCGCCTGCTTCCACACCACATGGGACACCGTCTGCCGTTCAGTCAAATGGGTCGTGGATTTCGGCCTGAAACACCGCGATCTGGAGGACATCACTGCCATCGGTGTCGATGAGGTCACCTACAGCAAGGGCCACAAATACATGACCCTGGTCTATCAGATCGACAGCGGGCGCAAGCGCCTCCTCGGCGTCATCCGGGACCGCGAAACCCAATCCCTCGCCAGCTTTTTCGAGTCTTTCGGAACCGAGCGCTGCGCGCGAATCAAGGTCGTCTGCTCCGACATGTGGAAACCCTATCTCAACGTCATCGCCGCCATGCTGCCCGCCACCCTCAACGTGCTCGACCGTTTCCACATTGCCAAAAAGCTCGGCGAGGCCGTCGATGAGGTCAGGCGGCAGGAAGCCAAACAACTCGCTGCCGAGGGCTACGAACCCGTTCTCAAGAACTCCCGGTATTGTTTCCTCAAGCGCCGGAGCAACCTCACCCTCCGGCAGGCCACCAAACTGCGCGACCTGCTCAAATACGACCTCAAATCCATCCGGGCGCTCGCGCTCAAGGAATCCTTCGACGCTTTCTGGCAATACGACAGTCCGCGGTGGGCAGGTTGGTTCCTCAGGAAATGGTGCACCCGCGCCATGCGCAGCAAACTCGCGCCTATGAAGAAGTTCGTTGGCACGCTGCGCAACCACGAGGACCTGCTCATGAACTATTTCAAGGCCGGGAAACTCTATAACAGCGGCATTGTTGAGGGCCTAAACCTACGAATCAATCTGTGCATGAGAAAAGCCTACGGTTACCGCAGCTTCGATCTGCTGCAAGTATCTCTATATCACACGCTTGGGGATTTACCCGAACCAAAGTTCACCCACAAATTTTGCTGAAGAGCCATTTTTTTAAAAAAGCGGTTTAGATCGAAGAAATCTAAAGCATGAGGTGCCAGATGTCAAGTAAATTCATGAAATCCGGTCGCTGACTTTGTTAAGTGAAGCGGAAGGCAACACTGCGTTTCGCGAGATGGCGGGTGATCCACAGGACCGGCGTAGTCGGAGACCCTCTTCACGTGCGGACGCCTCATGCGCAGGAACTGGGAGATCCCGCAGCTCTCGCTAGCATGATGGTTGTCCGGAGCACGGCACAAGGGTCCAAAGCCGCAATGTGGCGATGCGCGGCTGCGGGAAGTCGGATAAGGCCATAGTACCGTAGATGCCGTCGAACGAAGGTCCGCCGCTGACAGCGGGGCCGGAGGAGACGGTGGAGGGAAGGGCTTTCGCCAAGAGGAACCCGCACCCATAAAATACATCCCGGGCCTTGGCCCGGAGCCATGATCCTAGAAAAGAATTGGAGCCACGCATGGACTCGGATTCACACGGATAATGAAAGAGTGACAATGACTCGTCCTCTCACCCTTGGGGTGAAAGCTGTATTAATCACAAGTCCCTCCTAATCAGTGCTCATCTGTGTTTGTCCATGGTTTATTTTCCTATCAAGGGTTAGGCCGGATTTTCATCCATTCTGCCCTAACAGCACTGCCTCAGCGCGGAAAAATCATTCCGGTTCAACGACATGCCGTGCTTATTCCCCGGAGGCAGGCAACGCTGGGGGGCTCAGGTGACGAGATGCGCGCCTTGGGATGGCCGGGAGGCGAAGATCTGTGGCGTGAGGTGGGTGGCTGCGGTGTATTCCCTGGCCATGACATCGGCGATTTCGGTGGCCTTGCGGGATTCGCAGAGCGTCACGGTGGATCCGCCGAAGCCGCCACCGGTCATGCGGGTGCCGATCACGCCGCCGTTGCGGCCGATCTTGCGGGCGATGTTGACCATGATGTCGAGTTCGTTGCAGGAGACCTCGAAGTCATCGCGCAGGGAATCGTGGCTGGCGGCCATGAGTGGGCCGAGGGTTTCGAAGTCGTTGCGGGCGAGTGCTGCTGCAGCGGCGATGGTGCGGGAAATTTCCCCGACCACGTGGCGCGCGCGGCGGTTGATGGGATTGCCGAGTTTGTCCCAGTTCGCCTGGAGATCGGCGGCGGTGACATCGCGCCACGATGCGCGGCCGAGGATGGCGAGGCCGTCCTCGGTGTTTTTGCGGCGCGAGGCGTAGCCGCCGTCATTGAGTTCGTGGTGCACCATGGTGTTGGCGATGAGCACCGTGAGATCGGGGTTGTCGAAGGGGATCAGCTCGGGTTCGCCAGAGCGGCAGTCGATGAGCACGAGCCGGTTCGGCTTGCCGAAGGCGGATGTGAACTGGTCCATAATGCCGCATGGGACATGGGCGAAATCGTGTTCCGCTTTCTGGCAGAGCAGGGCTTTTTCCCGGGTGTCGAGGCGGGTATCGAGCAGGCCTTCGAGAAAGGTGGCGGTGGCGAGTTCGAGCGCGGCGGATGACGACAGCCCTGCGCCGCCGGGGACGGAGGAGTGGATGAAGGCATCGAAACCGGGGATCTGGTGGCCGCGGTCCTGGAAACCGCGGATCACGCCGCGGAGGTAGTTCGACCACTTTGGTTCGCCTTCCTGCTGGGGAATGGAAACATCGAACACGGCGGCCTCGCCCTCGATGGCGGTGGCAATGCGTGCTTCCTTGGTGTTGTTGGCGCTGCCGACAATGACGATGTAGCGATCGATCGCGAAGGGCATGACGAAGCCGTCGCAGTAGTCGATGTGCTCGCCGATGAGATTGACGCGGCCGGGGGCTGCGGCGGTGATGGTGGCCTTGGACCCCAGGCTTGCCGTTAACCCGGCGGCGGCATCCGAAACGAGGTCGGTGAGGTTGGGATTGATCTGTAACATGGGGGTGTGAGGTGGGGCCGGGTGGATGACGATGCCAATCCACGCCACAGGCTGGATGATTCGCCTCTCCGGGGCAAGAGTCTGTCTCGATTGTGGAAGGAATTTTGTGGCAGGTGGAATTGGGATTCGAATCCTCGGCGGCGGCGCGTAGCATGGCGGGGTGTCTGATGCCATGGAAAACCTGCGCGTGCGAACCGACGGGAAATTTTTTCTCGCCGGTGGCAGGCGCGTGGTGCTGCGTGCGGTGACGTATGGGCCGTTTCCTGGCGGCTGGCCGCCGGATTTGGCGCTCGATTTCCACCGTATCCGCGCGGCGGGCTTCGATACGCTGCGGCTGTATGAAATGCCGGATTGCGGATTTCTGGATGCGGCGGCGGCGCATGGCCTGCGGGTGTTCGGCGGCCTGCGGTGGGGGCATCAGCAGGATTTTTTCCGGCGTCCGGCGCTCTTCTCGGCGGCGCGGGTGGAATTGGCGGCTGCATTGAATGAGACCGGTGCGCATCCTGCGCTGGCGGGTGTTTTCGTGGCCAACGAGATTCCGGCCGATCTGGTGCGTTGGATGGGGCCGGCACGGGTGCGGGAAGCGGTGGAGGAATTGATCGCGCTCGGCCGCCGGCACGCGCCGCGCTTGCTTTTTGCTTACGCGAACTATCCGAGCACGGAATACCTGGAGCCGGCGAATGCGGATTTCACGGCCTTCAACATCTACCTGGAGGATGCGGCGGCGCTGCGGAGATATCTGAAACGCCTGCATCATGTTTCCGGCGACCGCCCGCTTGTGGTGTCCGAGTTCGGTCTCGACTCCCGGCGCAACGGCTTGGACCGCCAGGCCGGATTGCTGCGCGAGGCCATGGCGGTCTGCCAGCAGGAAGCCTGCGCGGGCTTCACGGCTTATGCATGGAGCGACCGCTGGTGGAACAATGGCGCGGAGGTTACCGACTGGGATTTCGGGCTGACGGACCGTGCGGGAAACGCCAAGCCCGCGCTGGCTGCCTTGGCGGGTCTGGTGCCACCCGAATTGCCGGACGGGCCGGTGTTTTCGGTCATCGTCTGCACCCGCAACGGCGCGGAGCGCATTGGTGCCTGCCTCGATGCGATCGGCCGGATGGACGGCCGCCTTGAAACCATCGTGGTGGACGATGGCTCGGCGGACGCCACTGCGGAGTTCGTGATGCGGTCGTTTCCGGCGGTGAAATTGATCCGGCTCGAGCATGGCGGGCTGAGCGCGGCGCGCAATGCCGGGGCGAGGGAGGCCAGGGGTGAGGTGCTTGCATTCACCGATGACGATTGCGAGCCGGATCGTGAATGGTTGCTGCGGCTGGCGAAGATCCTAACAGACGGAGGTTTCGCTGCGGCGGGAGGTCCGAACATCCCGCCGCCGCCGCGCGACTGGCATCAGGCGGTGGTTGCCGCGGCACCGGGCGCGCCGGGGCATGTGATGCTCGACGACGTGGAGGCCGAGCACCTGCCCGGCTGCAATCTGGCGGTGAGGCGCGAGGCATTCGAGGCCGTGGGTGGATTCGACCCATTGTTCCACACGGCGGGTGACGACGTGGATTTCTGCTGGCGCCTGCATGATGCGGGATTCCGCATGGGCTTTGCGCCGGATGCCTTTGTGTGGCACCAGCGCCGCACGCATGTCCGGGCCTACCTGCGCCAGCAATACGGCTATGGCGTGGCCGAGCGCTTGTTGATTGCGAAACACCCGCACCGTTTCACGCGCGGCGGGGCGGCGAAATGGAGTGGCTGCATCTATGATGGCGTGCCGGTGCGCGTCTGCGAGGGCGATGTGATCTATCATGGGCCGATGGGCACCGGGGCCTATCAATCGATCATTCACGAGACCGCGCGGATGAGGGTGCTGCATGGGGGGCATGACCATTGGCTGGCGCGTTTGGCCTTGGTGGTGGCCGGTGCGCTGGCGCATCACCTGCGGGCATGGGCGAGGGTGCGCAAGGTTTTCACGTTTCGCGGGATGCGCAAACACATGCCAAGGGAACATTTCACCGAATGGGAAATTCCCGGCCGCTGGCGCGAGGGATTGTTGGATCAACTGCTCGCCGATGGTTGGCGCCCATGCGGTGTGACCTCCGCATGGGATGTGGAAAAAGACGGAGCGCATCTGCTGCTCGCCACCGAGCGTGGGGAGCGTGGTTCGTCCAACACATTGGTGCGCATGGTTGGAAGCTCCGTGGAATTGCCGCAAGTTATCAGACCGGAGTCAGGCAAGTGATTGATGGATCAAAAACGCCGGGCTGAGCATGGCCAGCAGCGCCAAACCGCGGCGCAGCATGTGCAGCGGAATGAGGCTGGCGATGAGACACGCGGCAGCTGCCTGCACGGTGGAGAGTCATGCCAGCGGGTTCATGGCTGGGGTGCGGCCGGCAGGGTGATTTTCCAGATCCCGCGCAGGTCGTTGAGCGAGTAGCCGCGGGCGCGGTCGTTCGGATAGGAGCGGGCGATCGCCTCACGGGTGGCGGCGGCCACTTCGTTATCGTTGCCGTGGCATTGCAGACAGAGTGGCTGGTTGATGACGATCGGGAGGCGCACGGTGGTGGTTTGATCGGCTGCCGCTTTCACGGATGGCCGCAGTTCGCGGCCGGCCAGGATTTCGGTGCGGAAATCACCGATGGCGGCCAGGTCCTCGCCGGTGGCTTCCTGAGCAGGATTGCGCGGGCGGTCGCTGAGACGGACGATGCCGAGTTTTTTGCGTGTGGCCACCTCGCGGGTGATTTCGCCGGCGCGTTCCGCACAGACCGGGATGGCGGCGACGGGGCCGCCTTGTTCGATTGCCGCGGCGAGTTCCGCCGAGAGCAGGGCGAAGGTTTCCTGCGCGGCTTCCTTGGCCAGGGGCAGGGCGTCGGCACGCGGGGACGGCTTGGCGGGTGCCGCTTTTTCGCAGGCGGGCAAGGCGAGGAGCAGGCAGGCGGTAAGGGTGTGTTTCATGCTTTCAGGTCGCTGGGGATGTCGGAGAAATCGCCATCCACATACACCACGTCCAATCCTTTGGAGGCGAGGAACGATGATGCCATGGCGGCGCGTGCACCGCTTGCGCAATGCACGTGCAGGAGGCTTGCAGCGGGGATTTCACACGGAACACGAGGTCACGTTCCGGCCACCGCACCCGACCTTGTTCCATGGCATCTTCGAGAGCAGGATGGCGAGTCCGCACCAGCCGGTGGCACCGGCCATCGTCAGCCCCGCGCCGAGAAATGCGGGCAGCAGCGCGAAGTTCTTGTGCACCGTCAGCGCCAGCACCGAGCCGGTGAGCGCGAGCAGGCCGATGATCAACTGCACCTGGCGCATCAGTGGCAGGCGGTTGCGCGAGGAATGCTCGAGCGGCAGCCCGGCGGATTCCCAGGCCAGCACGCCGCCATCGAGGATGGCGAGCTTCTCACAGCCGGCGGCCTGGAGTTTCTGGAACGCCTGCTCGGCGCGCTTGCCGCTGCGGCAGATCACCACGCAGCTGTCGGCCCCGGCGGTCGCCGCCTTGACGGACGCGGGGTCGAGCTGGTCGAGCGGCATCAGGTGCGAGCCGGCGATGTGCATCTCCTCGTGTTCCACCGGAGTGCGGACATCGATCAGCGCCACGCGGGCACCGGATTGGAGTTGGTCGTGGACTTGGCTGGCTTGGACTTTCATTGGATCGGTGCGGGTGTTGGGGTTAACAGCATAAGTAAATAGCCACATATTCATGCTTGCAACCAAAAATTTTCCAGGCTAGTTTTCCGCCCGATGAAACTCGATGTGCGGCAACTCGAACGGGTGTCGAATTTGTTCCGGGCCTTCGCCGAGGTGACCCGGCTGTCGATCATCCAGGAGCTCAAGGATGGGGAGCTGACGGTTTCGGAAATCGTCGGGCGCCTGACCACCAGCCAGGCGAATGTTTCCAAGCAGCTCAAGTTGCTGCACGATGCCGGCCTGCTGACGCGCCGCAAGCAGGGCACGCAGGTGCTTTACCGGATCGCGGATCCGATGGTGTTCGAGCTGTGCCGCACGGTCTGTGAAAAGTTGAACCGCGACGCGGTGAAGCCGGCGAAACTGCGGTTTTAAGGCCGGACGCCGATGCCGAGCAGGGTTTGGAAATGCGGCGGAGCGTTTTCGCGATCGGCGACAATGGTCTCGATGGCGGTGAATCCCGCTCGTTCGAGCATGGCTGCCAGTTCACTTTCCGAGAAGCCGAGCCAGCGGTCGGCGTAGAGTTCGCGCGCTTCTTCGAATTGGTGTTGCAGCAGGTCGAGCACGATCAGCCGCCCGCCGGGCTTGAGCATGCGGAAGGCGGAATCGATGGCGCGTGTAGGGTGCTCGGCATGATGGAGCGCCTGACTGAGGATGGCGAGATCGAGCGAGGCATCATCGATGGGCGGGTCCTCGATGTCGCCGAGGCGGTATTCGAGATTTGGAAAGCCATGGTCTTTCGCAAGCTGCGATCCGAACTCCACCATTTTCTCCGAATTATCGATCGCGATGACTTTTTTCGCGGACCGCGCGAGGAGTTGGGAGAGCGTCCCCTCGCCCGCGCCGAGGTC